>NZ_JBHEEA010000022.1:0-25278 GCF_041900695.1 Bifidobacterium sp. 2450
AGCAGTGCTCTTGGCATTTGCAATCTTGCTTACAGCTTTCAAGCCGGCCCCAACATCCAATAATGCCCAGAAACCGGATACCACAACTTCCCACCACGACGCATCACCGTTCGCCTTGGCCAACAGCTTGTCCACGAACAGCAGCGCGGCCACCGCCGCGGCAGCAACGGCAATCCAACCGCCGAAGAACAACCCAATAACACCAAGGACAATGGAGGCGACCTCAAGAATCTTCACGGTAATCTGCCAAGCATCGGAATACTGCCATTGCTCCGCAAAACCATGCAACTTCGGCGATTCACGCGTGGCAGCGGCAATAGCCTTGGCCTGCTCATCGCCAGCCTTCTTATAGTTGTCGACGATCCTATGCACCGCTGCTTTGGCCGCTTCCAAATCTCTATTGGCCGTGGACAGTCCTTGCTCATACTGGTCGACCATGCTCTGCGCCTGTCTGCGTCGATCCCGTGCACGCTCATAATCCTCGTCACTGGCATCAGGGCTGAGATTGGAATACGCACTTTGCACACGATCGAATTCACGCTGGCTTGACGCTACATTCTGTTGAGCATTCGCCTGTACTCTCTTGGCATTCTCCACCTCCACGAAGGCATTGGAAGCCTGACGCTGATAGCTATCGATGTCTGAACTCCACGTGTCCAGTGCTTTCGCGACATCCCCAAACCCTGTGGCAAAGTTGCGGAAATCCTTCGGCATGGTACCAATTTTGTCAACGAACTTGGTCACCCATTCGCCGCTCATGCCTTCCTTGGTCTGCAAATGATCCAAATCATCTGCCATCTTATTGAAAGTGCCTTGCAGGTTCGAGTATCGCCCCGCCAAGTCGGCAGTGAATCCACCACTCCCAGGAACCTGATTCCCCGAATACCCGACAAAACCCCAATCCTCACCATCGAGATTCACGATATTTCCTCCCCACTCGTCGACGCATACGCGCTGGAATTCACAAACTCAATACTCACCGTATCCGCCATCGAAGCAAACAAATTAAACAAAACATCAGCAATATCAATTTGCGGAGTGGCACCAGTTACCACAAACACATGCTCCCCACACGGGATGAAAGTTCGAAGCGACGCCACATGACGATTGGTTTTACCACCCTTGTCATCAACCAACGACGTTATTGATTGCGCCCGAACCGCAGTCCCCATTTTCGGCAAATTCACTTTCTGCAACGACATGAATTCACCATCACCAAGTTCAGCCTGTTCGCTGGAAAGCGTTTCAATAACTGCGTCCAATTCATCATCCAAATCACCTAAGACACTGGCCTGAGGTAATTGTGCAATCATGAATGTCGCCATTACCTGCACAGCATCATCAGGATCAATATCCGTCGCAATTGCATATCGGACACCGGACTTCCACGCATCGGCATATGCCTTCACCAAGTAACGGCGCAACGCGGGATAAACCGTTCGCCATGATGGCACAACATAGCGCAATTGACCAAGCTGACGTTCAATTTCTATCTCGCGATGTTTTGGATCCACTTCAATCTCATGCCACCCTTGTGGTGGAACCATGGAGATAACATATTGCTCGTTTGTCAATCCCATCCCCCTTGAAGATACGGCCTAAAGAAGCTCAATGCCTCATGCCTGTAGAATCAATCATCTACCACCAGACACGTCAGCTCCCACTGCCAGAAGTATGATCAACCTTCAACGAAGCCTGAATCTGCTCATCGACTTTATCGGAACCGGTTTTGACATTCTGTAGAAAATCAACCAATTTCTCGGTTTTAATCTTGTATTTATTCTTCGTGGATGAAACCTGAGTATTGAATTTGCTCAAGGCATTAATAACCGGGGCGTATCCCACATTGCCCTTGTCAGGTTTCATATCATCATTGCCACGTAAATTCAGTGTCTGCTGAATGTTCTCAAAGCCAGTCTTCATACGGACAACGGACTCATCAATAATGACTATCTTGGACTCAGCCATACACTCTCCCAATACAAGTACTGGAAAACAGTACAAAATAAGCAACGGCCTGCAATGCCTCAAACCCCCTGCATCGCAGGCCGCTCACTTGCCAATTCAGGCAGTATTACTGCAGCGCGCTGGCCAACTGAGAATCGAGTTCGGTCAAAGCATCCTGCGTCTTTTGCAGGAACTGCTGCATGCCATTAAGACCATTCACAGTATCGGTTGCACCCTTAGTGAACTGCTGGTACGAAGTCTCAAAAGCACCGGAAGCCTTATCTGTGACGAAGCCGCTCGTCACCAACTCGCTCACGGTCTTGTTCAACTGATCAAGCGTATCGACAAGACTTTGGCGGCCACTCTCAAGGCTGCTCTTCACACGCTGGATGTCATCATACGTTACATTTACGTTGGCCATAGGACTAACCCTTCCCATACGGAACCTTACGCCACCGGTCCATACCGCCGCCGACGCCGAATGGACAACCATGCCCATCCATGAGTAAGAATACCCCCGATATACGGTCTTGACAATACATCGAGCCAGAATAAGAACAGTAGAACGATGCTCTTAAAACTAGCTGACCTGCACCAACTTTGCTCTCATGCCGCCGAAACGTAACACATCACCCGGAACCATGCTGGTCCTGGTAAGCTTAGGCAGTTCAATTCTGGAACCATGAGATTCCAACCATGTACCATTGGCAGAATCACAGTCCATCACCCAGACCTGCCCTATAGCGGTCACACCAAATTCGAAATGTCTGCGCGAAGTCTGCTGGCTGGAATCATGCAGCACCGCAAATGCCTCATATCCATCTTCTGCCGTAGGTGGCATCCGCCCGGCACCACATCTCGATTTCACCTCAATGCGCTGCCCATCCGAAAACTCCATCACATACCGCGGAATTTTGCGATGCAAGGGCAGATTCACTTCGGCAGAGACCGGTTGACCAGCACGTACTGGTGGTTCGCCAAATGAAGACCCTTCCAAAGCGGCACGACTCCATTCATCTCGGATACTGGTCTGGCTGGTTCTTGGCAGCACAGGCAGTTCCCGATACACCTGCGCGGGGCTCGTACCAGCAATAATGCCTGATGCCTTTTTCTTCTTGCCAAACATAATCGTCATCTCCCCGTGCGCGGTGCTGGAGGTATCGCTGGCGTCTCCGATTGCGGCTCTTGTGGCATGGGTGGAGCCGGTATTGCTTCGACTGCGGTAAGCAGTGTATCCTGAGGCTCAGCTTCAGGAACTCCATCCATAGGTTCGCTGGACGCCACCTGCATAGTAACGGACAATGCTCCCATATGTACAAATCCTCGGCCAGATGGCACATCAGCCGTCAACTGCGCGCGGCGAAGACGAATATTGATGAGATCTTGGTAAATCACCTCGTCCGGTTTCAACAACACGCCTTGACGAATCGTCTTAACCTTGGATCCCCAATTGCCGAATCCAGTGGGAAATTCCGCCGCATCTCCAGCAACGACGAATCCCGCAGAATTAGCATCAAGTACACCGATCTTCGATTGCAACCAGTTCGAAGCTGGAACATCCTTCAGCAGTTGGCAGTCATCGAACACAAATAACGTTTTGGGATCATCTGCATATTGAGAGAGCAGTTCCTCGGTAAGCTCAGATGGCAGAGTGATTATCCGTTCTACACCCGGCTTATCGACAAATGCACGCAATGCATTGTTCTTGGGGGCTGCGAGAATCACGCGATACCCACCGGCTAGCGCGCCATTGACAATGGTGACCAGCATAGTGGTCTTGCCGCTTTGCGACGTACCGTAAATCGGCAACATGGGCGTCTCACCTGGATCGAACAATATTGGCTCGTTGTCTTCGCCACCGATGCCGAGCGGAATGCGGTGTTTTGTTCCACGTTCCGGAAGATAATCATCGCCATAGTCGCTGATACGAGTGTGCACTGCGGACAAAGTAATCTCTTCAGGCAGCTGCTCTACAGTGAAGGGCATGACCGCACGTGGCAATCCGCGGTCACGACCAGACTTCAGTTTGGTTCCGCTAGCACGAATCAATTCTGATTCCTCTTGGCCGGAAAGACCTTCGTGAATCTTTGCAACCTGGATTTCAGCGCCATCTTCCGATCGGTATCCACGCCCATCAGGAATGTTTTCCGGCACATCACGTGACGACATGCCGACTTCCGTGTAATCGGATGGATCGACCAAACGCAGCAGTATCTTGCTGTCCGAAAGCACCGACATGCGACCGGCTAGTAGTAGATGATCTCCTGTGAGAATAAAGTGAACACCTGAAGATGGGCCTTCGCGCATCAGTATCTGCAGACGCTCAATCAGGGAGCCACCATCGTAGCTCTGGAATACTGAGTTGAAACCATCCCATGAATCCAGCAATACCAATATGTGCGGTAATGCGCCTTCACGTGCAGCTACATCGCTCGCATTGTATTCATCGATGCTGCTGTAACCATCTTTAGACAGCAGACTCGCTCGGCGTTTAGTTTCCGCTTCAAGTTTGCCTATCAGACGCTCAATCTTCTGCGTCTCACTGCGTAACGCCACCGCGCCTACATTCGGCAAAGCAGTCAACGGTGAAATCGCGCCATTGCCTGCGTCGATGCAGTAGATGTGCAGTTCTCTCGGCGTATAAGCCATGCTGCCTGAATAGGCAATAGTGCGCAATGCCGTAGATTTACCGGAACGCGACGTTCCGACAATGAACATATTGCCAAAGGAACTGGCATCTATAGACACTACTGTCTGTTGCTGGCGTTGAGGATAGTCGCCCAAAGCGAATGGGATAATCACATGCCCCTGACTATCTTTATCGGTCGAGGCCTCAAACTCTTTCAGCTGGTTCAAATCCACATGTTCGGACAATGCCGGTAGCCAAGGCTGCCGCTGCTGAGGGATATGCTCACGACGCGCGACTTCGTTGATGCTATCCACAAGCATCTTCAAATCGGTCACATTCACATTGCCCTTGTCCTTCTTGCTCTTCGGCCGTTGTGGCACCGCGCCGCCGAGTTGAGAGAACGCCATTGAACGAATAAACGGAGTCTGAGTCTGCTGTGATCCCTTATTCTTTGACGGATTGATATATCTTCCGCCCACACGCGCCGATTGGAACGGGATCAGCGAGCTGGAACCCAAACGTACCACAGCACGGCCCGGTGTGGATTTTGAAATCAGTGCGGCATCTTTTGCATCGATCACATCTTGGCTCTCTGAGGAATCAGTCATGCGCAAGGCAATGCGCAGGTTTGTGTTCGCTCGGATTTCCGGGGAAACCACACCACCCGGTCGCTGCGTGGCAAGCAATAAATGAATGCCCAACGAACGGCCTCGCTGCGCAATGTTCACCAAACCGGTGACAAAGTCAGGAAGTTCACGGGCGAGCGAGGCAAATTCATCGATGACGATGAGCAATCGCGGTATCTCTGGAAGGCTGGGCTTGGCCTCACGCATATCGATATAATCTTCAAGATCCTTGGCTCCAGCCCGTGCCAGTAAATGCTCACGGTAGTTGAGCTCGGCACCCAGCGAAGTCAGCGCACGGGAAACAAGATGATTATCCAAATCGGTGACCATGCCCACGGTGTGAGGTAGTTTCACACAATCCTTGAATGCCGCGCCACCTTTGTAATCCACAAGCACGAAGTTCAACGCTTGTGGCGTATTGGCCACAGCCAGAGATGCGACCAAGGATTGCAATAATTCTGACTTACCAGAACCGGTGGTGCCGCCAATCAATCCGTGAGGGCCGTCTTTGGAAATATCCAATCCGAATGGACCATCCACGGATTCGCCAATCACACACGCTGTAGAACGTGGGTACATTGCCCATCGCGCCTCGATTTGCTCCGGCGTAGGCGTCAAATCCAGCAAATCCAACAGACGACTGTGATCGGGAATGGCGGACTGCCCTTCGGCAGGGCTGCCATCTTCAATGGGAGCCAACGCACCAGCCACGGCACCAAGCCAATCCTGCGATACCAAATCAGGCATGATGTCAAACACATCGTCGGCTTTGTTGCTTTCCACACGAAGGTCTTTCGCGGTAGCAGTAATCACGGTCTGGCATTCCTCAGGTAATAATCGCTCATCCGTGTCGATGCACAGTGCGTATATACCAAGTGCCGGCCCCTCCTGCAGGAGTCGTATGATGCCAGGCATGGAGCGCAGCACGTGCGCATGTTCCATGATGACAACCACCGCTGGCCCCACCCAGTGTTTGATGGACTGCCGCTTTTGCTCACTGCTGCGTTCATCCAGCATCGTCGTCAGCTCAGAAATACGCAGAGCCAAATCATCCGCACTAACCGCCATGGTACGCACCGCATTCTGACCGAAATGCGGCGCAAAATGCGGGAACCACTGCGCAAACGACCAATCAATGCCAGCAATCGCCTGACCTCGATCCTTAAGGCGAGGAGACAGCAGATACAACGTGAGATCACGGGTGGAATGCAATGCCGCCATCTGCGCGGTCATCCATGACACCACCGGATACAACACGTCGTCATTTCCAGTGCAGCCAACACATCCGGCATCCGGCAGAGATACCGTTACCGGGAAATTCTTCAACTGCCACTTGGTGACCCGCTCAAACTCCATTTTTTGGGGGTCTTCCAATGTGATGTGCGAGTCTATGGTTCCCGTGCCCACACGCAAACGCAGCCACGATTCATCAGTGGAGCGGCGGTTCCACAACCGTGCGGTGTGACGAGCGCAGATATCCAATACCTGTGTGGGATCAGGATACTCCCGTCGTGACTGGGCCACCTCAGCATCAACAGCTTTTTGCGCCTCGCCGCGAATACGCTTCGTGTTTTCCGCAAAGCGTTTCATCTGCTGCTTGTATCGCTTCTTTCCGGCACGATTACCGGAAATATACGAGCCAATCATCATCGCTGGGCTCATCAGACCGAACATGAGATAGGTATAGCTCTTCAGAAGCACGCACATTACTGCAGCCATTGCCAGAGGCAGCAGGCTCGTGAGCAGGGGAATCGGCGCTTTCTCTGGCTTCTGCGGTTCTCCGGGCAGCGTAAACTTTCGCTGTTTGACCACCTCGCGAATCTTCGGCGGCCTAGCGAACAGCCAGCGACCTTCCATTTCTTCAGTATCCACCGGCACGGAAGTCTCACGGCCGTGGGTCACGGTGACAATGCATTCCGGCAGCACGATTTCGGTGCTGTTATTCAGTGATACCGGTTCTATGACTTCTTTGCCATCGATGAAAACACCGGAATGAATTTCCCGCTTGCGCTTGCGGTACCATGCGGCGCGCTTCTGCAGCTTGCCTTCACGCACATGCGGAATCAGGCGCACGTCACTGTCTGCCCCGACATCCAACATGAAATCCGCATTCATGGAGTTTCGTTCAGGATTCAGCAATGTGCCTATCGACATCGTGCCGGCAGACACATCATATACAGCGCCCGCATTCTCGCCGCTGACAAACCGCAATTGCACATAACCATCATTGAGACCGGTATTGGCATAAGGATTCAATGGTTTCCGATCACGCTTCAACAGCGAAATCCACGAGCCCTCGTGCAAACCCGCCTGCGACACGGTAATGGTCGGAGGCACAGTTCTACCATCTATGGCCAAACCCATGGAATCCAAAGGCGACTGAAATCCCACAATATTGGACAGCGAAGGAAGAATAGCGGATATCGACGTATCACCGGACACATCCAGAGAGGCAGTGAAACGCACATCCGCAATGCCATCGTGGATGGTAACCAAACCCTTCATCAGTTTCTCCCCTCGCCTATCTTCTGATTAATTTATATCATCGCTCTGCCCATAGATTCGCAGCAGGCATGCACAAATGAAAGGGACTCCAGCACATCCTCGAACACGCACAACGTCTACGCACGACAAGCGATGCCGTTCAACGCTACAGCCGGTGACCAGACAACCCATACCCAGCCAACACCACATCACGCAATCCCTCATCAACGGTAGTGGGCCAGCCCAGAATCAATTGGACTGGCCCACTATGGCATCAGCAATTACTCACCGCAACGCCCCGCAAACAACCCTCGTTAACGGGAAACGAGTGCAGTCACCTCACCGCTCGAACGGGTTCTTGCGGTACGCAAACTGCTTCCGGCGCTGCTGCGCCATCACAATCGCTCCGGCGATGGCGGCCAAGACCACCAGCGCACCGAAGATCATCGTGTTGCGCAGCCATGGGGTGTGGGTGGCGTACTGCCACCAGTTGGAGGCCACGTAGATGTTGTCGTAGGTGGACGTCGCCTCGTTGCCTGCCTTGTCGATCGTGTGGATCACGATCTCGTGGCTCTTGGCGTCGGCGTCGAACGTCAGACTCGGCGTGGACTTGAACGTGGCATCGCCCTTCCAGCTGTCTTTGAGCTGGCCGTCGACATACACTTCGGTGGACTTGATGCCGAGGTTGTCTTTGGCATCCACCGACGCGGGCTGTCCCTGCTGGCTGTAGTACACGGTGCCGGACTTGATGCCGAGCAGCGAAGCAGTCGGCGCGGTCGAGTCGACGGCGAAGTTCACTTCGGCAGTGCCCTTACGGTCGGCGTTCTTCTTGTCCATGGTGTTCTGCGAGAGGTTGCCCGCCTCGTCCATGGACTGCACCTGCACACGGTAGAAGCCGTCGGAGTTAAAGCGGGATGCCGGCACGGTGTACACCGTACGGCTCCAGCCCTTGTCGTCAGAGGTCGCGACCTTGTAGTCGTTGTTGGTGAGCGTGGTCGCCTTGTCGTCCTTGGCGATCACAATCTGGCGCTTGCTCAGGTCAAGACCGGAGACGTTGATCTCCGTTATCTGCACGTCCTGCGCCTTCTTCAGGTAGGTGCCGCGCAGGTTCGTGGTGTCCGCATCGAACGTGTAGGTGGAGCCGAAGCGGTTCACGGAGAAGGTCTTCTTGGTCTCGAACGCATTGCCGGCCAAATCGGTGCCGTGCGCCTTGATGGTGTACACGTCATCGAAGTCGACCTTGCGTTCGAAGTCCGTGAAGTCCACGGTGCGGTCGTTGGCCGTATCGGTGGTGACGTTCTTGGGCATCTTGTCGCCCTTGAGTGCACCGCGATGGTCGCCGACCAGCGTGTAGCTCACGTTCTTCATGTCGATGTTGACATCGTTGAAGTCGATCAACGGTGCCACGGTACCGGCGTACGCGGTCTTGTCTTCCACGCGGTCGATCTTGATCTGCGGCTTGGTCTTGTCGATCACGAACTCGGGTTCGCTCACCTCTTCGGCCTTGTTGCCGGCCAGATCGGTGGCGGTGGCCTTGATGGTGAAGTGCGCCTCGCCCGTGAATGCCACGGAGTTCGTCCACTCGGTGGATTCGCGCGTGCCGCCGGTGCGCTGCCAGCCCGCCGGGCCGGGGGCTGCGGTGTCCGCGCCGTTATCGTCCTTGGCGGTGACGGTGATGACCGATTCGTCCTTGGAGGAGTTGCGCTCGACTTCGCGAATGGTAGCGTTGCGATCGGCCGCGTAGTACTTGCCGTTCTTCACGTTGTTGTTGTCGAAGGTGAGGGTCAGCTTCGGAGCCACGGTGTCGACCGTGAACTCCTCGTGAATCGTATTCGACGGGTGATCGCCCGGATCGGTGTAGGCGGCGTCCACAGTCCAGTCGCCGTCGCTGTCGGCGGCGAAGGTGGCCACGTACGTCTTCAGGTCACCGCTCACGTTCTTGAAGGAGGAGACCGGAATGGTGGCCTTCTTGCCGTCGATCGACGTGGTGACGACCGCACGATCGCCCTCATACTTCTTGGAGAAATCGAAGTTCGATTCGGTCAGTGTCACGGTACCGGTACGGTGGGCCTTGTAGTACTTGCCGTTGCGCACATCGTTGTTGTCGTAGGAGACCGCGATGGTGGGAGCCACGGTGTCGATGGCCACGCCGTTCAATCCCTTCAGTGCGTTGGCGGCTTGGTTGCCGTTCACGCCTTCGTAGGCGTTGAGCCTGCCGGTGTCGACCGGGTTGCCGGCCTCATCGCGAATGGTGAGGCTGGTTTCACCAAGGTAGACGCGCTGGCTGTCGCCATCCATCGTGAAGCTGATGCTGCCGGCGGCCGCGTCGCCCGCATAGACGGGAGCCGGGTCGTTCTTGCCGGAAAGCCAGTTGTCGAAGTGCTTGGTGGAGAACGCGGTGGAGTCCGCAGTCACACCGGACACATTATCGCTGATGCCGTTCAGCGTGGCCGTGAAGACATCAGTGGAGAAGATCCAATCCCACTTCTTCGGTGCTTCACTGGAAGCGGTCAGGTCGCCCAGCTTCGGAGCGGTCCAGTCGAGCACCACGTCTTTGGACTGGGTAGATGCCTCATTGGCCTTTGCCTGTAGACCGGCATAGGCGAGGTGCAGCGTGTAATTGCCTTCCACTTCGTTGGTCTTGCCGTTGATCAACAGCTTCTGGCCGGAGAGCGTCCACGTGTAGCCATCGCCTTCAGTCCACTGTGCATCGCTGGCATCCAACGGCTTGATGTTCTGCTCGTTCTGGCCACCGGTCAACGGCGTGGTGTTCGAAGTACTACCAGCGAGCAGGTTCGTCTTGCCGGCGTTGAGCTTGGCGTAAATCGGGAACCAGTGGTCGGTGATGGTGTAGGCCACCTTGACCTTGCCACGGAAGTACTTGTTGTTGTTATCACTGGAGTCAAGCACAGAGTTGTCGAACTTGGTGACCGCGAAGGATGCCTTGGTGTCGTCACCATTCACATCGGCAACGACGGCGTCGTAATCCTTGACATTGTCCTGAACCGGAGCTTTCTTGAAGCTTTCCTTGTCCAGCGCGTTGCCGAGGTTGTCATTGACACTTACCGTGATCTTGCTCAAGTCGTAGAAGCCTTCCTGATCAAGGGTGAACTGTCCCTTGCCTTCGTTGTCGAGTGTGACATTCACCGTCTTGCCCTCGGCGAGCGTCTTGCCCTTCAGATCAGTGCCGTCAGGAATGGTCAGCTTGACGGATTCATCCTTGATGCCGGACGTATGGGCTTCGTTCTTGGCGGAGCTGTTCGTGGACTGGCCGTTGGGCAGCAGATCCTTGATCCAGACCGTGAACGTCTGTGCACCTGCCTTGGCGAAGACCGTGTAGCTCTTGCCTTGCACGGTGGTATCGACGATGGTCTCGCCCTTGGCACCGGCCGGACCGCTGATCTTGGTCAGCACTGGGCGCTTGGTGTCCAACAGGTAGTTGGTAGTGCCGGTGCTTTGAGCGTTGAACAGCTCGACATTGTTGCCGAAGTTCTTCTGGAGCGTCAGCTGGTAGTCGCCGTTGAACTGCTTGCCGGTGGCATCCTTGTCGGTTTCGGTCCGCTCGGGCAGGTTTGCGGTGCCCAGCGTGATGACGCCGTCCTTATAGGTGGCATCACTGATCTTGAACGTGAAGTCCTTCGAGCCGGCGTCGCCGTATTGCACCGCGCCGGTCAGCAAGTCTGTATTGGCATAACCAGCCTTGACCACATCCCAGCGGTAGGCGAACGCGGGGTCACCGGCGACCTTGAGGGAGATGTTGGTGAGGTCTTCCTTGTAGGTCTTCTGCAGGTCGGCATCGTTGAGCTGCAGAGTCGCCTTCGCGGTCTGCTTGCTCACGCCCAGCGTATCCGGCAGCTGCTTGGCCGCAGCGGCCACGGTGGTATCAGTGGACTTGGACAGTGCGGTCTTTACCGTGGCCAGTGTGGTTTCGGCATCGCTGACATTGGGCTTCGTGGTCGCCTTATCGGTGGCTCTGAGGGATACGCCGGCCAGCGTGTACTTGCCGTCCTGGTCGCCGAGCGTCAGTTGGACCTTGTTGGGGTCGTTGTTCACACGCTGAAGTTCGGTCCACTTGCCGGTGACCTTATCGCCATTCCACGTGGTGTAATCGACCTTGGCTTCGACCTTTGCCAGACCAGAGGTATGTGCATCGTCTTTGCCGGCACCTGTTGCCGTGGAATCGGGCAGCAGATCGCGCGCGTCCAAAGTGATGGTGGCGGCAGAACGGGACACGACACTGATGGAATCGTCCTTGGTGGAGGTCAGTTCATCTCTGCCTGCCTGGTAGGCGGCACCGGTGAAGCTCGGGGCCTGCGTATCCACGCCGAAGGTCTTGGCGTTATTGGTCACGTCACCCAACACCGCCAGCAATGTGGGGTTATCGGTTACCGTAATGGCATACTGGCCGTTTGTGTTCTTGGCGTCGATCAACGGCTTGGCAACATCCGCAGAAATCACGATCTCGTCACCGGCGTCGTTCACCGTGGCGTCGGCCACCGGGAACGCGCCCTGGTACACGGTCTTGCCACCGGCGGTCAATGTGCTGGTGAGCAGGTTCAGGTCCTTGGTGCCGGCACCTTCTTGCAGACCCTTCAGTTCGTCCGACAGCCACGGGTTGCTCTTGACGGTCAGTGTGACCTTGGGAGTGCCGTTGATGTAGTCGGTGCCGCTTACCGATACCGTGGTCTTCGGCTGGACATTCTTGCCGATACGAATCTTCGTGTAGGTGAACTTATCGCCGGCAATTGCGTTTACCTTTTCAGCCTTGGACTGCGTACCTGCATTGTCCGTGGCTTGGATGGTGAAGTCCGTCGGATCGTAGGTTCCGGCCTTGGTGAGCGGGAATGTGTAGATGCCGTCACCGTTGTTGGTCAACGTGACCGTGGCCTGCTTGCCCGTCTCAGGATCGATACCGCTTGCAATCACCTTGCCCACACCGGCACCATCATCCGTAACGGTGAAGGTCAGGGCACGTTCTTTACGGTCGACTGCGAAGAGTGTCTTTCCAAACGGAATATCAATGCCACCGTTCTTGGAGTAGCCCTTCCACGCAACGGTAGGAGCGGTGGTGTCGATGGTGAACGACTGCGTTACAGTCGGCGCGCCCGGCAGCGCGGAGTTCAGGTTTATGGTGTGGTTACCGGTCTTCAGGACCAGTCCGGCATTGCCGCAGTCCACGGCACCATTCGTAAGATCAGCGGCATCGCACACCGGGATTGTGGCACCGGTGCCGTCGGCAGCCGGAACGGTCAGCAACTTGATACCGTTCGCCTTGAGCAGGGCGAGTTCATCGGCGAAGTATGCGCTCGTGCTGCTCACCGAGAAGCCGCCGACCTTGCTGTAATACGTGGTGCCGTTGTTGACAGCACCCTTATCTGGGGTGGTACCGGTCAGATTCAGGGACAGACCAGTGCCGGCATTCGGGTCAACAATAACGGTCTTCGCGTCGAGCAAATCGCTCAACGGCTTCGCATCGGAAGCGCTGCCGAACCAATTGGTGACCGTAACCGTGGTCTTGGTCAGGTCGGTCTTGCCGTTAGGCACGGTCCATGCTTCATCTGCCTTGACCGTATCGGTCTTGGTGCCGTTGCCATTCGGATACGTCACCTCATAAGACACGACATTGGCTGCCTCAGCCGCAACCGGAGTAAAGGTTACGGACGGCGACGTGGTCGTGAACCAGGTACCGTCGGTCGCGTCTTTGCCTTTCAGCCAATCAGTATCAGCAACGCCGCCGAACACCGCCGTATCCACGGCGGCGGGCTTGGTGCTGTTATAGGACAATTGAGGAGCCGTGATGGTGCTCGTGCCGTCGTCATCCTTGAACTGATTCAGGTCAATGGCGGCATTTGCCGCTGTAGGATCAGCCGGCGCGGCAACCGTCACATCGAGCGTAACCGGATCACCGCTCAGAGCGAACGCCGGACCATCATTCGGCTCAACGGTGTAGGTGTAGCCGTCCTGCACATTGCCTGTACGGTGGAAGTCGCCATACTTGACTTCCTTGACGCCCAAGATGCCCACGGTCACGGTAAAGACAACCTTGTCTTTATCCTCACCTACGTATTGTCCGTTACGGTCAAATTGGCCCGCGGGGAAACCATCAAACCCAGTAATCGTCACGCCCAGACGAACATTCGAGGCATTGGTGCGGCCATCGGCCAGCGGCTGGGCATTATCGGCCACCTTGCCGTCCTTATCGGCGGCATACCAAGCCAAATCCATCTTCGGCGTAGTGGCGGCAGCCGACTGTGCCTTGACGGCCTTGAAGGAGCGTGCGGACACCACGGAGCCGGTGGTCTGCTCGGGCTTGAGGTCGGAAGTCGAATCGGCGCTGGCTACCACGGCGGTAGCACCCATGGCAAGAGCCGCCACAGCCACGGCCGCACCGATCAACGACTTGCGCCAGAAACTGGAATTAGTCACGAAGCTCATTACTTGTTCTTCCCTCCACGAACCAGGATGGTACGGGATTCATCGTCGTCGGACGATGCTTCATTCGTCTTGCGGAATTGCATCAGCGAGGTCTCGCCCTCGTCCGCCAATTCGGCGGCGGAAGCCATGGACACCGGAATCTCAACCACAGATTCGAGTGCGGCCTTGGTACCCAGACGGGTGCTTTCGTCTTCCTCGTCCACCACGGCCGGAGCGGCGGAAGCCTTTTGCTTGGCACCGGGCACTGCGGACGGCTTGTCTTCGCCGGGGCGAGTAATGCCACCCTTGGTGCTGGCGGAACCCAGAGAGCCGGAGCCGGAGCCGGTACCGGTCACCGGGCGGAATTCGATGTCGCTGGTGTCATGCGTACCGGTGGTGGTATCGGAAAGGGCACCCTTCTTGCGCTTGCGGCGCGAGCCTTCGCCCAGATTCTCGGCGTTGGCCCACGAACCGGCGCGCACTCCACGCAGTTCGGCGATCTCACGTTCCGCGCGCTTGCCGGTCAGGGCGTCACGCACGGCGGGAATGTTGAACTTGCGGAACAGCACTACGGCCACGACCGCAAGAATCACGGCCAAAGCCAGGAATACGACTGCCAGAGTCCTATAGATATCGGCGTTCACTTGGCGTCCCCCTTGATATCAACGAAAGCGTTGACGATGGCGTCCTTGGTGGGCTTTTCGGCCTGTTGCGCGGCTTTCTTGCTGGCATCCAGCTCATCGGTGGTGGTTTCGGTCTTGTCGGCAAGCGATGCGGCGGCATCGGCCAAATCGCTCATCTGCTGTTGCGTGATGCCGTCCGCGCGGAACTTGCGCGGGTACACGCGCAACGCGTCCAAGGTCAGGCTCGCGGATTCGAGGCTGATCACACCGTTATCTTCCTGAGCGGCGGACTTCACCAGTTCGTTCAGCTTGCTGAAGTACGGCTTGTACTTGCCTGAATCGGATCCTTCGTTGATCAGCGGCACGATCTCCGTGTTGAAGTCGGCGATGTCGGCGTAGATCTTGGCGAGCTTGACGTTGCTGAAGCTACTCTCTTGTGCCGCGTTGTGCATCCACTGCGAAGCGGCGCGGATGCGGGCGTATCGCTGCGGATCGGTGTTGGCGGCGGACGCGCTTTGGCCGGCCATCTTGGAGCCGGAGTAGTAGTACCAATACATGCGGCCGGTGTCGAAGCTCAGCTCGGCCCACTTGGTGGAGTCCTTGCGCAACGAGTCGGCGTGCTGGTTGATCAGCGTGTTGTAGATCTGCTCTTCGTCGTCGCTGAAATCACTGTCAGCGGTGTAACGCTTGATCAGCTGCTCGTACGGTTCAATGGCATTAATCTTGATTTCCGCTGCGCGCACGTAGGCGGCTTCTGCGGCGGATGCGTCGGTGGTCTGCGCCGCCTGGTTCATCCAGTAGTCGTAATCGGTGTTCTGCGCGTGGTTGGCTAGCACCAGGCTGCCGCCGGCGAGGGCCAGGCAGACCACGGAGGCGATCGCCGTGCCGAGGAAGCCCCACCACTTGGAATTCAGCGCCTTGCGGTATGCGGCGTCTTCCTGCTTGTAGTGTTTCAGCGCATACGCGAAGTCGGCGCAGGTCTGGAAGCGATCGTCCGGATTCTTGCTGGTGGCCTTGGCAATCACCAGTTCCAAGCCCTGCGAAAGCTCCGGGTTGATCTGACGAATCGGCACAATGCCGTTCTTGCGCGGGTGTGAGCCGGTCAGCAGGTAGAACAGGGTGGCACCGAGCGCGTAGATATCGGTACGTGCGTCCACGGTGCCGTTCTCGGCGAACTGTTCGGGAGCGCCGAAGCCCGGCGTACCGAGCTGGCGGTCGTCACCGACCAGCGGCTTGCTGTCCGCATCCTTGCCGGTCTCCAGTGCAATGCCGAAGTCGATAAGCTTGATTGCGCCCTCAGGGGTCAGCATCACATTCGAGGGCTTCATATCGCGGAAGATCACCGGATGCTTGCGGCGGTGCAGGTAGTCGAGCACATCGCACAGCTGGATGCCCCAATCGACCACGTCTTCTTCGGACTGCGGGCCTTCCTTCTTGAGCAGGCTCGCCAAGGTCTGGCCTTCGACGTAATCCATAACGACGAACAGGCTGCCCTTTTCTTCGATCAGGTCGACGATACGCGGAATCGCCGGGTGATCGAAGCGCTTAATCATATTGGCTTCGACGGTCAGGCTCTTAATGACCAAGTCGCGCTGCACCGGATCAGAGGCACTGCGAATTTCCTTGATGGCCCATTGCTTGTTCAGCGAGGAATCCATTGCCAGATAGACGGTGGACATACCACCCTTGCCGATCTGGGCAAGGATCTTGTACCGCTTGCCGACCAATGTGTTTAACCCCACCATAGGTGGCCCTCCAACACTTGTCTCTTCTCTTACGACTTCCGTGCACGTACCGAGCCACAAACCACTGGGGGCGGTACCCACACCCCTGGGTCGCCACACTACCCCCGTAAATCGACAAGAACAATACTGCTGTCTGAAAATGCGAGATGGCCCGGAACCACACGAGTTCCGGGCCATCTTATCGGGGGTGAGGAGGGTTACTCCTCGATGTCAGGCTGACCGCCCTGATCGGAGTAGAAATCATCCGGGTTGAAGTCGTCACCGAGCTTCAGATCGCCGAACTCGAGGTTCGAGAAGTTCAGGTCAGACAGGTCGGCGTCGGAGAAGCTCGCGTCGCCGAGATCGCCATCGCCGCCCAGACCGAAGTTCGGGTAGATGGTGTCGCGGATGGCCTTGTCGGGCTCGACCACGGCGTTGCGGTAGCGGGCGAGGCCCGTACCGGCCGAGATGAGCTTACCGATGATGACGTTCTCCTTGAGGCCCTTGAGGTCGTCGACCTTCTCGGAGAGGGCGGCTTCGGTGAGCACGCGGGTGGTCTCCTGGAAGGATGCGGCGGACAGCCAGGAGTCGGTGGCCAGCGATGCCTTGGTGATGCCCATAAGCGCCGGACGACCGACGGCCGGACGGCCACCGTTCTTGACGATGTTGCGGTTGATCTCACGGAAGCGGGCGTTGTCCACCAGCTCACCCGGCAGCAGGTCGGTGTCGCCGGAGTCGATGATGGTCACGCGACGGGTCATCTGGTGCACGATGACCTCGATGTGCTTGTCGTGGATATCCACACCCTGGGAGCGGTACACGGTGTGCACTTCCTCCACGATGTTGACCTGGGCGGCGCGCTTGCCGAGGATGGTGAGGATCTTCTTGGGATCCACAGAACCTTCGACCAGCTGGGTGCCGACCTTGATGTGGTCGCCGTCTGCAACCTTGAGCGGCACGCGCTTGGAGACCTGGTAGGTGATTGGCTTGATCACGCCGTCTTCCTTCGGCGCGCCGGAATCGGCGTCCGGGGTCAGGATGATCTGGCGACCGCGATCGTTCTCCACGATCTTGATGCTGCCGGCGAACTCGGTGATCGGGGCCTCACCCTTCGGGGTGCGGGCCTCGAAAAGCTCGGTGACACGGGGAAGACCCTGGGTGATATCGGAGGCTGCGGCCACACCACCGGAGTGGAAGGAACGCAGCGTCAGCTGGGTACCAGGCTCACCGATGGACTGGGCGGCGACGATACCGACGGTCTCGCCAACATCGACCAGCTTGTTGGTGGCCAGGGACCAGCCATAGCACTTGGCGCACACACCGCGCTTGGACTCGCAGGTCAGCACGGAACGGCACTTGACTTCCTCAACACCGTGGGTCACGAGGTCGTTGAGCACGTCCATGGACAGGGCGTCGTCGCGCTTGTACAGCACGGTCTGTCCGTCGGCCGGGTCGATGACGTCGGCGGCGAGCAGACGGGAGTACGGGCCACCGTCGGCGGCCTTGACGAGCACCAGGTTGCCGTCGTTGTCGCGCTCGGCGACGCGGATGGGCAGACCGGCCTTGGTGCCGCAGTCCTCTTCGCGCACGATGACGTCCTGCGAGACGTCGACCAGACGACGGGTCAGGTAACCGGATTCTGCGGTACGCAGTGCGGTATCGGCCAGACCCTTACGTGCACCGTGCTGGGAGATGAAGTACTCCAGCACGGACAGGCCGTCGCGGTAGTTGGACTTCACAGGACGAGGAATAATCTCACCCTTCGGGTTAGCCACGAGGCCTCGCATACCTGCGATCTGGTTGATCTGCATCATGTTGCCTCGTGCACCAGACTGCACGATGATGGCCAGGTTGGAGGTCGGGTCGAACTTCTCCTCGACTTCCTTGGACACCTCGGCGGTGCACTCGGTCCACAGGTCGATGAGTTCCTGACGACGAGCTTCCTCGGTCAACAGACCCATCTCGTAGTTGGCGTTGACCTTGTCGGCCTTGGCCTCGTACTCGGCAATCTTCTCGTCGCGCTCGGGCGGCTCGTTCACGTCGGAGAACGCGAAGGACACACCGGACCACGGTGCACGGGTGAAACCGAGATCCTTCAGGGCGTCCAGCGTGGCGGCCACCTGCTGGGTGGAGTAGCGCATGGCGATGTCGTCGACGATCTTGGACAGACGGCCCTTGGCCACCTGCTCGTTGACGAACGGGTAGTCGGTCGGCAGGGTCTCGTTGAACAGGATGCGGCCGTAGGAGGTGGCGAACAGCACGGTGCCATCGTGGAAACGCTCTTCCTTGGTGATCTCGTCCTCGCCTTCACGCGGGTCGAGCACCTTGACTTCGCCGGGCTCCCAGTTCTTCGGCAGCACGAAGCTCTCGGGCAGGCGGATGAGCACCTTGGCCTGCATGTCGATCTCGTGGCGGTCGAGGGCCATTTCGGCCTCTTCCAGCGAGGAGAACACGCGGCCCTGGCCCTTGGCGCCTTCCAGCACGGTGGACAGGTAGTACAGACCGAGGATCATGTCCTGGGACGGCATGGTCACGGTGTGACCGTCAGCCGGCTTCAGGATGTTGTCGGAAGCCATCATCAGCGAGCGGGCCTCGGCCTGGGCTTCGGCGGAGAGCGGCAGGTGGACTGCCATCTGGTCACCATCGAAGTCGGCGTTGAAGGCGGCGCAGGCCAGCGGCGGCAGGTGGATGGCCTTGCCTTCCACCAGGATCGGCTCGAACGCCTGAATACCCAGACGGTGCAGCGTAGGTGCACGGTTGAGCAGCACGGGGTGCTCGGAGATGACCTCCTCGAGCACACCCCACACTTCGGCGTCGCCGCGGTCCACGAGACGCTTGGCGGACTTCATGTTCTGCGCGTAGTTCAGGTCCACGAGGCGCTTGATGACGAACGGCTTGAACAGCTCGAGGGCCATCGGCTTCGGCAGACCGCACTGGTGCATGCGCAGGGACGGGCCGACCACGATCACGGAACGGCCGGAGTAGTCGACTCGCTTACCGAGCAGGTTCTGACGGAAACGACCCTGCTTACCCTTGAGCATGTCGGACAGGGACTTCAGCGGACGGTTGGAGGCACCGGTGACCGGGCGACCACGACGGCCGTTGTCGAACAGGGAGTCGACGGCTTCCTGGAGCATGCGCTTCTCGTTGTTGAGCATGATTTCAGGGGCGCCGAGCTCGATCAGTCGCTTCAGACGGTTGTTACGGTTGATCACACGGCGGTACAGGTCGTTGAGGTCGGAGGTGGCGAAACGGCCACCGTCGAGCTGGACCATCGGGCGCAGGTCCGGCGGGATGACCGGGATCACGTCAAGCACCATGGCCTCCGGCTTGTTGCCGGTGGTCAGGAAGGCGTTGACGACCTTGAGGCGCTTCAGAGCCTTGGTCTTACGCTGCTCGGAAGCGCCCTTGATCTCCTCGCGCAGTTCCTTGGAGATGGTCTCCAGGTCGAGGGACTGCAGGCGCTTCTTGATGGCTTCGGCGCCCATGCAGCCGTCGAAGTAATCGCCGTAACGGTCCTGCATCTCGCGCCACAGGTCCACGTCGTCGATCATGTCGCCGGGCTTGAGCTTCTTGAACTTGTCGAAGACGGCGTCCACACGGGCGATCTGGTCGTTGTAGCGGGTGCGGATGGCGGCCATATCACGCTCGGCACCGTTACGCAGCTTGGTGCGGGCCGGGCCCTTGGCCTCGCCGGCCTCCTCAAGGGCGGCGAGATCCTCTTCGACCTTCTTAGCGCGAGCTTCGATGTCGGAGTCACGGCGCTGCTCAAGGCGCTTGATCTCGGAATCGAACTCGTCCTGCAGGCCGGGCAGATCGTTGTGGCGCTCGTCCTCGTTCACCTCGGTGACCATGTAGGAGGCGAAGTAGATCACGCGCTCCAGATCCTTCGGGGTGACGTTCAGCAGGTAGCCGAGGCGGGAAGGCACACCCTTGAAGAACCAGATGTGCGTCACCGGGGCGGCGAGCTCGATGTGGCCCATGCGCTCACGACGCACGCGGCTGCGGGTCACTTCGACGCCGCATCGCTCGCAGACGATGCCCTTGAAGCGCACGCGCTTGTACTTGCCGCAGGCGCACTCCCAGTCACGGGTCGGGCCGAAGATCTGTTCGCCGAACAGACCGTCCTTCTCAGGCTTCAGCGTACGGTAGTTGATGGTTTCAGGCTTCTTGACCTCACCGTGGCTCCAACCACGGATGTCATCGGCGGTGGCAAGGCCGATGCAAATCTTGTCAAATGCGTTGACGTCCAGCACTTGTTAATCCGTTTCTGTTCTTGAGACCTTCCCAAGCTCCCCTTGTCAGGGGAGCTGTCAGCCAAGGCTGACTGAGGGGTAGTGCAAACCGGAAAGGTCTCTGTACGTTATTTATTTCACGTTGGCGGAGCTACACGCGGCGTATTGACCGCATGCAGCCCGAGGGATCACTGGTATTCGGGCTCTTCGGCCTTCTGGTCTTCCTTGGCGGCCGCGTCGGGGCGGGCGCCAATGTTGAAGCCGAGGTCGTCAGCGGAGCTGGCCGGATCGTCGTCCTCATCCTTCATGTCGATGGCCACGCCTTCGGCGTTGAGCACTTCGACGTTCAGGGACAGGGACTGCATTTCCTTCAGGAGCACCTTGAACGACTCGGGGATGCCTGCCGGCGGCAGGTTATCGCCCTTGACGATGGCACCGTAGACGCGCACGCGGCCGTCGACGTCATCGGACTTGGTGGTCATCATCTCGTGCAGCGTGTAGGCGGCGCCGTAGGCCTCAAGGGCCCACACCTCCATCTCGCCGAAGCGCTGGCCACCGAACTGGGCCTTACCACCGAGCGGCTGCTGGGTGATCATGGAGTACGGGCCGGTGGAACGAGCGTGAATCTTGTCGTCGACCAGGTGGTGCAGCTTCAGCATGTACATGTAGCCAACAGAAATCGGCTTGGTGTACGGCTCACCGGTACGGCCATCGAACAGGGTGGCCTTGCCGTCGGGGCCGACCAGACGGTCGCCGTCGCGGTTCGGCAGCGTGGTGGACAGCAGGCCCTTCAGGACCTCAGGCTTGACACCGTCGAACACCGGGGTGGCAACCGGGGTGCCCGGCTCGGCCTTCTCGGCACCGGAGGGGACCAGCTTCTTCCACTCGGCTTCCATGTTCGGGTCAAGGGAGATGTCCCAGCCGGCGCGGGCGATCCAGCCGAGGTGCAGTTCGAGCACCTGGCCGAGGTTCATTCGGGAAGGCACACCCAGCGGGTTCAGCATGATGTCGACCGGGGTACCGTCCGCGAGGAACGGCATGTCTTCCTCAGGCAGGATGCGGGAGATGCAACCCTTGTTGCCGTGGCGGCCGGAGAGCTTGTCGCCCACCGTGATCTTACGGTGCTGGGCGATGTAGACGCGGATCATCTGGTTGACGCCGTTGGGCAGCTCGTCGCCGTCCTCCTCGGCATCCTCACGGGTGATCTCCTTGACACCGATAACGGTACCGGTCTCGCCGTGAGGCACGCGCAGGGAGGTGTCGCGCACCTCGCGGGACTTCTCGCCGAAGATGGCGCGCAGCAGGCGCTCCTCCGGGGTCAGCTCGGTCTCACCCTTCGGGGTGACCTTACCGACCAGGATGTCACCGGCCTCGACCTCGGCGCCGATGCGGATGATGCCGCGCTCGTCGAGGTTGGCCACGGCGTCCTCGCCGACGTTCGGCAGGTCGCGGGTGATCTCTTCGGCACCCAGCTTGGTTTCGCGGGCGTCGATCTCGTACTCCTCGATGTGGATGGAGGAGAGGGTGTCGTCCTGCACGAGGCGCTGGGAGATGATCACAGCATCCTCGTAGTTGTAGCCGTTCCAAGGCATGAAGGCGATGAGCAGGTTCTTGCCCAGGGCCAGGTCGCCGTTCTGGATGGCGGGACCGTCAGCCATAACCGAGCCGGCTTCCACACGCTCGCCGTCGTGGACAATCGGGCGCTGGTTGTAGCAGGTGGTCTGGTTGGAGCGCTGGAACTTGGCCAGCTTGTAGGAACTGGTGGTGCCGTCGTCGTTCATCACGCGGATCAGGTCGGCGGACACGTAGGTGACCACACCGTCCTTCTCGGACTTGATGACGTCGCCGGAGTCGTTGGCAGCGCGCCATTCGGAGCCGGTGCCCACCAACGGGCGCTCGGATTCGATCAGCGGCACGGCCTGACGCTGCATGTTGGTACCCATCAGCGCACGGTGGCCCTCATCATGCTCCAGGAACGGAATCAGGGAGGCGCCGAGGGAGACCATCTGGCGCGGGGAGACGTCCATGTAGTCCACGGAGCTCACCGGCACATCGACCGCCTCTTCTTCGCCGACTCGGGCAAGGGCGGACTTCTGCACGAAGTTGCCGTTCTCGTTGAGCTCCTGGTTGGCCTGGGCGATGACGTGATCAAGATCGCGGTCAGCGGTCATGTATTCGACCTCGTCGGTCACGTGGCCGTTGACGACCTTGCGGTACGGGGTCTCGATGAAGCCGAACGGGTTGACGCGGCCGAAGGTTGCCAGGGAGCCGATCAGACCGATGTTCGGGCCTTCAGGAGACTCGATCGGGCACATACGGCCGAAGTGGGACGGGTGCACGTCGCGCACCTCCATGGAGGCGCGGTCGCGGGACAGACCGCCGGGGCCCAGTGCGGAAAGACGACGCTTGTTCGTCACACCGGACAGCGGGTTGTTCTGATCCATGAACTGGGAGAGCTGGGAAGTGCCGAAGAACTCCTTGATGGTGGCGTTCACCGGGCGGATGTTGATCAGGGACTGCGGGGTGATGGCCTCGGCGTCCTGAGTGGTCATACGCTCGCGCACCACGCGCTCCATACGGCTCAGACCGGTACGCAGCTGGTTCTGAATCAGCTCGCCGACCTGACGGATACGACGGTTGCCGAAGTGATCGATATCGTCGACGTCCACGCGCAGGTCAACGTCTTCGCCGTTGCGCTTGCCCGGGAAGGTCGCCGCACCGTCGTGCAGGGCCACCAGGTACTTGATCGTGGCGATGATGTCTTCCTGGTGGAGGGAACGATCGTTGAAATCGGCCTCGACACCCAGCTTGCGGTTGATCTTGTAGCGGCCAACGCGGGCCAGATCGTAGCGCTTGGTGTTGAAGTAGAAGGAGTCCAGCAGGTTCTTGCCGGCCTCGGGGGTCGGGGTGTCGGCCGGACGAATCTTGCGGTAGAGGTCAACGAGGGCCTCGTCCTGGGTCTCGAGGGTTTCCTTCTCCAGTGCGTCGAGCACCAGCGGGTAGTCCTTGAATGCCTGGGCGATCTCGGACTTGGTCATGCCGATGGCCATGAGGAACACGATGGCGGACTGCTTGCGCTTGCGGTCCACGCGCACCTGCGGCTGGTCCTTCTTGTCGATCTCGAACTCGAGCCATGCACCACGGCTCGGGATGATCTTCGCGCCGAAGACTTCCTTATCGGAGGTGCGATCCTGCCGGCGGTCGAAGTAGACGCCCGGGGAACGCACGAGCTGGGAGACGATGACTCGCTCGGTGCCGCCGATGATGAAGGTGCCGTGCGGGGTCTGCAGCGGGAAGTCGCCCATGAACACGGTCTGGGACTTGATCTCGCCGGTGTCGCCGTTCTCGAATTCGGCGTTCACGTACAGCGGAGCGGAGTAGGTGTAATCCTTCTCCTTGCACTCCTGCACGGTGTGGCGCGGCTCCTCGAAGTACGGGTCCGAGAAGGTCAGGGACATGGTCTGTGCAAAGTTCTCGATCGGGGAGATCTCGTTGAAGACCTCGTCGAGACCGGAGGTGTGGGCCACGGTGTTGGTGCCGTTAGCCTCATCCTCTTCGACGCGCTTCTTCCAGCGGTCGGAGCCGATCAGCCAATCGAAGCTGTCGGTCTGCACGCCCAGCAGGTAGGGCACATCGATGGGTTCCTTGATGGAACCGAAGTTCACGCGATCCGACGCCTTGTGCAGGTCAATGTCATGCTGGTCGGCGCGTGCGATGATGGTGGTGGTGTTCGTCGTAGACTCAGTAGCCAATGGACGTTCCTTATCGCTCGCTAATATGTGGTAATTCCCCTGGGAGCGCCGGCATGGCCACCATATGCCTATGCGGACGCTTCATTGTCGGCGGCATGCCCGCAATATGACACACCTCATGCGAAGTCAAAAGAATAGCGGTATGGCGCGACAAATCCACCTTTTGCCATTACTGACGTCGCGTTAATGTAACGGAATCCATGTTCTATCGCAAACAAATAGACGAATGCATTCCACGAAGAAAAACTCAATATCGCAGCGTAATGAGAGGCTTCTGCTGTTTTCGTGGGTTAGATTGCGGGTTGTGGCAGTCGTATGTCGGGTCCGCCGCATCGGAGCATGACCAGGGCGATGAGGTTGGTGACGTGGTGGAATCCGTGGGCCATGCGGATGGTGGCCTTGATCCTGTTGTCGGACGCCTCGAGCCTGGCGTTGGAGTATCCCAGCCGGATGGTCCTGAGGATGTCGGGGCGGCGCCGCCGGATCTTCTTGGCGAGTTCGACGATCTCGGGTATGCGCGAGTGGGACGCCCGGAACACCCAACGGTTCAGTTCGCCGCGGCTTGGCCGATGGGGTGTTTGAGCAGGGTGCGCAGGAGTTCCTTGGGCTGCCATGCGCGGTAGAGCTGGCCCTTGGGGTCCGTGTCCCGCAGGCTTTCGAACGCCTCCTCCTGTCTGCCGGTCAGGTCGCCGGGGTTCTTCAGGACGGCGTATTTGACGCCGCGCATGCGCTTCATGGTCTTCTCGTCGCCGTCGCGCCTCGCCTGGTTCCACAGGCGTTTCCTGACCTTGTCGAGCGCGTCGGTCATCCAGGAGACGATGTGGAACCCGTCCAATACGCGTTC
>NZ_JBHEEA010000023.1:0-19656 GCF_041900695.1 Bifidobacterium sp. 2450
GGTAGTGCCCGAACTCTTGCGCACTTTGGTCTTCGCCCGTCCCTGTGGCGGTGATCAGTTCGCTGCTGGTACGGTCTCACCGAGCCTTGACATGTCGAGGTAGCGGCGCGTCGACCACTCGTCGGATGTCACGTAGCGGACCCTCGCGCAGACGAGCATCAACGCGCTGCGTCCGTCGGGGAACGAGCCGACCACGCGGGTCCTGCGCCTGATCTCGCGGTTGAGCCGTTCGATCATGTTGTTGGTGCGGATCCGACGCCTATGCTCGCGCGGGTAGTCGTCGAGCAGGTAGGTCGTGGTCTCGCCGATGCCCTCGCGCAGGCATTTGGCGGCCTCCTTGAGTTTCCTGGATTCCATGTCCCGGGCGACGGATTCGGCCTTCTCCAACGCCTTGTCGCGTGATTCCATGGAGAACACGGCCTTCAGTGCGTCGGCCGCCCAGTCGCGGTTCCCGGGGTTGACCCTGGCGAGTATGTTGCGCTCGAAATGCACCATGCACCGCTGGTAGCGGGCATCGGGCAGCAGCTCGCCCGCGGCGGCGACCAGCCCCGCGCACCGATCTCCCGTCACCAGTCTCACGCCCTTGAGGCCTCGTGCGAGCATGCCTTTGATGAATTCGCGCCAGCTTTCCGCGTCCTCCTTCATGCCCTCGGCCACCGAAAGCACCTCGCGCCGCCCGTCCATGCCGACGCCGATGGCCACCAGGATGCTCACGTTCTCCACGGACCCGCCCCAGCACCTTTTGTGCCACACGCCGTCCATGAACAGGTACGGGTAATCCTGTTCGAGGGGCCTGCCCCGCCATGCGTCGATATCCGCATAGACGCGCTTGAGCTTGTCGCTCAGGGTCTGCGAGGGCATGCGGTCGCCCCACAGGAGCCGGCTGACATCATCGACCTGGCGGGTGGAGACGCCGGCCAGGTACATGTCGATCAAGGCCTCCTCGACGCTCTCCTCACGCCGACGGTATCGTTCGATCACGGCCGACTCGAACACCGCGCCCTTGAGTTTCGGCACTTTCAGGCTCATTTTGCCGGCCTTGACGGTCAGGTCGCGCTCGTAGTGGCCGGCCCGGTACGCCTTGCGGTCCCCGCTGCGCTCGTAGCGCGCGGCGCCGGTGATCTCGTCGGCCTCGGCGTCGAGCATCGCGTTCAGGGTCTCCTCGACGCTTTTGCGGACCATCCGGTCCAGGGTGGTTTCCAACATGGCCTGGTCGACCTGTAGAATCTGCTGTGACATGGCTTCGTGCCCTCGTTTCCAATCGCGGTTTTCTAATGTCTGGCGACTGAAAATCGTACACAGGACACGGGCCATGCCCCTATCTCAAGCCCAAACCAAAGTGCGCAAAATCTCAGGCGTTATCACAGCGCGGGCATACGCCCCTGCCAGGAATCACGCAGAGGCTATAACGTCTTGCGCATACAACGCACTGCACAGCAATAATGCCGGCGACAGCGACAAGCCGATACAATGCCAAGCGACAACGCTAAGCATCGGTGTTGTCGCTGACGATGCCGGCGACAACACGAATGTTCGTATCGCGTTACACCCATTTGGAATCGGCATCGCCTTGACTCGGCACCAGCAGCTGCAGGATACGATCCATATCCTCTGGTGACGAGAAGACGATTTCGATGCGACCATGCCTGGTGCTGCCCTTAATCGACACCTTGGTATCGAAATGATTTTCCAAACTCTGCTGGATAGCGGAACCAACCCAAGGATTGGTCTTAGACGTCTTAGGCTTCTTCGGCTGCTCCCCCGACGCAATCTTCATGGCGACGATTTCTTCGGTGCTGCGTACAGAAAGACCTTCCGCAATAATACGAGAAGCCAGCTTGTCCATTTCCTCCGGATCGCTCAGGCCCAATAGCGCACGCGCATGACCGGACGATAGCACACCGGCAGCCACTCTCTTTTGCACAGAGGCCGGCAGGTTCAGCAGTCGCAAGGTATTGGCGATTTGCGGGCGAGACTTGGACACCGACTTGGACAGTTGTACTTGTGTCAACCCGAACTCTTCAATCATCTGCTGGTAGGCAGCCGCCTCTTCCAGCGGATTCAAGGCCACACGGTGCAAGTTTTCCAGCAACGCATCGCGGAGCATATCATCATCCGCAGTGGTTTTGACGATGGCGGGAATCGTCTCCAACCCAGCCAACTGAGAAGCACGCCAACGGCGTTCACCCATAATGAGCTCATACGGGCTGTCCAAATGACCGGCAAACGGATTCGTGCTGGATTCCGTCTCGTCGTGCTTGGCGTCTTTGGCCGCAGCAATCTGGCTTGCCGGACGCTTGCGCACGACTATCGGTTGCAGCACACCAACTTCTTTAATGGAAGCAGACAGCTCATTCAACTCATCCTCGTCGAAGATGGTACGAGGCTGATGTGCATTGGGCCCGATATCAGACAGTTTGAGTTCAGCCAGATAACCACCGGCTACCGGCTTGAGCTCGTCCTTCTTATCTGTGTCAGCGGTCTTTGCCGCCGATGCAGTCAAAGATGTTTCACGGGAAACATCTTTGACAGTGACGGATGTACGATGTGCCGTCTGACGCGCAGACGACTTGCCGCCCTGCTGAGGTGCGGCGACCTTACCGGTTTGAGGTTTCTCCGTACCGAAAAACAGGTCGCTAGGATGAGTAATGGTATCCAATGCGGGCATGGATGCACGTTTACCGGCGGCTTTCTTGGCTGCCTTGCTGGACGATACCGTCTGAGGCGCGGCAGGCTTTGATTCCTGCTGGGCAGTGGCCTTCTTGGCGGGGGTTATGTCAGCAGTGGCCTTCTTGGCGGGGGTTATGTCAGCAGTGGCCTCCGGAGTAGACGAATCCTCCGCAATCATTGCGGGCTGTTCCGCCACCGGCTCCTCCCCTGGCAATGTGGGGAACAAAGCGCCAAGGCCCTTACCGAGTCGTGATTTTGATGCCATTACTTGTTCCTCCTCGCATCAATGGTGTCAAGGACTTGTTGCGAACGCTGTGCGATTTCCAAAGCTGCTTCACCATACGATATGGCACCTATGCCACGAGGGTCATAGGCAATCACCGATTGGGAGAAACTCGGCGCTTCGGAGATCTTGACTGAACGCGGGATGGTGGTATTCAGCACAATGCTGGGATAGTGTCCCTTAACCTCGTTATATACTTCACGGCTCAATAGCGTTCGACGATCGAACATCGTGACGAGCATGGTGGACACCAGCAGTACGGGATTGAAATGCTCTTGCACCAAACCAATCGTGTTAATCAGCTGGCCAAGACCCTCCAATGCGTAATACTCAGCCTGAATAGGAATCAGCATCTCGGTCACTGCACACATGGCGTTGATGACCAAGAGGCCCAAGCTGGGCGGGCAATCAATAAACACGTAATCATAGTGTTTATCTGATTGACGTAGGTAGAGGTCTAGGGCCTCCTTCAGCAACGTGTTTCGGTTGGGCAGATCAACCACTTCCAACTCAGCACCGCTGAGATCGATTGATGCAGGCACAACATCAAGTGTGGGAAAATCAGGACAGACCGTGATAACATCACCCAGATCGGAACGCCCCTCGATAACGTCATAGACCGAGGGCTCTCCCAATGCATGAGATACACCCAACGCCGTAGAGGCATTGCCCTGCGGGTCCATATCGATGACCAACACCTGCGCGCCCTTGTTCGCCAGCGCCGCAGCGGTGTTTACCGTGGATGTGGTTTTACCCACTCCCCCCTTCTGGTTGGCCACGGCGATACGACGAGTCCGTTGAGGCTTTGGGAAATCGGTTTTCTTGAGTACATCGTACCGTGAGCTTTCATCAGCCATTTGGCTACCAAGCACTGAACCGTGACCATCGAATATTCGCTGAAGCGTTTCGGAAGCCGATTCTATAGGTTCCGACTGATGATCCTTGGTGGCCATCGCTCCTCCTTGCACAGACGTAAGTTCCAGTGTTCTCATTCGTATGGACATGATGCTCGTTATCCACAATTGCGATATGCAATGTGGATAAGTGTGGATAAGTGTGGATGACGCTGAGTGTTAGATTGTGTATTCACAGACGAAAGACATTGAAAAATCACTGTTTTCATCATTGTGCACATCGT
This sequence comes from Bifidobacterium sp. 2450, assembly GCF_041900695.1. Classification (NCBI taxonomy): domain Bacteria; kingdom Bacillati; phylum Actinomycetota; class Actinomycetes; order Bifidobacteriales; family Bifidobacteriaceae; genus Bifidobacterium; species Bifidobacterium sp. 2450. The sequence continues at coordinate 4,092 of NZ_JBHEEA010000023.1, forward strand.
CCCGTAAAAATGTGGACAACTTTAACGCACATATGGAAATGTGGATAACTCAATCAGTACTCCACTCATCGCTTATCTACAATCACCACGTGGGTAGGCTCAAGATCCGGTCCGACAGCCGCCTCAACGACGCGTGGACGACGACCACCGAATTTTGCAATCTCCTTGCCAGCCTTGTCGATTTCAGCCTGAGCAGACCGTCCCTTCAGTGCGATCAACTGTCCTGACGGTTTCAGCAACGGCAACGTCCAGCCGGAGAGTTTGGTCATAGGAGCAACCGCACGACACGTGACAACAGCGAACGGATGAATTTCCCGCTTCCGTACCTGCTGGATGACGGCATCGGAGCGTCCACGAATAATCTCAACGTTCTGCAGTTGCATCAAGTCAACACATTCATGCAACCATTCGATTCGCCGCTCCATTGGTTCAATCAGCGTGAAGTCATGATCCGGCAAACACGCGGCAGCCACCAATCCAGGAAAACCACCACCACTGCCGACATCGGCAACTGTTTTGAAGCGAATACCATTCGTCGCATTCCGAACGTACGGCACAATCGCAGCGGAATTCAGAATATGCCGTTCCCAAATGATATCGACGTCACGGGGGCCGATCAATCCACGAGGTTCACCCTCTTCGGCAATCTTGGCATAGAAACACTCCAACTTCGGCAACGCATCACCCAAGACCTCAGCAAGTACAGGTGACCCCTGCAGCTGATCCGTCATAGCCATCTCCCTCACCATGTTTCACGTGAAACAATCAACATGGAAAAGGCGTCGCTCATTACGACGCCATTCTCCCTGCGGTCACTCCTGTTTGTTTAGAGACGACATCCGTTGAGCGTCTCTGTCATCTCAAAAACTCGTCGACCTATTACTCCTGATCAAGCTCGTCGTCTTCGGCAACATCCTCGACTTTGTTCTTGAGATACACCGTCACATAACGATGAGGCTCCTCACCGTGCGAGCGAGACTTCAGCCCCCCTTCCCGAACCACATCGTGAACGACTTTACGTTCGAAGGAATTCATCGACTTCAAGTCATACGGCTCGCCGGAATCCTTCACTGCGTCAATGGCATCCAGGGCGATATCACGGAGGTGCTGACGCTTGCGCTTCAGGAAACCGTCGACATCCACAATCAGATGGGAACGCTCGCCGGTCTTCTGCTGTACAGCCAGACGAGTCAATTGCTGCAGAGCATCAACGACTTCACCATTACGGCCAATAAGATGTTTGATGTCGGTATCGTCATCAGCAACGATTTGCACGGTGGGGCGGTCATTACGCACGCCCATCTCAATGTCGCCCTCATAGTCGGCGATATCCAGTAGGCCTTCAAGGTAATCCGCGGCGATGTCAGCCTCTTCGTTGAGCTGGTCGATCGACTTCACGTCATCCTGTGCCATACGCTACTCCTTCATGTCGTGTTTGAATTCCAAGTCTAAGCCCTGCCCCCCGAACAGAGAAAGTAATGTCGGTGCGTGTTGAATGTTTCACGTGAAACATCGAACTCGCACCGACATAGTCGTCACTTCTTTTTGCGCTTACGCACGGGCTGTTGACGCTGATAGCCCTGAGTGGCCTTATGCTCGGCCTCTTCCTTGGCCTTGGCCAATGCTTCTTCTTCCAGAGAGGGCAGGCCGGCCTTTGCGCGGCGAGCATTCTCATTACGATGATCGCGCTTCTCCTTGTCCGCCGCAGCCGGAGAGCCAGGGGTCGGGAATGCGTACACCTGCCACAATGTGCGGCAGAGGTTGCACACGTTGTTGGTCAGCCAGTAGACCAGCACGGCGAACGGCATGGTGGCACCGGAGAAGACGTACATCACCGGGAAGAGCCACAGCATAGCCTTCTGCATGGTCTCGGTCTGTTTGTTCATCGAAGCAGCTGCCATGTTGCGCTTCATGCTGAAGTACTGCATAAACCACAGGCAGAAGCACATCAGGAACACAAAGATACCGATGACCGCCTTGCCACTAGTGGCAGCACTGGTGAAGTTATCGGTCACGCTGACAATGCCGAACACATCGGTTTGAGTGAATTGCTTGGCGGTTGCTACGTCGAACGCGCCCAACGCATCGCGTTTACCGTTGGCAATGTATGGAATGGCGGACAGCGTGTAGAACATGGACATGAACACCGGGCCCTGAATGAGCATAGGCAAGCAGGAGCCAGCCGGATTGGCGTCATTGTCTTGATACAGTTTCATGGTTTCACGACTCATGGCTTCCTTGGAAGCCTGATCCGTCTTACCTTTGTACTTGTTCTGAATACGCTGCATCTTCGGCGCCAATGCCTGCATCTTGCGCATCGACTTCATCTGCTTGTAGAACAGCGGGAAGATACAAGCCTGCACCACCAGCACCAGGATGATAATGGCAAGCACCCATGAGACACCAATCGGGCTCATGCCCAGCATCACGAAGAAGTCATGCACGATCTTCATGATCCAGGTCTGCAACCACTCAACGGGAGTCAGGATTTTATATAGAAATCCCCAAAACCCGCTATCAAGCAGAAATTCATTTGAGTTCATCGTTGGGCCTCTCTTTGGGTTGTGGCCAATGGTGTCAGTCGGGGCTCTTCATGAGCCTTCGACCACGAAAATCTGTAAAAAATGGAATACCGTTGTGGAACATCGTCGATTCCCCCACGACTCCACGGCCGGCAACGCAGTAATCTCAGCACGGCGAGCACTCCCCCTTTGAACGCGCCATACCGTTCCAATGCCTCAATGGCATAATTCGAGCACGTTGGATAATACTTGCAACAAGGCGGTGTGTTTGCCGAGATGTGCTGTTGATACCAGCGCACCCCACCAATCATCACCGCCTTGAAAGAAGCTGTCATGCCTCAGCCACCTTATGCGCCACTGTGGCAAAAGCCTTCGCGATCTGCCGATCTAGCGAAGCGAACGATGCGGTCGCGGCACTGGGCTTGGCGCGCAAAACGATATCGCAATGCGCGGGCAGCAGATCCTCATGGGCTCTGGCCGATACACGAAACCTACGCTTCACCGTATTACGGGTGACCGCATGTCCTACCGATTTGGAGACAGCTAATCCCAAACGGCGATGCACCGTCCGGTCGTCATCATCATGATGGTCGTCGGGCACTAAATAGTGCACGACGATATCCTTGCCACCTGCTTTGCGCCGGCGTTTCAGCACGGTGACGAAATCACGATGGCTTTGAAGCCGCTCCACCTCGACTATGCCTGTGGCACTGATCGGAATGATCAGGCGGAGAGGGACTTGCGGCCCTTGGCACGACGACGGTTGATCACCGCACGGCCAGAACGGGTGCGCATGCGCAGGCGGAAGCCGTGCTTCATGTGGCGACGACGGTTGTTCGGCTGGAACGTCCTCTTCATAATCCATTGCTCCTAGGTCTATTCGGCAACGCTTCGCGCTGCCCTCACGTGAGTCAAGCTATACCAAAGTACTCTCACCCCTACCCTCAAGTCAAAACGGACGGAGTATTTTCACATTTCGACACGTTGCAAGACACGCCACAAATCTCTTACAATCGGCGGAATACCAACCATTCACGGCCAAAAGTTATCCACAAATTACATGTTTGTTATTCACAATCCAGTTATTTCAACACGCGACACGGTGGATAACTTGTCTAAACCAGAGTAAATATTATCTGTTGTACATATTTCGCCACAGCGACAGAAGGGGCCACCATGGTTAACGCTTCCGGCGACCCCGTAATCGAGGCCGCCCACATCTGGTCAGACACGCTGACGGTGCTCAAACACAGCGCTTCGCTCAGCCCACGAGAAAAAGGCTGGTTGGAAGGCGTTGTTCCTGAAGGCGTCTTCGGTTCGACCATCGTGCTGTGTGTGGACAACAACGACACGCTTCAAGCCATTCAGGGTGATTTGAACGGTTCCCTGCTTCAGGCATTACGTACGGTAACCGGCGAAAATATGTTTCCCGCGTTCAAGGTCGTGCCGAAAACCGAGCCCGAACCGCTTTCGGAGGCAAAGCCGGCGCAGCCATATCCTTCGGAAATTTCTCCGACTGTCGCCGAGTTCGGTAAAGAATCCTATGGTGCAAAGCCGGTAGCCGCACCGCGGGAACCGATGCCCGCCACCGAGCCGCAGTTCCCGGTCGGTCAGCAGAAGATGAATCGCGATCCCGAGACTCATCTCAATAAGAACTTCACGTTTGATTCCTTCGTGCCCGGCGATTCCAACCGTTTTGCCCGTACGGTCGCACTGGCCGTGGCTGAAGGTTCCGGTCAGGATTTCAACCCGTTGTGTATCTATGGCGGATCGGGCCTGGGCAAAACCCACTTGCTGAACGCCATCGGCAACTATGCACTGGTCAAGGATCCCGGACTGAAGGTTCGATACGTCACGTCTGAGGAATTCACGAACGAATTCATCGACGCGCTGCAAAACCCGAACCAAAGCCAGGGTCAGATTGCTGAATTCAACCGTCGATACCGACAGGTTGATGTGTTGCTTATTGACGATATCCAGTTCCTCGGCGGCAAGGAAGCCACCTTGGATCAGTTCTTCCATACGTTCAATGCACTGCATCAGGCAAATAAGCGTATTGTCATTGCTTCCGATGTGGCGCCCAAGAATTTGAAGGGTTTCGAGGCTCGACTCATCTCGCGCTTCGAATCCGGCCTGACCGTAGATGTCAAGCCGCCGGATCTGGAGACCCGAATCGCCATTCTTCGCATGATCGCCTCGATGAACGGTTCGAAAATCCCCAGCGATGTGTTGGACCTCATCGCCGAACGCTTCACCGAGAACATTCGTGAACTCGAAGGCGCGCTTACCCGTGTTACGGCCGTGGCCTCGCTGAGTAATCAGCCGGTGACCCGCGCCTTGGCCGAGCAGACGTTGCAGGACTTCTTCACCACCGATGTGGAAATCAAGCCCACGGACATCATCAGCCAGGTGGCGAAATACTTCCACCTGACGTTTGAGGATCTTGTCGGTAAATCGCGAACCAAAAACGTGGCTGTTCCTCGTCAGATCGCCATGTATCTGGCTCGCGAAATGACCAGTATGAGCCTGATGGATATTGGCCAGGTCTTTGGCGGACGCGATCACACCACAGTAATGCATGCCTGCACTCGAATCAGTGACCGAATGCAGCAAAAACAGGAGATCTATAACTACGTTATGGAGCTCACGGTTCGCCTCAAGCAAAGCAACACCAACTGACATAACGCTTCTGAGAGACGAAAAACGGCACTTTTTGGACTGACTTTCCGAAAAGTGCCGTTTTTGGTTGCTCAGGCGGATTCTGGTGGATACGTCGAGGCAACGGATTCGAGACATTAGATTCCTCATGGCTCCCCTTTGTGAGGGGATCTGTCATCGCAGACGACTGAGGGGAGTTTCGAAGGGGAACACGCAAAAAACTATGAAACGAGAGAATCGATTCTGAGGACCGATTTTGCGGGTTTGGGCGAGCGAGACGAAGAAAGTGCCGAAAACGGTCTCCAGAATCGATTCTCCTCGACGAAAAACAGCCTTCAACACGCCGTGCGAAAGTGCGAAAACCAAAAAAGTTATCCACATAGTTGTGCACAGATGTGGGTAAACTCGGCGGATAACTCGTGGATTACCCACTATTTTGTTGTGGAAAACTCGTGCATAACCGCGACCTCGATGTGGAAAACTCAAATTCGACGAACTGGCTGTGGAAAACTCGTCCACTTATCCACAAGCCATGCAGAATTTGTCCACAATTTTCAGGGACTTATGAACCGTTGCATTTGTAGGGCTCAACCCTACTTATCCACACTATCCACCGGCCTTATTATGGCGATTACTTACTCAGTTACGTGAAAAGCATCATCGCCGTAGTAACAGCCGGTCACCCATCGTACGTAAGTTCGCCACCTAACGGTTAGAATATTTCTCAGCCAATCCGACGAAGGGAACAATCACACATGAAAGTCGAAATCGATACCGCAGCCCTGGCCGACGCCGCAGCCTGGACCTCCCGAGTCATCGACGCACGTCCCTCCAACCCGATTCTCGCTGGCGTCAAGCTGGAAGCCATTGACGGAACGCTGCAATTCTCCGCCTTCAACTACGAGATTTCCGCTCGCCACCACATCGAAGCCGGCGTTGACGAAGCCGGTTCCGTGCTGGTTCAGGGCAAGCTGCTGGCCGATATCACCAAATCGCTGCGTTCGGAGAAAACGTACCTGGTCACCGACGGCTCCACGCTGACCATCACGTCCGGCAAGTCGAAGTTCACCTTGCAGCTCATGCCCGACACCGAGTACCCGGATCTGCCTGTAGTACCGGCCATGCTCGGCCAAGTCGATGCCCCGACTTTCGTTCAGGCAGTGAACCAGGCATGCGTTGCCGTCTCCCGCGAAGAAAACCGCCCGGTACTGACCGGCGTTCGCATGCAATTCCAAGGCGACAAGGTCGTCATGACCTCCACCGATCGCTTCCGTTTGGCCCGCGCCAGCTTCACTTGGACTCCGCAGAACCCGGACGTCGACACCACCACGCTGGTTCGCGGCTCCCTGCTCAAGGATGTGGCCCGTGCTCTTGACGAGCATCAGAACATCCGCCTTGATTTCGATGTCGATAGCCCGACGCTGCTCGGCTTCGAAAACGCCGGCCGCGTCTCCACCTCCCAGCTCATCGACGGTGAATTCCCGGCGGTCGACCGCCTGTTCGCCGACGAATACCCGATTCAGGCCGTAGTCAACAAGCAGGATTTGCTCGACGCCATCAGCCGTGTGGCTTTGGTCGCCGAACGCAATGCTCCGATTCGCATGACCTTCACCGGTCAGGAAGTGGCGCTGTCCGCCGGATCGGTCGACGAGGCTCAGGCCAGCGAAACACTGGGCATCGACATGGATGGCGACGACATCACCGTGGCATTCAACCCGTCCTATCTGAAGGAGGGTCTGTCCGCCGTGACCGAACCATTTGTGCGCATCAAAATGACGACCCCGGTCAAGCCGGTCGAGTTCAACGGCCAGCAGGAAGCTGATTCCGACGAGTCCATGGACTACCGATACCTGCTCGTGCCGATGCGCTTTAACAACTGAAATCCCTGAATTTCCAACGATTCGCTAATGCACATCTCCCGTCTCGCACTCGACCACTACCGCTCATGGAGTCAGGTAGTGGTCGATTTCGTACCAGGCGTGAATATCCTGTTCGGCAAGAATGGCCTAGGCAAAACCAATCTGGTGGAAGCCGTCGAAGTGCTGTCCACCGGATCGAGCCATCGCACGTCCAGCACGTTGCCGCTGATCGAACGCGGGCAGACCACGGCCACCATCCGCGCGAACGTCGCTGATGATGCCGGTCAAACCACTACGTATGAAGCGTCGATTCATGCGCGTGGTGCCAACCGAGCCCGCATCAACTCGGGGTCATCGCTGTATCTGCGCGATATCATCGGCAAGATTCCCAGCGTTTCCTTCACTCCCGAAGATCAGCGATTGGTGTACGGCGATCCGGGAGCACGCCGCACCATGATGAATCAGGCTGCGGCTCTGCTCGAGCCCGGATACATGCAGACGTTGCAACAGTTCACGCGCATTGCCAAACAGCGTGCCACATTGTTGAAGCAATTGAATGCCAATGCCAACAATGGCCAGCCGATGGATGCGGTTCTGAGCGGTTTGGAAATCTGGACCGGCCAGTTCATCGAAGCCGGTGTGGCGTTGACCCGTATGCGCGCTCATGTGATCGGTCTGCTTGCCGAGCCATTCGCCACGATTTACGCTGACTTGGCCGGTGCCGGCGAGCAGGTGACGCTCACATATGCGCCTTCATTCGACGAAGTGCTGATGTTCGACGATCCGTATCCGCAGATTAGCGAGCATTTCCAACGCATCTACCCCGGTGAAGTGGCTCGCGGCGTGAACCTTATCGGTCCGCAGCGCGATGACATGAACCTTGAGTTGGCCGGTATTCCCGCCCGCGAGTTCGCTTCGAACGGCGAGATGTGGACGATGGCGTTGGCCTTGAAAATGGCATTGTTCGAAATAGTGCGTGACCGGTTGGGATTGCAGCCGATTGTGATTCTCGATGATGTGTTCGCCCAGCTTGACGACAGCCGGCGCACGCAGATTCTTGATTTCGCCAGAAAACAGGATCAGGTGCTGATTACCGTGGCCGCTGAAGGCGATGTGCCCGACTATGAATCGGCCCATCGCATCGACGTGGCCGCACTGGTCGAACCAGCTTCCATGATATTGCCAACTCTGGGCAATTTGTCCGATTCACGGGAAAGTGAGAGTTTGGGTAGATATGACGAAAAAACCGCGGTGGACAGCGCGTCCGTAGAACGGAAAGTGTCATGAACCCGCCGATCGCCCGCCAACTCAACCTGGACGAGACCAAACTGCCGGCCGAAATATTCGAGCGGCTCTCCCGTCGCGGGGCGACCTTGAAGGACTACAGACGCCGCCGTGAAGAGGCCATCGAAAACTTCGGCAAACCGGGGCGCGATCCGGCTGAACTGGGCAGCGTGATGACCACCATCGCCGGCAATGGCGTCTGGGCGGCGAATATGAAGCTTGCACAATTGCGCAACCATTGGGACCAAGTGGTGGGGCAGGCCATCGCCAGCCATTCGGCAGTCGCCGATTTCACTGACGGCGTACTGACCATCCGTGCCGAATCCACGGTCTGGGCCACGCAGCTGACCTACCTTATTCCCCAACTCACCGATACCATCCGTCGCAATCTCAAAGGATTGACCATCACCGAGATTCGCGTGACCGGCCCGGCCGCCGGATACACACGCAAATGGGCTCGGCGGCGGTAGTCAAGATACCAAACAAATTCGCAGAAGCCTCGCTATGGCGCTCGTCGGGTTAGACGAGTAGAATCACATGCAGTATGGTCAAATGGTTAGAAGAGCCCTTTACGGGCCTCGTAAGCCATATCGCCTCCGTGAATGACCTTCATGACGGAGGTTGACCCTGTAGTCACGGAAGGAAGCCTGTTGGCAGACGAAACCAGCAAAGAGGAGCAGCTGAAGGCGGCTGCGGAACGCATCAACAATGCGGAATTGACCGAAGGCGAACTTGACGAATCCATGGCCCCCGAGCATTATGAGGCCTCCGATCTGAGGGTGCTCGAAGGACTTGAGGCCGTGCGTATCCGCCCCGGTATGTACATCGGTTCCACCGGCCCGCGCGGTTTGCACCACCTGGTCTATGAGATCGTCGACAACTCGGTCGACGAGGCGCTGGCCGGATACGCCAGCCATATCGAGGTCACCATTCTGCCGGACAACGGCATCCGTGTGGTGGACGATGGTCGAGGTATCCCGGTCGATGAGGTGCCCGGCGAGGGTGTCTCTGGTGTGGAGACCGTGATGACCAAGCTGCACGCCGGCGGCAAGTTCGGCGGCGGCGGTTATGCAGTGTCCGGCGGTCTGCACGGCGTGGGCATCTCCGTGGTCAACGCACTCTCCACCCGCGTGGACATCGAAGTGCGCCGTCAGGGCTTCCACTGGACCCAGACGTACATCGACCAGCACCCCACCGCGCCCTTGAAGCAGGGCGAGCCGATGACCGAAGGCGAGTCCACCGGTACGTCTGTGACTTTCTGGGCCGACCCGAAGATTTTCGAGACCACCATCTACGACTTCGAGACGCTGCGTTCCCGCTTCCAGCAGATGGCCTTCCTGAACAAGGGCCTCAAGATCAGCCTGACCGACGAGCGTGAGAACGACCAGGCCGGCGACGAGGTGGCCGGCGACGTCGCGGACGAGCCCGGCGCAAAGCACCAGACCGTCACCTACCAGTACCTCAACGGCATCAAGGACTACGTCGACTATCTGGTCAAGGTGCGCAAGGCCACGCCGGTGGAAGAGGACGTCATCAGCTTCGAGGCCGAAGACTTGAAGCTCGGCATCTCCGCCGAACTCGCCATGCAGTGGACCACTGCCTACTCCGAGGCCGTGCACACCTTCGCGAACACGATCTCCACCACCGAGGGCGGTACCCACGAGGAGGGCTTCCGCGCCGCGCTGACTTCGCTGGTCAACCGTTACGCGCGAGACAAGGGCATCCTCAAGGACAAGGACGAGAACCTCTCCGGCGACGACGTGCGTGAAGGCCTGACCGCCGTGATCTCCGTCAAGCTCACCAACCCGCAGTTCGAAGGCCAGACCAAGACCAAGCTCGGCAACTCCGAAGCCAAGACCTTCGTGCAGCGCGTGATGACCGACAAGCTTGGCGACTGGTTCGACGCCCACCCGGCCGAAGCCAAGAACATCATCCAGAAGGCCATCGAGGCATCCCGCGCTCGTCTGGCCGCCAAGAAAGCCCGCGAGAACACCCGCCGCAAGTCCATCTTCGAGTCCGCCGGCATGCCCGACAAGCTCAAGGACTGCCAGTCCTCCAACCCGGAAGAGTGCGAGCTGTTCATCGTGGAGGGTGATTCCGCAGGCGGCTCCGCCATCCAGGGCCGTAACCCGATCACGCAGGCCATCCTGCCGCTGCGAGGCAAAATCCTCAACACCGAGCGCGCCAGCCTGGACCGCATGATGAAGTCCGACACCATCGAATCGCTGATCACCGCGGTCGGCGGCGGCTACGGCGAGGACTTCGACATCTCCAAGGTCCGCTACCACAAGGTCATCATCATGGCCGATGCCGATGTGGATGGTGCGCATATCGCCACCCTGAACCTGACGCTGTTCTTCCGCTACATGCGCCCGATGATCACCGCCGGCTACGTGTACGTGGCCATGCCGCCGCTGTACCGCCTGAAGTGGACCAAGGGCCCGCACGACTTCGTGTACACCGACGCCGAGCGCGACCGCGTGCTCGCCGAAGGCAAGGCCAACGGACGCCAGCTGCCCAAGGGCGAAGGCATCCAGCGCTACAAGGGTCTGGGCGAGATGAGCTACCAGGAGCTATGGGAGACCACCATGGACCCCGAGCACCGCATTCTGAAGCAGGTGCACATCGAGGACGCCGCCGCGGCCGACGAGACCTTCTCGATGCTGATGGGCGATGAGGTCGAACCCCGACGCCTCTTCATCCAGCGCAACGCCAAGAACGTGCGTTGGATCGATGCGTAACGGAATCCTCCAACCTCCCTCGTCAGAGGGAGGTACACAACGGACTTAGACAACTAAAGGAACAACAGTGGCAGATGAAAACAACACCGGCGACGAGCAGTTCACGCCGGACGGCTCGATGGAGCCGTTGAGCCCGCAGGAGGCGGACACCACCGACTACGGCCTGATGGACACCGGCGAACGCATCCAGCGCAAGGACCTGCAGCAGGAGATGCGCGAATCCTACCTGGCGTACGCCCTCTCCGTAATCGTCGAGCGCGCCCTGCCGGACGTGCGCGACGGCATGAAGCCCGTGCACCGCCGCGTGATCTACGCGATGTACGACGGCGGCTACCGCCCCGATCGCGGCTACAACAAGTGCTCCCGCGTGGTCGGCGACGTGATGGGTAAGTACCACCCGCACGGCGACTCCGCCATCTACGACACCTTGGTGCGTATGGCCCAGTCCTGGTCGATGCGCAACATGCTCGTCGACGGCCAGGGCAACTTCGGCTCCCCCGGCGACGACCCGGCCGCCGCCATGCGTTACACCGAATGCCGCATGGCCCCGCTGGCCATGGAAATGGTGCGCGACATCGACAAGGACACCGTCGACTTCGTGCCCAACTACGACGGCAAGACCCAGGAGCCGACCGTGCTGCCGGCCCGCTTCCCGAACCTGCTCGTCAACGGTTCCGCCGGCATCGCCGTCGGCATGGCCACCAACATCCCGCCGCACAACATGCGCGAGGTGGCGGACGGCATCCACTGGGCGCTCGACCACCCGGACGCCAGCCGCGAGGAACTGCTGGAAAACCTGATCCGCATCATCAAGGGACCGGACTTCCCCACCGGCGCCACCATCCTCGGCCACAAGGGCATCGAACAGGCCTACCGCACCGGCCGTGGCCTGATCACCATGCGAGCCGTGGTCAACACCGAGGAAATCAACGGCCGTATGTGCCTGGTGGTCACCGAACTGCCCTACCAGGTCAACCCGGACCGTCTCGTCGTCTCCATCCGCGAGGCCGTGCGCGACGGCAAGATCCAAGGCATCGCCGACATGCGCGACGAGACCTCCGGCCGCACCGGCCAGCGCCTCGTGCTGGTCCTCAAGCGCGACGCCGTGCCGAAGGTGGTCCTGAACAACCTGTACAAGCACTCCCAGCTGCAGCAGACCTTCGGCGCCAACATGCTGGCGCTGGTCGATGGCGTGCCGCGCACGCTGAGCCTGGACGCCTTCATCCGCCACTGGGTGAACCACCAGCTCGACGTGATCGCCCGCCGCACCGCGTACCTGAAGCGCGAGGCCGAAGAGCGCGACCACATCCTGCAGGGCTATCTCAAGGCCCTCGACATGCTGGACGAGGTCATCGCCCTCATCCGCGCCTCCGAGGACACCGACACCGCCCGTACGGGCCTTATGGGGCTGCTGGACATCGACCAGGTGCAGGCGGACGCCATCCTGGCCATGCAGCTGCGCACGCTGACCCGCATGAACCGCGACAAGATCGTGGCCGAGCATGAGGAACTGCAGCGCAAGATCGCCGACTACATCGACATCCTCGCCAAGCCGGAACGCCAGCGCAAGATCATCGGCGACGAACTCGACGAGATCGTGGCCAAGTACGGCGACGACCGCCGTACCAAGATCCTGCCGTTCTCCGGCGAGATGAACGTCGAAGACCTGATTGCCGAAGAGAACGTGGTGGTCACCGTGACCCACTCCGGCTTCATTAAGCGCACCAAGGCCGACGAATACCGCGCCCAGCACCGCGGCGGCAAGGGCATCAAGGGCACCAAGCTGCGCGAGGACGACGTGGTGGATCACTTCTTCCTGACCTCCACGCACAACTGGCTGCTGTTCTTCACGAACAAGGGCCGCGTGTACCGCATCAAGGCCTACGAGCTGCCCGAGGGCTCGCGCGACTCCAAGGGCCAGCACGTGGCCAACCTGCTGCAGTTCGCGCCTGATGAGTCCATCCAGACCGTGCTGTCCATCCCGAACTACGAGGTGGCCAAGTATCTGGTGCTCGCCACCCGCTCCGGCAAGGTCAAGAAGACCCCGCTGGCCGAGTACGATTCCCCGCGTCAGGGCGGCCTGATCGCCGTGCGCCTCATGGCCGACGAGAACGGCGAGAACGCCGACGAGCTCATCGGCGCCGCGCTGTGCAACGCCGAGGACGACATCATCCTGGTCTCCAAGCTCGGCATGAGCCTCAAGTTCCAGGCCGACGACGAGCAGCTGCGCCCGATGGGCCGCCAGACCGCCGGCGTGCAGGGCATGAGGTTCCGTAACGGCGACAGCCTGCTGGCCATGGATGTGGTCCCTGGCGACTCCGACAAGGACCTGTTCGTGGTCACTAACGAGGGCTTCGCCAAGCGCACCGCCATCAGCGAATACCGTCTGCAGGGCCGTAACGGCTTGGGCATCAAGGCCGTGCAACTGGTCGAGGGCCGTGGTGCTCTGGTCGGCGCGCTCGTGGTGTCCGAAGACGATCAGGTCATGGCCATCATGAAGTCCGGCAAGGTGATTCGCTCCAACGTGGACGAAGTCAAGCGCACCGGGCGCAACACCCAGGGCGTGACCTTCGCCAAGCCCGACAAGGGCGACACGATTCTCTCCATCGCCCGTAACGAGGAGAAGGACGAGCCCGAGGACAGCGGCGATGCCGCGGCGAACGGCACCGCCGAGACCGCACAATCCGGCGAGAATGTGAACAACGCGGACGAGGCGTGAGCAGCGTCCTGAAAAGCTGGTAGCCTCGCATACAGCAGAGGCTACCGCCAAGCCTGTTAAGGAGAAACGATGAGCGAGAATCTCGAAGACAACGAGCCCCAGATCATACCGCCGGCAGTCGGCAATACGCAGAACGAGCATGTCGAGCCGCTGATCGGTACTGAGCACGCTCCCCGCGTGGCACGCTCCGTGTCCAGCGATCCGGAAGAATCCACGTTGCCTTCTTCAGGTGCCGCCACTCCCGTGCGTCCGGCACCTCGCCGTAGCGCCCCCAGGGCTCGCCGCATGAGCTTGTCGCTGACCCGCGTGGATGCTTGGTCCGTGGCCAAGGTGACGTTCATGCTGTCCATCGCCGTGGCGATTATTCAGGTCGTTGCCTCCGCGATCGTATGGGTGCTGCTTGATGTGGTCGGTGTATTCAGCCAGATTACGCAGATCGTGTCTTCCACCGGTCTTGATGCAGGCGGTTTCGATCTCAAGAACGTGTTGTCCCTTACCACTGTGGTCTCCGGCGTCACCATCTTCTCGATTGTCGAAGTGGTGATCTTCACCCTGCTGGCCACCATTGCGGCACTGATCTACAACGTGGTCAGCTCGCTGGTCGGCGGCGTGCACGTCACGCTCGGCGACGACTGATATAGCTATACTGACGGAGCTCCCCTCAGTGAACCGCACCCCGGTTGTTGGACTGAAGTAATTCAGATTCGATGATCGGAGGTGCGGTTTCTTATGTGTGGGGCTCGTAGGCGTCGTTGCTGGGCCGAGACTTGGGACTCCGGCGACGCTGGGGGTGGCAGGCGTCGGTGTTGGGACAGGTTTTGTATCTCTGACGACGCTGTGGAGGGCTTACCGTCGTCAGCGGTACAGATCTTGGCCCTCTGCCGACGCTGAGTGTGTGTTCTGTGTCGTTTGCGTCCAATTCTTGGCCCTCTGCCGACGCTGGGCAAAGCAAGCGTCGTTGCTGGGCCAAGTTTTGGACTGCCGCCGACGCGGAGAATGCACACAGCGGTGTTGGTCTGCCAGCGTGTGGCAGCTTGGCACCGTTGAGGAAGGTCTATGTGGTGTGGTTCCGCCAAAGGACTGGCAGGTTGGCACCGTTGGGGAAGTCATGAGTCCCATTCCAACCCATTACCATGTTTGGTATGGATACGCATATGAGCTTCGAGACTATGGCGCGCAAAGGTGGTATGCGCGTGGTGTTCTATGCGGTGCTCACGCTGGTTTTGGGTGCGCTTACCATTGCGGCGATTGCGGGCTTCGTGAACGGTGGTCCCGCTTTGCGTTATGCACTCTGTGGTTTTGCAGCACTCTTCGTTTTTGAGCTTATCCTTCGCCGCGCCCCGTGGGATTTCATACCTCGGTGATGGTATTGCTGCCTCGGGCCAATGCAAAACTGAGGCTTCTGCTGTTTTCGTGGGTTAGGTTCTTGGTTGTGGTGGGCGTATGTCGGGTCCGCCGCATCTGAGCATGACCAGGGCGATGAGGTTGGTGACGTGGTGGAATCCGTAGGCCATGCGGATGGTGGCCTTGATCCTGTTGTCGGACGCCTCGAGCCTGGCGTTGGAGTATCCCAGCCGGATCGTGCGCAGGATGTCGGGCCGGCGCCGCCGGATCTTCTTGGCGAGTTCGACGATCTCGGGTATGCGCGAGTGGGACGCCCGGAACACCCAACGGTTCAGTTCGCCGCGGCTTGGCCGATCGGGTGCTTGAGCAGGGTGCGCAGGAGTTCCTTGAGCTGCCATGCGCGGTAGAGCTGGCCCTTGGGGTCCGTGTCCCGCAGGC
>NZ_JBHEEA010000024.1:0-17289 GCF_041900695.1 Bifidobacterium sp. 2450
CCAGCGACGCACGCCGCCGCCCCGGTCGTAACCATGACGGCGTCTGCCGCATCGGGAGCACCGGAGCATGCCCCTGCGCGGGCGCGGGCGGATCTCGAGCACGGGCACGGGGCGCAATGGGGAGTCGACGATGCACGCGTCCTCGACCACCATGCCTTTGACGCTGAGAAGCCGGTTGCATATGCCGTCCATCAGACGCTTTGCGGCTGTGTGTTTCTCTCGGTCGAAAACATCCTACCCAAAAAGCGCTCTTCACTTACTCCCACAACAACTCAACGACGAACCCACACCCACAAAAACAGCAATAGCGCCATATATGAAACAAAGCACGAAGGCCCGGACATCCCCCAAATAGGAAAATGACCGGGCCATGCGTTCGTCAGTCGAATCACGCCCGCACGATCACGTTGCGCAAGTCACCGATGCCTTCGACGTGCACGATGGTCTCGTCGCCTGGGTCGAGGTGGCCGGAGGCGTTCGGGGTGCCGGTCATGATGACGTCGCCAGGCAGCAGCGTGGAGAACGACGAAATCGCGGCAATCTGCCCGGGGATGCCGTGAATCAGGTTCGCGGTGGTGCCAGACGCCATCGGCACATCCTCGCCGTTGAGCGTGAAGGAAATCTTGGCGTCCTTCCAGTCGAGGTCGTCACGCATCACAATCCACGGGCCAAGCGGGCAGGAGGTATCGAAGCCCTTGGCGCGCGTCCACGTGGGGTCGATGCCCTGCAGGTCGCGCAACGTCACATCGTTGACGCAGGTGAAGCCGAGCACGTAATCCATCGCGTTCTCGACGGTCACGTTCTTGGCGATGCGTCCCATCACTACGGCCACTTCCGGCTCGAAGTTCATGTCCTTGGAGCAGGCCGGGTACACAATCGGGTCGTCGGGGCCGATTACCGAGGTGGACGGCTTGGTGAAAATCACCATGTCCTCCGGCGCGTGGGCGATTTCGGAGTGGCCGGTCTCGTGCATGAACTGGGCGTGCGCCTCATAGTTCTTGGCCAGACCGTAGACCTTGGAGGGGATGACCGGGGAGAGCAGACGGATGCCATCGCCGTCGACCGGGTAACGAGTGCCGGTGGGCTTGACCTGGTCGCCGGCCAACGGATGACCGTCGAGTTCGATGAGGTAGTCCTTGCCGTCCGTTTCGTCCTTCTGCACGAAGGCATAGCGCGGCGAATCATTCAAAGAAAAACGTGCGAGTCTCATGCCTGTAAGCCTACTCCTTGGCGGTTCCTTCCGCAGAAGCATCCGTCCAAGGAGCAAGCAGACCGGCCTTCAATCGACCAAAACGCACGTTCGCTGGGATTGCTACTTTTCGGTCCAGGTTTTGTCATACAGCGACTGGCCGCTTTGCGTGTGCATGATGACGCGCAATGATGCCTTGCCGCTGGAGGTCTTGTACATCGAGCCCAGCAGATTCGCGGTGGATTGATAGGTGCTGTCCATAGCATCCAGTGAGGAAGCGACGGTATCGCCTAGCGAGGCATAGCTGTCGTCGAGCACGTACTCGTACACCAAGGTGTCACCGTCGACACGGTAGTTGAAGGTGATGCCGGTGTCTGCAAACGTATCCGCTTCGGATTCAATGGAGTCCTTGAATTCCGAAGAGTCGACGAAATCCTGAATCGAATCGTACAGCCCATAATCGCCGTCAGTCAGATCGTCATGGGTTTCGCCCAACGTGTCGTCCAGCGCATCGTCAAGATTATCTTGAGCTTTGCTCTTATCGCTGCTATCACCGTTGCCCGAAGAGGACTGACTATAGAAGGAATCGGTTTTCGCCTCATCTATAGCCTTGCTGGCATACGAGGCACCGCCGACGATCAGCGCGATGACCAGTATTACCTGTATCACCATGCCCGCCGCACTGATGATGATGCCGGCGATGGCCAAGCCCTTGCCCTTGCCGCCCTGTTTCTTAATCTGGTTGAGGCCCACGATGCTCAGAATCAGACCGAGGAGTGAGACAAAGAACGAGCAGATAAAACCGGCAATAGCCAGGCCGTTGTACTTCTGGTTCGCTTCAGGCGGCACACTGCCGTAAGAACCAGACCATCCCGGCTGGCCGTTCGGTTGACCGCCTTGCATATACGGGTTATAGGGCGTTTGCGGAGGCACGGTCCCGCCGCCCGGATATACCGGAGCACTGACGCTGCTGTAGACCGGAGGAACCGATCCGCCTGCCGGAGACGCCCCCGGATAGGACGAATTGGGCGCTGCCGGTGCGGGCGCAGGCGCGGGCGCTGCCGGTGCGGGCGCAGGCGCAGCGGCAGGAGTCACTGGTGGCAAAGCCTGCGTAGGCGGTACCGGCTGATTGGCCGGCGCAAAAGGCTGGGTGGACTGCTCGGCAGGTGTAAACGCCTGCGTAGGCTGCTCAACAGGAGTGAACGCTTGAGTGGGCTGTTCGCCCGCTGCGATTGCTTGGGTTGGAGCATTGTTGGCGGCGGTTCCCGTTTCCGCCGTCATCGCATTTAACGGCTCAGTCGGATTGGCGTCAGCTTGCTGCCCCGGCACCTGGCCGTTCGGATTGACATTCGGATCAGTCATGACATGCACTCCTTCAACTGCATCGCACCCCACTTGCGAGATGCGCCCTTCGTCTTACACGCCACATTGTGCGTTACAGACAACTGTACTCCTCGTGGCGAGCCTTAGGTACCCTAGGAAATTTGTCCCCGTCATCGACGCGGCGTGGCACTTTACCAATTCAGTCAAATAATTGCTTCACGAACACCAATCACGCTCAAACTTTGTGCATTTGGCGCGGTCTCCAAACCAGCTGTTCAAACCACTCTCTGCGGAGCGATTCTTGCGTCAGAAGACGGGCAGCCCCTCGACTGGCTCGTAGCGTGTGGCGCGGCCACGACCACGAGATATTGCGCAAAGCCGTCTTCAACGAGACTTTTCAGCAGTACCCGAGCACGCGAGACCCCTAATTCCATATGCTCCGCTAATTTGGAAGTTGATATGCTGCCTTGACTCACAAGATACTGTAGCGCTTCTGATTCCGATTTGGAGAGGTGTCCCACGGAAGTCCAGGATTTCATGGACTCGCTATTTGCTGGCGTCATAACAGATCCGCCAAGGTTTGTGTACCGTACTACAAGTTTTACGCGATCAGGACGAGTTAGCACTTCCAGCAGTGGATGCGGCGCGCCAACAGAATCACAACCAGCTCGCATCACATCAAAGCCGCTTCCTGCTTTTTCACCGATACCGATGAGAAAAAACATTTTCATGAGGATAGGATTGCGTGCGTCAGATATTCCACCTTGCTCCGCCTCGGCCTTTGTAACACGGAGCCGCCCAGGATTGGTGAACTCGATGGTTGATTGGCGCCTAATAATCACCGTGCCTCTTCTACCCATATAGTCCGCATGAACGATAGCGTTGGTTAACGCCTCGCGAATAGTGATTTCCATGGGATTTTCATCCATACGTCGCGCTTCTCCGTCCAAACGGAATGGGCGCGGCACCGCCTGCCGCAGCCTACCATATACTGACTGCCAAAAATCATATAAGTTGCCGGACCAAATTCCGTCAGTAGAGGTAATGCGATCATCCCAACGATCGAGTCCAATTTCTTCACGATAGTCAAGGAAATAATTTGCGAATTCCCGCACGATATCATATTCGCGCCCAAACATCAGCAATCCAGCAATAGTTGGATGCAACTGATTATCTTTGGTAGAACGAGCGAGCGCCTGCAGACGCATGAGAAAATCTTCGTCATTGAGGTTACGCCACGGATGGTTCGGGCGAATCCTTCGAAAATAAGAACGGTACGAGGCAATCGTGCCTGAATCCAATGCGGCACTACCCAAATCTTCCACGATACGAAGATCCTGAGGAGTGTCACTGCCATCGCGAAACATTGCTTTGACTTCATCCCGGTCGCAATGGTAGTCATAGACTGTCTGGTAATTTGTCTTTGGCCTTTTTTCGCCTCAATACAATTATCTTCTCGAAGTAGCCTCACATCCGACTCGGAAAGGCTGGCAAAAGAAATCAACTCAATAACGTCAGAATTCGCCACTTTTTATACGCCTTTCCGCCAGTTTTCCATTCTGGGGAAGCCAAGCCATGTTCAAGCAGCGTCATCCCCCCACTTGCAACATTAAAAACACAGAAGCCTGAAACCGGCATTATTGCCTCAGCAATATTCAGTCGGTTTCAGGCTAAATCGTTAATCCTCTGGCGAAACGACGGTCTACTTCTTCAGCAGCGGTGCGACTTGCTCCTCGTAGGCGGTCAGGGCGGTGTCGATCACGTTGTGCATGTCGTAGTACTTGTACGTGCCCAGACGACCGCCGAACACGGTGTTCGGCTCGGCCTTGGCCTTGGCCTCGTACTGGGTGTACAGTGCCTTGTCCGCATCCGTGTTGACCGGGTAGTACGGCTCGTCGCCGCGCTCGGCGAAACGGCTGTATTCCTCCCACACCACGGTCTTGTTCGGGTTCTGGGCATCGTGGCGCTCCGGGTTGAAGTTCTTGAATTCGATGGCGCGGGTGTAGGGTACGTCCGCGTCGGAGAAGTTCATCACCGGGCAGCCGAAGTGGTCGCCCTCATCGTAGCGGACTTCTTTGAAGTCGACCGTGCGCCACTTGAGGTCGCCGAGCTCATAGTCGAAGTAACGGTCCACCGGGCCCGTGTACACCACCGGCACGCCCGCGGCCTTGAGCGCGGTCTTGTTGTACGGCTGGGACTCGTCGAAGAAGTCCACGCCGAGCTCCACGGTGATGCGCGGGTCGTCGATCATCTTCTCCATCCACGCGGTGTAGCCGTCGGCGGGCAGGCCCTCCCACGTGTCCTTGAAGTAGCGGTTGTCGTAGTTAAAGCGCACGGGCAGGCGCTTGATGATGGCGGCCGGCAGCTCGGACGGGTCGGTCTGCCACTGCTTGCCGGTGTAGTTCTTGATGAACGCCTCGTACAGCGGGCGGCCGATGAGCTGAATGCCCTTGTCGTTCAGGTTCTGCGGGTCGGTACCGGCCAGCTCGCCCGCCTGCTGTTCAATCAGGGCCTTGGCTTCGGCCGGCGTGTACTGCGCATGGAAGAACTGGTTGATGGTGCCGAGGTTGATGGGCAGCGGGTAGACCTCGCCGTCATGGGTGGCGTACACGCGGTGCACGTAGTTCGTGAAGCTCGTGAAACGGTTCACGTAGTCCCAGACGCGCTTGTTGGAGGTGTGGAACAAGTGCGCGCCGTACTTGTGGATCTCCGCGCCGGTTTCCTTATCCATGTACGAGTAGGCGTTGCCACCGATGTGATCGCGGATATCGATGATGTGCACGCGAGCACCCGTGTGCTCAACCGCCTGCTGCGCGACCGTCAGACCGAACAGGCCCGCGCCGACAATTACCAGGTCGGGGTATTCAGTAGAACTCACCATGCGCAATAACCTTTCAGTGTCAATCTATCAGTTATTATGTTCGATTTCCGAGAGATTATCTTACTCACCCAACTGCAAATCGGCCAAAGAGCAATAAACGTCTGCACAGCATATCTATATCTGTTTCCCAGG
Organism: Bifidobacterium sp. 2450; assembly: GCF_041900695.1. Taxonomy (NCBI): domain Bacteria; kingdom Bacillati; phylum Actinomycetota; class Actinomycetes; order Bifidobacteriales; family Bifidobacteriaceae; genus Bifidobacterium; species Bifidobacterium sp. 2450. The sequence continues at coordinate 5,526 of NZ_JBHEEA010000024.1, forward strand.
AACATTCGCGGAGCAAAGATCAAGCACGCCCGCGCAAGCGCCAAATTGTGTAGGCGGCGAGGGTGATGCCGTCTGCGATGCTGCCAGCGGCAATCATCTGGTCCATAGTCTGTACGGAGCACCATGTGAGGTGCGACAGTTCCCAGTCATGTCCCGCATCCGGCGTCACTTCGGAAACGTTCAGACCGACCACGGCAATCGAATCTTTCATCACACCCGTGTCCGCATGCATACGTTGCAACACCGCCGCGGAATCGGCATCCGCATGGAGCCCGGTTTCCTCATGGAATTCACGCAACGCGGTTTGCTCGGGTGTCTCTCCCGGCTCTCCCATGCCTCGCGGAAATTCCCATTCCCATGATTCCGTGGAGACCCGCCAGTGACGAGCCAGCAGCACGCGCCCATCACGCTCCGCGACGCATACTACCCCAGGACGAGCACCCTTGACCGAGGCATAATGCACGGCGAAATGATTCCCTGTCGCAACGTCTTCCAGTGCCACTTGGGTAACCGCAAAATCGGCACCGCCCTGCTCTTGGTACATGACCTTCTTACCCAGAACCTTTAGCGGCGGCTCGCCGTCATATACTGCGTCATCGCGAATCACTTCGTCAGCCACCGCGCCATTGGATATAACACCGCTCGATGCCCCGCCATCGCGCCCCACCGGTAACGCATTAACTACCATTTCGGCCCCTGCCACTTTCGCCATTGATTATTATCCATTATTCACCAAACGCCACTGCCGCGAATAGCCCCGCGTTCCGCCCACGATCCACCCACCTAATCCATGGATCCATAGCAGTGCGCACGGCCGGTAACCCGCGGTCTGCGAACTACCGCACCCACAGCCCGCGCTACTCCAAATACACCACGGTCTTAAAACTCGACCTCACACCCAGCAGCCATTTCGCGATATCGATAAGATTCGGCACAATGCCGATGAACCACGCCACCATCACCACGAGCCATATCGGCGATTTACCGTTGAACCACACGTTGTCCGACAATGCAGAAAGCAATGCCAGCGCACCCGCAACCAACGCGCTCCACAACATATCTATGCCGTCACCCTTTAGGCTCTTCTGCTGGCATGCCTGCTCCACCGCGTAGGCCACATCGCGCGTATTAATCTTCTGAATTCGCTTGCTCGTATCGGCATTGCACTTGCGCCATGCCTCAATCACCGGCTGGCTTTGATAGCAGAACGTCGCAAACAGCACGAACGGCATCTTGCCCAACTGCTTGGTAATGCTACCGTTGAGTACCAGCGACGACCTGCTCGACTTGTCTCCAGCCAGCCGTGCAAACGAGTTATTCGGCGCGCTCACCGCCACCAAATACGCGCCAAGATGCTGCGCCATGGTTTTCTGGTACACGAATTGATACCAGTCTCGCAACAACTGACGAGACATTTCAGGCTTCTCGACTTTGCCTACTTTGCCGACCGACTTACCGGACCATTTGCCAGTCGACCCATCAACCGACTCATCAACCGTCTCTTCATCCGTCTCGGTTTCTCGCAGCGCTGGCTTGCCTTCCGGCAGTTCAACCGCCCTATCAATGCACATACGCGCATCAGTACGCTTCGGCATCTTCGCAATCGCCTGCAATGTCTGTGCAAACGTCACCGTCGTATTATTGCCGCCGCTCGACCCCGTATTCGCCGCGCCCGCCAAGTCCTGCAAATGGAACTGTTTGCGCAATACCTCCGCACAATCGCGCGCAATGGCTTCAAAATATGGGACGAAACCCTTACTTTTCGTCAGTTCTTTGACCGAAGCATCATTCTGGTTCTCGTAAAGCACCAGACCCTGTTTTTCCGCGTCGATCCATTCCTGCCAACGTTGCCCAAGGAACCGGCACCGATCCTCAATAGCCGCGCCATACCAGTCACTCGCATCACCGTCAGCTTCAGCACCGTACAGCAACTGTGCATACATCTCCGCGATGATGGTTGACTTCAGCTCTCCTGTTTCGTGAGCATGTTTCAGCCGATTGGTGAACTCGGTATAGAACCGACTATTTAGCCCCAGCGCTTGATTCCACGTGACCGTGGTGCCGAACACACAGTATTCCAGCGGCCGAACGGTCAGTTGTTCCTCAGTCCCCGCACACACAAGGTCCTCGGGAAGAATGGTTTCGTTTTCCTGTTCCGCTGCCTTTTGCGCGTCTTCTTTCACGTCTTCGATGCTCTTAGTGGTGAACGCCACCAAGCAGTCCTCCAGAGTCGGATGCCGGCCGGAGACGATGATCGCCGGACCATCCTTATACGACTTTCCCAGCACGCCATTGACCGCCGTGGGGCCGAGAGCCAAGAAGAACAGACCATCCAGCAACTGCGCTTCGGTCAGCATGATTTTGGGGCAATACATATATGCGGTGCGCACAATACCCGCAAAATGCGTTGCGATGTCTGTGTAGTCGTTGAGCAACCTCTCGCAGGGGCGATACGTATCGGTCCTGCACCACAGATTACGAATCGATGGATACGCAGGGTACTGCTTCACAAGGTCATTCCACTCTTGGCTCTGCTCAGTGGAATCGAAGTTCGTGATCATCGTTGCCCGTAGCGATTGCGTCTTGCCCATACGGCCTAGTCTAGGCGCATTGGCGGAGGCACGGGTGCAGGCAACTGTGAGTCGCTCTACTACGATTAGTCGCCATCGTGGCAAAACCCGCTATTCTCCCAATAGCCAGTCCAGTATGTTAACTTGCTTGATGCCGGCGTGGTCGCCCTCTCCGACGCGGTCCATGGTCAGCAACGTCTTGGGATGGTTGTCTCCTATGGTCTTAAGCGGGCGCAGCTCCCGGGTGAGGGTGCCCTCGTCCATGACACTCGGCGAAACCTGGTAATAATGGTCGCCATTGGGATCGGGCGTGTAGAAGTCGACTTCAGTGGTTCCCACCTTGCCGATATGCACGAAACGGTATCGCCGCAGGAGCTCGAGGTAGACGACGTTTTCTACGCGATGGCCAAGGTCACCGCCGGTCTTGCCAAGGAACCAGAACCGGAAGCCAGGGTCTCCCAAATAGTATTTCTCCAATGTCTTCAGGTACGCCTTTCTCTTGATGTCGTACCGGTCAGCACGGAATAGCAGGTAGTTCTCGCAAAGGGCCGTGATGTACTCGCCCACCGTGGTAGGGGAAATACCGCGATGGGTCTGCTTCATTGCGTCAGCCATACCCTTAATCGACGTGATGTTGCCCGCGTTGTCAGCAAGGAAAGAGGCGACATCGTTGAACGCATTGGTGTTGATGCGTGGATGTCGCAAGGCGATGTCCTTGACGAGTATGGTGTTGAACACACCTCCCAGGTAGTCGGCAATGTCTTGGTCATCATCGAGCGTGGCCGCGTAAGGCAGTCCGCCATATAGCAGATATCGGTTGAACGACTGTTCGGGGGATTCGGTTGCGGGTCGTGTTCCGCGGTATTCCCTGAACGACAAGGGCAGCATGCGCAGTTCCACGTACCGGCCAGTCAGCCGCGTGGCCAATTCGCTGGAAAGCAGATCGGCGTTCGATCCGGTCAGGTAGAGGTCCACATCGTCGCGCACGTACAGTCCGTCGGCCGCCCGTTCGAACTCGTGCACGTGCTGGATTTCGTCAAGGAATACGTAGTTTATTCCGCCCGGTGTAAGCCGGGAGACGATGTGATCATAGAGCGGCTTGGCCTCAGTAGGGTAGTTCTCATCCAAACTTTCGAAGTTGATGGCGATGATGCGCTCGGGAGACACGCCCTGCTTGAGCAGCCGTTCGCGGAACAGTTTCAGGACGGTGGATTTGCCGCAGCGCCGCAGACCGGTGACCACCTTGATCACGTCCTTGCCACGCCAACGTTCCAACCAATCCATATATGCCGGGCGGTCAATCATACTGTCCTCTTCACTCACGCTAACGAATATCAGATAACTGATAGATTGTTTTTCTATTGATGAATTCTATCAGAATAGATGATAGAAAATGTGATTCTTCCTAGACTTACCAGCAGACTGGACACAATCCAAGACCAGACGACAGACTCAAGGCAATGCATGGCATGTTCTTACATTTCTGCGTCTTTGTCCGGACCCATTCGCCGCCACAAAGACAGAGCGCAGAACAACGCAACCACCAATATAAACCCCCGCACTCAGGCAAGCCTCAGGTTACGATTGGTAGATATGAGCAATTCCGAACAGGCCCTCGACTCAACCAACGAAGCAGTCAACATAGCATCCAAAGAAGCACCCAACCCACCATTCGCGCCGCAACACATTCTGGTTACCGGTGGCGCAGGGTTCATTGGCGCAAACTTCGTGCACGGGGTGGCGCGCAACCATCCGCAGGTCCATATGACTGTTTTGGATGCGCTCACGTATGCCGGCAAACGCGAGAATCTCGATGGTGTGCCGGCCGCGAACCTGACCTTTGTGCATGGCAATATTTGCGATGCCGAGCTTGTGGAATCCCTGTTTTCTGGGCTGAACCAACGCTCAGCAGCCGCAGTACCCCCGATTGGCGCCATTGTGCACTTCGCCGCCGAATCGCATAACGATAATTCGATTCTCGACGCCTCCCCATTCCTCAATACGAACGTGACCGGCACGTACGTGTTGCTCGAGGCCGCCCGCCGCCACGATATTCGATTCCACCACATCAGCACCGACGAAGTGTATGGCGATCTGGCTCTGGACGAACCGCGCAAATTCACCGAGCTCAGCCCTTACAAACCATCCGGCCCGTATTCGGCGTCCAAGGCCGCCAGCGACCACTTGGTGCGCGCCTGGCACCGCACGCACGGACTCAAGACCACCATCAGCAATTGCAGCAATAACTACGGCCCCTACCAGCATGTGGAGAAGTTCATCCCCCGCCAGATCACGAACATTCTTGCCGGCATTCGCCCGAAGCTCTACGGGCAAGGTCTGGCTGTGCGCGACTGGATCAGCGTGGAAGATCACTGCAGTGCCATCTGGACGATTCTCACCCGAGGTCGAATCGGGGAAACCTACCTCGTGGGAGCCAATGGCGAATACAACAATATTGATGTGCTGCGCATGATTCTGAAGCTCATGGGCCGCGACGCCAACGACTTCGACCATGTGAACGACCGCCCCGGTGGCGATAAGCGCTATGCCATCGACGCCACCAAACTTCAGACCGAGCTCGGCTGGGCGCCAAGGTACACCGATTTCGAGGAAGGTCTGGCCGCGACCATCGACTGGTACCGAGCACACGAAAACTGGTGGATGCCTGATAAAGCTGGGACTGAGGAAAAGTACCGGAAGCAGGGTCATTGATAGGTCACCATGTAACGATGTCCTTCAAAATCGATTTGTTAGGAGGCCTCTGCAGCCAATCATTCCAATAAATACTTATATTGGTCAGGTGCCACTGATTGCATCATTTCAAATAAAGATTGAATGCCTTCATCAATCTGTGCCACTACGGCAGGATCAATATCCCCTCCAGTGATATGAGATTCATCATTTACGAATTTATATAGAGCAGCTTTTTTATGCTCATCAAAGTCTATTTTCTGCAATCGTTTATAAGGATTTGCACAGATAGGAACATTGTTCAACAAAAATGTATCAAGGACTTTTCTCAAAATATTCGGAATCGGATAAGCTCGTCGAATCGACCCATTGTTTCTGTATTCCTTAAGTATATTAAACAGAAAACGATATTCTGTTTCAAATTTCTCTAAATCACTATCAAGAGGGCATAGCTCTGAAGAGCGATACCCCTGTTCATCTTGGCAGCATTTCAACATGTACAAAGAACTTTCTTTCTTCTTCTCTTTCTTCTTTCCTTGATTATTTACCTTATCGACAATCTTAACATTTTTTGACCAACTCAATAAAATTTTCAAAAACGAAAAATCATGCGTGGCAATAAAGACCTGCTCGCAATTGACAGCAATCTCCTTCAGGAAAGCAAAAGCCTGATAACGATAATTCGAATCCAGACTGGAAACAGGATCATCAATTGCTAGGATGCTCGAAGAGACATCAAATCCGTCCTGCTGCAACGTCACAGCATAATAAACAAAAGCGACTGCAAGACGTTCTCCTTCGCTCAAATGTACGGCCGGCTTACCATTTCTAGTAATAAGAAATCCGCTCTCTCCATTAGCACGCGAGCAAAATCCAATCTCATCGCGCCCCAAGAACGAAGTAATATACCGATTGAGCATTGTGACACCGCCATGAGTCTGCTCAAGGAGTTGTCGGTTGCCTTCAATGCGTTTCTCTAATCCTTTAATGGTTTGCCCGGATTGATCAGCATCTGTTCCTTTGATAACAACAGCTTGCTCCTCCAACTCTTGCTTTTCTTCGCGCCTAGCATTTACTTCATCGGCAACCTCGCTCAGTAAATGATTCTTAAGCTGTCGTTTAGCCTCCTGAAGCCTCATGGCAAAAGATTGAGTCTTATCGTTATGACGATCAATAACCTGATTCAATTCCTCACAGGATTCTGCAAAGGGAAGACCCGAAGGACATATTTCAGAATTTATTACTACATCAGTTTTTTGTCGTTTATCCTTCAACGCCTGAATATATTCATCAATTTCATCCACCAAACATTTCTTACGCTCTAAACATTGATGCCTCGCTTCACGATATTCTTCTTTGAGCTCGCTATACACATGCATTTCATCAAATATCGTAATTTTCTCAATGGCAGATCTATATTCAGTCAGAGATCTGACGGATATATCAATACGCTCTTTCAGACGCTGATCCTCATCATTGAAGTGATTCTTTAGCTCTTCAATACGCTTAGGGGATATATCATTCCGACAGAATTCACAAATTGTGCTATGTAGAAGTTGATGCAAAGCCATGCCCTGCTCAACCCACATTGCTATATCAGCATCTTCAGCAAGACGCTTTAATACGATATGGTGTGCACTCAATTGTAATAGCTCACGCGAATGCTGAATCTCTTCCTGTAATGCACCTATTAGGCCGCCCACGTCCACGCGACTTATAGAGTCTAGGGGCACTTGCTGCAGAGTTTGTTGATACCTGCGATATTCATCATCACTAAGTATCTTTTTATCGCCCAAGCAATCAAAATCCCCCTCCGCTTTGATACGATTGTATCCTCTGGTAGGAGCCCCCTCCGTAACTAAGCCAATATTCTTTGCAACTCCATGAAATATGGCATTGATCTGTTTCTGAATTCTATCTATTTTGTCTTGAATTTCATTGAGGTTTTCCTGCAATCCTTCGCGAGATTCCTCATCCTGTTCAATTTGCTTCACCAGTTCCTTGGCCCTCTCACCAAGAACTACTGATATTCCTTTAGAAATAGATTCTTCAAAATTCACATTATTTTTTATAAAATCCTCATTAAATACACGTATTGCACTTGGGAACTGCTCTCCCTGACGAAAGGTACGCCCCTCACTGTCTACCAATGCATACCTACTCTCAGGGAATTCCGCTACACGTCCATCATCAAGGCCACCAAGCAGTCGAGAGAATGTCGACTTTCCAGTGCCATTCCAACCGTAGATGATGTTAATGTCAGCGAAGTCCCTCATCCTCGGCTGTCCTGCACATTCTTGCAGCCAATGGAAATCCCGAAACACACCACATTGACTAATTGTCTCAAAACGTTTCAGAGAAGCCATGCTTCACCCCCAGTAATACCCGACCAACACCTTCGTGTCAGGAATAAGACACACCGTCTTTCGTCTTGTCTGGCACCAATCGTATCACGGCGGCATAACGTTAAAAGGAAAGCTATCATAATAACGGTTTTTACGTGAATGTGGTTTTCTACTGATGGGGCGGCATCGGTTTTACCGATGGATGCCCCATTAGTTTATCTCGAGGAGGGATTCACGAGTTCCCTGTATGAGCAGTCCTTAGATGATCAGATTCAAAATCTGAAAAATGATGGAGTACGCTTTACCATCATCAATGAGGCAAGGGCCAAGGAATATCTGTCCCAACGCATCAACCTCTTCAAACTAAAGAGATTCGCTATCAATTATCGACAGATTGATGGCAGATACGAGGGACTTGATTTCGCTTACCTAGTTGACCTCGCTTCTATTGATTATCAAATCAGACTGTTCTGCGGATATATTGCCGGCAGGGTTGAGCACGACCTTAAGTTGCGATTCAACCATTTACTTATGATTGACGCCGCCCACGATGGATTCGACATAGCTAGACTCATCGACAGGGATGCCGAATTTGTGTTCAACGATGATTCCGACTATCAGAACAAGAAAAAAAGACTCTCATATTCTCCATACACGGACTCATACATTCGGCATTATCTTCCTGACCCGGAAATCTGGGACCTTTGGGAAATCTTTGACCTCTCATCACTGTTCAAAGCATACGAAATCTATCTGGGCAGTATTCATCAAAAGGATCGCCTGACCAAGTTCTTTGGCAGCATTCGACGGCTACGGAACGCTGCCGCACACAACACATGTCTTTTAATCGGAACACCTCGCAGGACCGCACCACCAACTGAGCAACTCTATTCCTGTCTCAGAACACTTTTTAAGAATCAAATTCCTCAGCCAGTCGGTAGCGTCACACAAAAGTCACAACTGGCTTATGACTTCGCGAGCCTGCTTGTTGCTTTCTTATCAGCATCGCAAAGTGGCGACTCACAACAGCATGCAGCAGAGGCTGCCACACAATTAAGCAAACGAATTCGTCGTAATATCAAGTTCTATGTGCCCAAGACTTATTGTCCAGAACTTACCGCGCTCCTAGTAACCATCAGCCACCTATGCGATGGATTTGCGAACTATCTTCAAGAATCGTCTAGGCCAAAATCCGGCACTCTCTATTATGAGCCACGGAAAGAATAGCTTTGGCTCTTCAAGTACTTGTGTAAGCAGAATATCTAATCCTGCTTACCGGTTATTAGCGTCTGACCTCGACTGGCTTGTCGGGTCGGGCGTCACCATTGCGGCCTATAACGTGGACGAACCATGTGCGCCTCTCGAAATGTGCAAGAAACGGAACTTGTTCAAGCTCTTCTACAACGATGTCAGTCTGCTGACCGAATCACCCCTACGCAAAACGCAAACCGCGCTCGATGTGCTCGGCCTGTGCACGCCAGCACGGAGGGGCGAATCACCTACTTGCCCATCTACATGGCCGGACCGTTCCTCAACGAATAATTTTCCCCTAGCCGGTAAACCACTACGCCAATACTTCTCAGCATCCTCCCAGCAAACGTTCAGTGAACTTGTTCTGAACCAATCGCTACGATATGCGGGTACGTTGTTGTGACGAGGGTACAGGTGAATGGCAGTGAGCAGACAGCGCAAAACGCGCGGCGATCGCACGAAGACGGGAACCTCCCAGCTCGGGGTCCCCGATTTCTTTCGAGGCGGCCCGTCATTCTGCATCATCGGCTAGGTCCCGTTCCAGTCCGCGAGTCGGATTGCTCACGTTTGTTGCTTCTCGGCGCCGCGTCCACCAACCCAAAACAGATTCAGCAGAGACTACTGTGCTCGCTGACGAAATCGAGGATTTGGATACCACTACGCCCGATTCTGCGGATACTGGGATCGCCGAAACCAGCGCTGATTCGCTGAACTCTGCATCGGAAGTCAGCAATGACGATATCGACAATGCTCAGGCTGAATCGAACGCTAAAGATTCCGACACCGAAGACACCACCGCAAAAGACCAGAGAAGCAAAAAAGACCAATAGCCGAAAGCATAAGAAACCACAGAAACCGAATAAATTCAAAGCATCGCTTGCCCGTTTGAGCCAATTCATCAAAGCAAGTGCTGCGCCTATTCTGACTTCCAAATTCGCACAACTCCTGATTTCAGCTGCGGTAGCGCTCCACAAACTATGGAGGAAACGCCCAAAGTGTCCGTACACGTTGTATGTCGTAGTGATGGCGCTGATTGACGCAGCAGCCGTAACCTTCATTCAGTGGGGCATGTATTCCGAGCCGAAGTATGACGACCCGAACGCGGACTACCAAGATTCTCAACAGCGTAAACGGACAACTCACCAGATTCGTGACGCAAATGTGGCTAGAAGAAGACAAGCTCAACTGGCTTCTTAATTTCCTAGCTCCCGGCATGGTCTACTTGGTGCTGGTATTTGTCATTAACCGGTTCTGGGTGGCAACCGCCGTGTTCGCTATCACGATGGGTATCTATGCCGTGGCGAACAGCACCAAGATAATTCTGCGCGACGAACCAATCCTCCCCTCTGACTTGAGCTTCCTATCCAGCGGTAACGGGGGAAATCACCTCATTCATTCCCAAAAGCAGCCAGGCATTGGTAGACGGCACCATCACTATGCTGATCTGGCTGACGGTTATCTGCCTGATACTGCAATTCGTCGACGGCCGCCGTTGCGTGATCCCATTCCACTGGTGGCATCTAGTTTCATCACGTGTTGGATACAATGAAACCTGGTAGTGCCCGAACTCTTGCGCACTTTGGTCTTCGCCCGTCCCTGTGGCGGTGATCAGTTCGCTGCTGGTACGGTCTCACCGAGCCTTGACATGTCGAGGTAGCGGCGCGTCGACCACTCGTCGGATGTCACGTAGCGGACCCTCGCGCAGACGAGCATCAACGCGCTGCGTCCGTCGGGGAACGAGCCGACCACGCGGGTCCTGCGCCTGATCTCGCGGTTGAGCCGTTCGATCATGTTGTTGGTGCGGATCCGACGCCTATGCTCGCGCGGGTAGTCGTCGAGCAGGTAGGTCGTGGTCTCGCCGATGCCCTCGCGCAGGCATTTGGCGGCCTCCTTGAGTTTCCTGGATTCCATGTCCCGGGCGACGGATTCGGCCTTCTCCAACGCCTTGTCGCGTGATTCCATGGAGAACACGGCCTTCAGTGCGTCGGCCGCCCAGTCGCGGTTCCCGGGGTTGACCCTGGCGAGTATGTTGCGCTCGAAATGCACCATGCACCGCTGGTAGCGGGCATCGGGCAGCAGCTCGCCCGCGGCGGCGACCAGCCCCGCGCACCGATCTCCCGTCACCAGTCTCACGCCCTTGAGGCCTCGTGCGAGCATGCCTTTGATGAATTCGCGCCAGCTTTCCGCGTCCTCCTTCATGCCCTCGGCCACCGAAAGCACCTCGCGCCGCCCGTCCATGCCGACGCCGATGGCCACCAGGATGCTCACGTTCTCCACGGACCCGCCCCAGCACCTTTTGTGCCACACGCCGTCCATGAACAGGTACGGGTAATCCTGTTCGAGGGGCCTGCCCCGCCATGCGTCGATATCCGCATAGACGCGCTTGAGCTTGTCGCTCAGGGTCTGCGAGGGCATGCGGTCGCCCCACAGGAGCCGGCTGACATCATCGACCTGGCGGGTGGAGACGCCGGCCAGGTACATGTCGATCAAGGCCTCCTCGACGCTCTCCTCACGCCGACGGTATCGTTCGATCACGGCCGACTCGAACACCGCGCCCTTGAGTTTCGGCACTTTCAGGCTCATTTTGCCGGCCTTGACGGTCAGGTCGCGCTCGTAGTGGCCGGCCCGGTACGCCTTGCGGTCCCCGCTGCGCTCGTAGCGCGCGGCGCCGGTGATCTCGTCGGCCTCGGCGTCGAGCATCGCGTTCAGGGTCTCCTCGACGCTTTTGCGGACCATCCGGTCCAGGGTGGTTTCCAACATGGCCTGGTCGACCTGTAGAATCTGCTGTGACATGGCTTCGTGCCCTCGTTTCCAATCGCGGTTTTCTAATGTCTGGCGACTGAAAATCGTACACAGGACACGGGCCATGCCCCTATCTCAAGCCCAAACCAAAGTGCGCAAAATCTC
>NZ_JBHEEA010000025.1:0-16252 GCF_041900695.1 Bifidobacterium sp. 2450
GGTAGTGCCCGAACTCTTGCGCACTTTGGTCTTCGCCCGTCCCTGTGGCGGTGATCAGTTCGCTGCTGGTACGGTCTCACCGAGCCTTGACATGTCGAGGTAGCGGCGCGTCGACCACTCGTCGGATGTCACGTAGCGGACCCTCGCGCAGACGAGCATCAACGCGCTGCGTCCGTCGGGGAACGAGCCGACCACGCGGGTCCTGCGCCTGATCTCGCGGTTGAGCCGTTCGATCATGTTGTTGGTGCGGATCCGACGCCTATGCTCGCGCGGGTAGTCGTCGAGCAGGTAGGTCGTGGTCTCGCCGATGCCCTCGCGCAGGCATTTGGCGGCCTCCTTGAGTTTCCTGGATTCCATGTCCCGGGCGACGGATTCGGCCTTCTCCAACGCCTTGTCGCGTGATTCCATGGAGAACACGGCCTTCAGTGCGTCGGCCGCCCAGTCGCGGTTCCCGGGGTTGACCCTGGCGAGTATGTTGCGCTCGAAATGCACCATGCACCGCTGGTAGCGGGCATCGGGCAGCAGCTCGCCCGCGGCGGCGACCAGCCCCGCGCACCGATCTCCCGTCACCAGTCTCACGCCCTTGAGGCCTCGTGCGAGCATGCCTTTGATGAATTCGCGCCAGCTTTCCGCGTCCTCCTTCATGCCCTCGGCCACCGAAAGCACCTCGCGCCGCCCGTCCATGCCGACGCCGATGGCCACCAGGATGCTCACGTTCTCCACGGACCCGCCCCAGCACCTTTTGTGCCACACGCCGTCCATGAACAGGTACGGGTAATCCTGTTCGAGGGGCCTGCCCCGCCATGCGTCGATATCCGCATAGACGCGCTTGAGCTTGTCGCTCAGGGTCTGCGAGGGCATGCGGTCGCCCCACAGGAGCCGGCTGACATCATCGACCTGGCGGGTGGAGACGCCGGCCAGGTACATGTCGATCAAGGCCTCCTCGACGCTCTCCTCACGCCGACGGTATCGTTCGATCACGGCCGACTCGAACACCGCGCCCTTGAGTTTCGGCACTTTCAGGCTCATTTTGCCGGCCTTGACGGTCAGGTCGCGCTCGTAGTGGCCGGCCCGGTACGCCTTGCGGTCCCCGCTGCGCTCGTAGCGCGCGGCGCCGGTGATCTCGTCGGCCTCGGCGTCGAGCATCGCGTTCAGGGTCTCCTCGACGCTTTTGCGGACCATCCGGTCCAGGGTGGTTTCCAACATGGCCTGGTCGACCTGTAGAATCTGCTGTGACATGGCTTCGTGCCCTCGTTTCCAATCGCGGTTTTCTAATGTCTGGCGACTGAAAATCGTACACAGGACACGGGCCATGCCCCTATCTCAAGCCCAAACCAAAGTGCGCAAAATCTCGGGCGTTATCCAACAAAACGCTATAGCTGATACCACTTACAAGAAATCTCGTTACCAAATCACATTATTTTTTCTATGATTTGTATAAATGAAAAATGATTTCACTGAAACGGACATCGAAGCACGCACGAATCGAATCATCGATGCTTTCGTGAATTACCCTGGCGACAATAACCCGCTAAAATAGTCGAAGGTCTCAGTAAAGCCACCATTCCTTTGCCCATTAAAGTAGACATTTCTACAAGAAAAGACGAGAGATACAATACATAAGACCCCAGACATGAGGATGTACGGATGCCCCGGGCATCAAGAAACATCCGCACACCATGCATATCTTCAAAAGACCACTAAATCAACTTATCAATCCACAATTTTGAAGAATCTTCCACGAGATGACCTTTCTTATCAACGCGAATAATGTCAATATTGTTAGAATTTCGTACCTTTAATTTTTTCGCAATATCATTTCTTTTCGTATTGCCAATACATACCACATATAGTTTCTTATCTTCCAAATCAATTAGTCTACGCAGTAATCCATTAATATGTTCGTCATCCCGATTAAAACCAAATCCAACGACAACAAGGGCATCCGACTCCAGCCATTGTTTATATGTATCGACGTAAATCATCGACATATCAATCGAAGTCATAGGTTTTGTGCCACTTTGCGTAAAGATAAGAGGAACAAGTATATGGTGCTCATCTGTGTCAAGCTCTTCTTTCGTCCCAAGAGAGTTAAGATATGGGTCATACCAGTTATTAGTTGAGCCATTTAGAAAAAATACCTTAACACCAATCTTTTTTTCGATAAATGTATTGTAATTTGTCGTAGCAATGGCGGAGAGCTCTATATCATCACCATCTACCGATCGTTTAAGCTGGTCATAATAACCATCGATAGAATCATCTATCCCCTCACATTGCTTGATGATATATCCTCGTACCGAAAGTAGAAAAATGACAATTTTTGTAAATTTCGCCCAATCATTTGATGGGGAATATAAATAATGCCAATTGGAATCAATAAGAGTCTTATAATCAAGCACTGATGAATATAAATATTCAAGTATTTTACGAGCAAAAATAACAATTAGCTCTTCTGAAGTCTCTGGTTCTGCGTTCACAACTTCGTTAAAGAGTATTTGCATCCCCGCGATTCCCGTGGAGGCATAATTAATATGCAACACCTCTCCCAAATCATCGAAAATATCAATACTACCTTCATCCTGATCTTTAATCTCAAAAAGATTGTCATTCACATCTCGTACGAGGTTGGCAGAAAGTGCACCAATCTGGAATTGAAGTATTGCCGCCAATATACTACGAAGATATGCTCGGCAATTATCATCAGTTATTCGCTTCTTGTGGTATACAAGCATTAGAGCCGAAAAATATTTGCTCTGAAACAGAGCATCACCTTCAGATAACGAATTATTAAAAGAAACCGCTTGCGATAGACTTATATTATCCAAATTGTTTTTGAGCAGTTCCTCTAAAACAGAATTGACGCTATCACCCGATGAAAGGGTTGTTGACAACGCTATGCCACCCGCCCAATCATCGAAATCTGTCAGTTTCTTAATAATCAACTGTCGATTACCTTCTATGGTATCTTTAATAATATTCTCGAATACACTCTTACCAAAGGCACTAACACTTTTATTCTGATAATTGTTAGGTAATTCACTACTCGCATATGCAGTAGTTGATTTCACCTTACTTCGCATATCGCGAAATTGCTGTTTATATTCGCTAACATCTTGGCGGAATATGTCGAGAGCGAACTGTCCTCCTGAGGGAAGACCGTATGACATTTCAGCTCCAGCCCCAAATAGAAAACCGTATTTCTTCATATTTTCTCCTTCCAATCACTTCCATGAGGTCGGCCAGTTGACAGCCTGCGGCAGTTCTTCCAATGCAGGTAATTTCTCCACGATATCAAGGGTTTCCATGCTTACGCGAATGATTTTTTCTACAAGGTCCACGATGTAGCGAGAATCATCACTGTAGTCGTTGGGGTCATTGGTGATGCCGCTCTTCTTGTCAGCGGTGACCTTGTATCGGTCGATGAGCCAGCCGATTGCGCTCTTGCCATTAACCACATAGTCGTAGGCACGCAGTGGAATACCCTCGATGGTTAGGTTCTCCGCAACTCTGAGCACAGTAAGATCGGGCACTTTCTTGCCGGTGTCCTTGTCCTTGACCTTGCGCGGGTACACCATTTTCTCGGTGCGGCCTGGATTCTCTTTATCTCCGACTTCCATGACCGGCCATGGTTCCAACGACTCGTAGTCGAGATGCAGATGTGCGAGGGCGCGGCCGGCCTTCATGAACGCCTTGAGATCCTTGGCGAGCGGGATGCGCGGCAGTTCCTTCTTGAGGTTGTTGACGAACCGCTTGCGGTATTCGGGGCTGTGCAGCACGCCGTACACGTAATAGAAGATGTCCTCCTTGCTGATACGCAGGTTCGGATACGCCTCGCGGAACACCTTCAGACCGGTGTCGGTGATGGCATCGTGACGGACGTAGCCATGTTCATCCGCACCGGACATATCCGCTTCGGAGAATAAGCCGTCATCATTCGATGGTTCGACCTTTTCATACCAGTACAGTGGGAAACACTGCCCATTACCCGCGTATGGAGTCAATGACGGCACCAAGTCAAGCATCAACGCCGAGAATGGGTACGGGCTCCAATCCCCGATATGGCAATTTCCAGATTCTTTGCTTCCAGGTATGGGAACAACTGCGGCTGCTGATATGGGCGGTGGTTGAGAACATTGTCGAAGAACACATATTGCTTGCAGAATGGGCGGTATATGGATTCCCGAATCTTAGTATCTTGATACTCGGCTTTAATGCCACGCATGCAATAAGATACAAGCGACGAAGACCACTTTAGAAGCGTGTCATCCGAGAGAAGTTCGTGTTTATCATTGGCGGCAACAGCAGCCACTTCGGCGTTATACCGTTCTATGAAGCGTTCCATAATATGGGACAATGATTTACGATTAAATGAATATACCCATGCGTCTCTATTGGTTTGCAGTCCACAGGACCAAGTGGAGAACAGTCCCGTCGGTAATTTCTTGGCACCATTCTGCACTCCGGTGGGGATGAAGGTGGCGTAGCTGTCATCACGTTGGTCGAGCCAGTCGCCATGCTTGTCGGGCGTGAGCTCCGCCCATTCGGGATCATCAGCGACGGCGTCTTTGAGGATGTCGAGTTTCTGTTGGCGGGTCAGGTAATCGCCGATGTCACGATAGTGGATGGTGCCGTGCTCGTTGGATGCGGGGTTCTTGACGAGCATGGTGATGGCGATGGTGGCCCGTGAGCCGGAGTCGAAAATCTTGCCGCCCTCACGACGCGATTCCTCGCCGGAGGTGCGCTGGTTGCCGCGCAGGTTGTACACGTAGATGCTGTTGAACTCCTTGGCGAAGCAGCGTCGTACGCCGGCTCCCGCGGTACCGGTGAGCCATCCGCCGTTGGAGACGAAGCAGACGATGCCGGAGTCGCCGATGCGGTCGGAGGCCCAGCGGAACGCGCGGATGTAGTGGTCGTACAGCGAGTTGTTGTTTGCCGCCGATTCAGACACGTAAGTTTCTTCGACTCGACTATCCAGGGTCGGGTATTTGGTGTTCTGGTTACCGGTGTTCTCACTGTCGCCGGCCCGGTATGGCGGGTTGCCGACGATGACCTTGATCGGCAGTGCCTTCTGCTGCTTGATGCGCTCGGTGTTCTCGGTGAACACGGTGTCGTCCAATGTGTCGCCGTCCTCGTGCATCTGGAACGTGTCCGTCAGCAGTGCTCCGGGGAATGACCGATAGTCGCCGCCGACGCGCTTGTGGTAGGACTGTTCGATGTTGATGTCCATGATGGTCGCGGCCAGGGGCACGATCTCGTTGGAGTGCAAGTCGTGCGCGTACTTGTACGGCAGGTCCCCGTCGGCGATCAGCGTTTCGTCCTCGATGAGACGGCAGATGTACGTGCCAGTGCCCGCGAACCCGTCCAGGACATGCACACCGCGAGAGCCAAGCGATTGACCGAACTCGCGTTCGAGCGCGCGCTGGACCATGTGCAGTTGGGCATCCACGACCTCGACGGGCGTGTAGACGATGCCGAGCGAGTCAGCGGTGTCCTTGAACGCCTTGGTGAAGAACTCGTTGTATATCTCCTTGATGAGGTTCTGCTTGGCGACGTCCGTCTCCAACTGGCTCGCGGACAGACGCACCGACGAGTACAGGTCGCGCAGCGTCGGGTTGCTGGCCACTTCGGGCAGACCGGCCTTATACAAGACGTGCATCGTGCGGTCGAGACCCTGCACGATGGGGTTGTGGTCGATGACCTCCTTGTTGGTGAACAGGGTCTGGAAAATCGGCTTGGTGACCTCGTGCTGGGCGAGCACGGCGATGGCGTCGGTCTCCGAGTATCCGGGGTTGAGGCTGTCTTTGAGGCCGTCCACGAATCCGAGGAACGTGTCGCGTGCGGGGCCGGGTTGGTTGACGAGCTGGTAGATGGCTTCGGCGCGGCCTCGGGTGATGGCGGCGATGTCGTCGGTCCATTCGCCCCAGTAGATCTTCGTGCCGCACTTGCGCACGATCTGCGCGTTGATGGCCTTCGCCATCTCACCCAGCTCGAAGTCCAGCTCCGGCTGGAAACCCTTGCCGTCATCGTCCAGACCGTTCCCCTCGTCGGGCTCGTTGCCGCCGTTGTCTTCGGGCGGGTTGTCCCCGCCTCCGATATTGGCGGGCTTCTTGGCGGAACGCCTGGACCTGCGCAGCTTGGACTCGTCCAATACCTCGACCTCTATGATGCGCTTCAGCGAGTCCTCGTCGCCCAACGCGGCCGCGTTGATGATTGCATCCAACCGCTCGTCATGGCTTCGCAAAGCGCGCACGACCTGCCAGACGACCTCGTACACGCCGGAGGACAGCATCGTGTCCGGGTCGGCGCCGAGCGGGATGACCACGGGGATGATGATGTACCCGTATTCCTTGCCGGGAGCGCGGCGCATGACGCGGCCGACCGACTGGATGATGTCGACACGGCTGCGCCGGGCATTGAGGTACATGACCGCGTCCAGGTCGGGCACGTCGATGCCTTCCGCCAGACAACGGGCGTTGGAGAGGATGTGGCATTCGTTGTCGGCGGTCTTCTCCGCCAGCCAGTCGAGCTTGTTGCGCCTGGTGGCGGCGTCCATACCGCCGTCCACATGGTCGATCTCCACGTGGACTTCGTGGCTGGCGGCCTTCATGGCCTGGTTCGCGTCGGTGTCCTCGAGGTTGCGCGTGTAATCGTCGATGACCGTGCGGAACTTCGCGCTCAACGCCTTCGAGTCCTTGATGCTCGCGGCGAACGCGATCGCGTGGTGCAGGACGCGTTTCGCGTCGTCCGGCGCAGTCTCGGCGGCGTGTTTGCCGCGCGTGACAAGCTCGCTGACGCTCTTGGAATGACGCCGATCGAACAGGGCCTTCCAGCAGCCCACAAACTTGGCCGCGTCGGACAGCGGCACCTCCTTGTCTTCGCCGTACTGCTTCTGCATGACCGATCCCATCATGTCCTCGGCGACCTGCATGACCACGATCTTGTAATCCGTGAGCAGTCCCAAGGAAACGGCCTTGCCGAAACTCAACCGGTAGGCGATGCGCCCGTAGACCTTCTCGTCGTCCATGCTGGCGATCTCGATGGCGCCTTCCTTGGCCTTGTTCTTCGCGCCCTCGCCGAAGATGCGGGGCGTGGCCGTCATGTACAGGCGCTTGTCGCTGTGGATGAAGTCGGCGTCGTGGACCTTCTGGAACGCGGTCTCCCCGTCCATCACGCCCGTGGTGCGGTGCGCCTCGTCGCAGATCGTCAAGTCGAATTGCGGTAGTCCAAGTTCCTGCGCGTCGTGGATGACTTGGATCGACTGGTACGTGGAGAACACCACGTTCAATGCATCCTCGCGCGGCTTGAAGCGCTGCGCGACCGTCACACCGGGTTCGTGGTCGCCGGGAACGGGATGTCCGTCAACTGGCCATACGACTCCTGATCCGACTTGCTCAGCTTGCTGGCCTTGCCGTCCGAACACACCACGTACACGTTGATCCGGCAACGGGTCTGGTTCATCCAGTCACGCATCGACTGCGACACCAGACTGATCGACGGGGCTAGGAACAGGACCGTGCCGCCTTCGCCGACCTGCTCCTCGACCAGGCGCAGCGAGGTCAGCGTCTTGCCCGTGCCGCACGCCATCACCAGCGAACACCGGTCATGGTCCTTGAGCTCGGTCTTGACCGCGTCGATGGCCTCACGCTGGTGCGAACGCGGATCATAGGTCATGCGGGTCGAGGATTCGGTGCCGTCGATGAACGCGCCCCAGTCGAGATTCGACTGGCGCATCGTATCCAAATCCAAACGCACCAGATCCAGACCCGGGTGTGTGAGCATGAACTCCTCCAACACCGAGGTGTACCTGGAGGTCGTGTCGGCGAGCATGTAATGCTGGTACCGGTCATCGGCCAAGGCGTTCATGAAGAACGTGGACACGTCGCCGGCCGCGAGCTTCGGCTTCGAATAGCACTTCGCCTGAATCGCCCAGTACGAGCCGTCCTCGTCCTCGGCCACCAGATCGATGCCTGTGTCCATCGTGCCGTCGTTCGTCGGGGCTTCATCCCATAGCCATACCTGTGTGATGCGTTCCAGCCACGAGGGATCGTGTTCGAGGAAGAACTCCACAGCACGTTCGAACCGAGTTCCTTGCTCACGCTTATCAACCGACTCGGCAACAATACGCGCAAAAATCTCATCAATCCCCATCACAAGGCTCCCTTGTCCGCATTATCTACCTGCAATAAGGATATCGCCAACTGGCTCTAATTCTCGGTATTACTCTCGCACAGATTAGAGATTAGCGTCTTTTCCACCCGTAACCGCCCAAATATTCCCAAACGACAATCCATGCAATTCTTGAGGTACGAGTCCAGTTTCCTCGCTCACCATAGAAACTGATATGCCTTTCTGCCTGTTCGTATCGGCCACGAAGCGGAATACCTTCGACTGCTCTGGCCGCAGGCCACGAGGCTCACCGTTCTTGTAGCCTTGAACCGTCAATTCCGAGCAAGCCTGTCGATATTCCCATTCAGACAATCGGCCCAACTCATAGGCACGGCGAGCCATAGCCATCGCGGAAACCTTGAAATAACGTTTCGCAGCCAAAATCTGCGACACTGAAGCATGAGCCGGCACCATGCCCAGAACACGGCGCTTCGGCATCAAAAGATTCGCGGCGAACGAATGAGCTTCACCTTCGATATCGCGCGTTCCGGCAGCCGCTACATCTTCAGACACCATTTCATGCATCATCAGATGTCCAATTTCATGCGCAATATCGAAACGGACACGTTCTGCGTCTTGCTGGTGTCTACCGCGATATACGGCACACCATCGAACATAAAGCTGAAAGCATCCACTTCTCGTCCGACAGTCGGCAGACTAAATAGTCGAATGCCATGAGCTTCCGCAAGACTCGTCATTTCAGGCAACGGATTCTCACCATATCCCAAAATCGCACGCAGCATAGTCGCCGCCGAGTCTGGACGCATTCCGACGCTATCGGCAAAAGGCAAATCACATTCAGGCAGCCGGAAGTGATCTTCAATCCATTTGAAGAACAGCAATGCATTCCGACCATGCCCCACTGCCGAACGACGTTGCCTTACCGTCGATTTCCTCAACGACCTGAACCATACCTGCCCTTCCGATAAATCCTCAATCAGCGGAGCGCTAGGAGACGCGGAAAAGAACGATGGCATGACCTGTAAGGTATCAGCCAACGCCGCTGCCTGAGACACCGGTGCTCCGACTTCTTCGTAATTGGTAACCGTCCGCGAGGTTACGCCGAGAGATTCAGCCAGTTGTACCTTACTCAATCCTGCCGTTTCACGGGCACAGCGGATTCGTTCTGGATTCAGCGAAGTCTTCTGCTCAACGTGCGGAAATGGCGACGGCAACTCCATCTTCACCACGCTCATCGTTATGTGCCCACAAACTGATCGGTCAAATTAACTTCGCCCAACACGAGTCACTTATCCCAGCCAATGAATCTTCCATCATGCTAAGCATTTGCAGGAAAACAACACTCCTTGTCATGACGAATCAGCCTTCCGAAATACGTCACCGGTGGTAGCGAACCTGAATATAATGACTTCACTAAAGATCAGAGAATAACGACGTGTCTAATTCATTCACATTGTAATCTGGTGCGGTTCTCTCATATGGACAAACCTGAGCAAGCCAGATACGTAGGTTCTAAACCGGGAGAATGACATGAGCAACGTCGATGAATCACCGAACCTAAGAAGTGTTCGAGCGAAACGACTTTAAAGAGCCTTCCGAACTAACCGATACGCACCAATAAAAGAAGTACCACAACATGACCAGAGAATTCACCGCTCCTTTCGACTAAGCAAACCATTGCTCAGTCGAAAGGAAAAACATGTCTAGAACATGGAAGGATCGGCCATATCGTGTGATGCAGGCCGAGGCCACTCATGCAGGTTGTCTGAGGATGAGACCTTATTATCATCCTTTTGACGACCCACTGACACTCAAACCGGATGTTGTAGCATACGCCTATGCTACCGACCATAATACGCATATTCCCGCACGGCGGTTCACGCTTTGCCGATTTGTCGAACGAAGTTGGACCACTGATTACGGCACTCGTCGTCAGGTCCGCGAGGCACTTCACGATGCAGCAAATCAGGCTAACTCCGGTCATGATATGCGTGACTGGGACAATCCCATGGCATATCAGCGTCGTCGCCGTTGGATTGACGCCTCGTGATGATTTCCCGGTTGGGCATCGTACCAATTGCGATGCTCAACCGGGATTTCATCAGACAACATTATTCATCGGCAGCATCATCACTTGCATCAGCAATAGTGACAGTAAACGTCTTGCCGAGAGCCGTGCAATAATCAGCCAAGAAATCAAATAGTCCATCCACACTAGAACCATCCTCGGCTTTCCACAGCTGCGACGCCGTATATCCAGTGCGACGGGCCATTTCATCAAGATCAACTCCAGCTGCTTTGCGCATCGCAATCATCTGACGGCATACATCTTGCTGAGACTTTTGGTTTTCTGTGGCAAGATGACTTTGGCTTTCCTTCTTACCATGTTCAGCCAAGCGCTTAAGCTCATCATCCCTCGGGACGCCGCCGATAAATAGCGGTGATTCTGGCTCCCATCGGAAATCCTCACGATCGGCTTCTTCTCCCCATTTATCCTCGAGTTTGTCAGTAACGGGGAATCCCTTGCCCGTCACAAAAACGATAGGCGAACCATCCGGTCCAGTATCACCAACCGTCGGCCAATCTTCGGGATATGTCCAATGCTCAGTCACGGGCTCGCTATCCGTCCACATCCGTTCGGCAGCAATGTCAATGTCGTCCGACCAGCAGACCACGCCATCTCTGATATACAGCTGTTTGAAGAAAGCCTCATCTTTTAGCGGGCCAAAGACCGGCTTTTCAAGATACGGGTTCATATCGAACACACCATGACGTCCATCATCGAAACGTACTTCAACCCAGTGGTCTTCTAGTGGCAACGCTTGAACTACGACCGGCGTTCCACCGGCCCAAATCTCTGCCGTATCTATCACTCGATGCGCATAGTGGTCATAGCAGCGCAGGCCAGATTTTTTGAAAGTTGCGGATGCGGTGGAATCCGATTTGTTTCTCGACTTCTCATCTACCAAGGCGTCTGCGTCATCGGCGTGTTTTTCCGCTTCTTTACGAGATAGTGCATGTATTCTCGCAGCTTACTCTCCAATGTTGTTTGCTCCATAAGAGCGGCCTTATCCGCCTTATACCAAGTCATTACATCGACCGGCACTTGCACGATCACATTGTTCGCCATGCTTATTCACCTTTCTCTCAGTCCCACAATTCGTAAAAATTGTCGCCAATCCACTGCCGTACATGGCGGAATTTAGCTTCGGCTTGCTTCGCCACCGCAAGTATTGCATCTCTTGAAGCCGTAACGGCGCGGAAGTCAAAAACCATCTGGTATCATCAAACCACAATTTCGGCACCATCACCGCGCGATAATGGTGCATATGGAACCAATCAAGGATGATGGACGGCTGGTGGCATTGGTCACCGGAGGTACGAGTGGTATCGGCCAGGCGACGGCGCGAATGCTCGCTGTGCGGGGCTGGCATGTAGTTTCGGTGGGACTCGATACAGAGGAGAGCATTCCCGAGACTCAGCATATTGGCCGCGGCGAACTGTTTACCTACGAGATGGACGTCACCAAGCCGGCTGACATCACGCGCATTCTCAGCGCTCTCCCCCGATTGGATGCCATCGTCCATTGTGCGGGATTCGGCATCGCTGGTTCTGCGGAATGCACACCAATGACGCTCGCTCGCAAGCAGTTCGATGTGAATTATTTTGGCGTGTTGCAGGTCAACGAAATCGCACTGCCGTTGCTGCGCCGTACCGCGGCACGCAACCGTAAGCGGGGACGAGTCATCGTTGTCGGCTCGATTGGAGGACGGCTGGGTTTGCCGTTCCAATCGCACTACTCTTCCACAAAGGCGGCGCTGGAAATGTATGTGGAGGCGCTGCGGTTGGAGGGGCGCCGTCATGGCATCACCGCCACAATCATCGAACCGGGTGACCTATCCACTGGATTCACCGGCTCGCGTATCCTCGCCGAACCAGCCAATTCACCGTACTACGACGAATGCCAACGTTCGGTCGGGCAAATGGCTCATGACGAGCAGACCGGTGACGGTCCGGAAAGCGTGGCCCGAGTCATCGTCGCGACGCTCGGCAAACACAATCCTCCGGTGCACATCGCCGTCGGCAGCAGCTACAAGGCCCTGATGCAACTCAAGCGTTTCCTACCAGATCGCATAGTCGAATTCGTCATGCGCCGTATCTATATGAAACCGTAATATACGAACATGGAGAATCACTGAGCATATTCTTGCCCTACCTGACTGGCAAGAATAAACAACATGGGAGGCGTCACCGTTGAGTAGCGCATTGACCATTTTCATCGCGTATACTCTTGGAACGCTGAGCCTTGTTTGCGACTTCTTCGACCCCTATAGCGGGATTTTCGGAGCTTTATTCAAGTTTGTTGTTCTCTTCATTACTGGCACGTCGCTCATCAACGTGTATGCGCGCAAGGACACGTTGGCTAACACCTCGGAACACAACTACTACAGCTACCTCGAATCCCACGGCATCATGAAGGAACAGACCGGCCGCGCGGCATCACTCGCCGTATACAAATCCATGCTGGGACTCGTACGTCTCTGCTCGGCCCTCACCGTAGCCTGCTCAATCGGCCTGAACGGCACGCTCACCCTCATGGTGGTGATATATCCGACAGATATTTCCCTGTCACCCGCCAACTTCCCCGGCAACAAAGTGGTGGGCATATTCCTGCTCATCGTCGGCCTGGCCACGTCCATCGCCTCGGCCATCTACTTCTGGAAGGCCGCCTCCCAACTCAGCCGAAGCGTAACGGCCCAACACTAGGAATGTTCGCTCACTGCGAGCGCCTTATGTCAACAGTTCCGTCCCAAGCACATCATCGATAAGCCCACGTCCGCGCATATCTGTGGTGTTGACTCGTCATTCATTGACAATCAGCGAATCCAAAAGCATTTTCTCGACCAATTCGAAGAAACGCTTCGATGAGGTGCAGCCCAGCGAAGCACATTCTCGACTCGCCCACAGATTCGCCTCGCCCAGCTCTGCTCAGCAGGAGCTAAACCTCAATCAGTCCGAAGAAATGACCCGCTCAGAACTCACCAGCGAATCAAAACCTCTTCCTAATCGATGGTTTGCTCCGCTCAGGACTACTTCAACAGGGCAAAACCTCGACGGACTAGAGGGAATGTTCCGCCTAGATCTGTTCAGCGAAGCGAAACCTCGACAAACCTGAGGGAACACCCCGCTGAATCATCACCAGTGGCGCAACCCAGAGAGCCAGTAGAGGAAAAGCCCCGCTAAGCGGCCTCTCAGCAAAGCAATACCTTGGCCCATCCGAAGATTTGCCCCACTGAGACTGCTCAGCGAAGCAAAAGCTCGACTCAACCGTAGGAACACTTCACTGACCGCCCATCAGTGAGCCAAAATCTCCATTCACCAGAGGATTTGCCTCGCTAATCATGCAAAAGTGTTTTTTAAAATCGCTGGGAGGCTATTCATTTCCTCAGTTATTTCTCCAATCATCTAAGTCAAAAGAACTCAGCACATGCACGCTAATATTCGCTCTCGGCGTTCCACGAACCATTCCCTCATATTCGGAACTACAGTAAGCGACAGATATGAAGCTACTGTGCCCCAGTCCGAAGGAGGACATTATGGGATTGTTTGATTCGCTGAAGAACATGTTTGCGCATCACGAACATCATCATGGAGCCAGTATCGGGCAGTCGCTCACTCTCGCCGATGCCAAAGCAATACTTGCCTTTATTGTGGTGCATCAGCAGCTTGCGGACATGCGCAAGGTGGCGGATGCAGTCAAGCAATTGCAGGATGAGATGCCTCAGTACATCACATTCGGCATGTCGCATTATTACAGTGAGCCCAAGCGCGTGCGCTTCCAGTCCGAAGGTGGCAAGTTCATCGACGCGGACGCCATCGCCACCGCATTTGCCGAAACCACCGTATTGCAGGACGAGTGCGAAATCCAGCATCTTATGGGCGATATCGAAGACAACCGTGAGCATCGCGATCCGGCAAAGACGCCAGCAGTACCGATTGACGAACTCGTGCGCGTCACCGATGAAAGGCTTGCGACCGGCAACGATGAGGAGCAAAGTCGTGCATGGCTGTTCGCCTTATTCGATCAGCTCGATGACATTGCCGAGGCGACAAAGAACAACCTGGAGCCGCTTGTCACAGCGTTGGATACGACTCTACAAAACAGCTCCGCTACTATTGACAACTCCGCCACTACCGACGCCGGCAACAGCAGCAACAATGCCAATGCCGGCGATGCACGTTCCCGTATCATCTCCCTAATCGCTGACGCTCTCTTCCCGGCCGCAGAATCCTCGAAGACAAGCGAGCCCTCAGCATCCGCCGCCATCCGCGAACTGATGCTCAATCCCACCGCAACATCGCTCGATTACATGCCAGCCATAGACGTACTGCGCGCCCACGGTCTCACTATTTGCCGGTGAGTCTGAGAAGTCAATCGGTGGTTCATACGGCAGTGGTTCATATGGCAGTGATTCATGCGGCACATACCGCACGGAACCTGCTATGCACGAACCACTGTGTCCGAACAACGAGAACGCACTACTTCTCCAGCTTCTCCAACTTTTCCAGTGCCTTTAATAGCGATTCGACATGGCCTTTGGCACGTACGTTGTAACGTGCAATTGTCACGGAGCAGTCGGGATTGATGACGAGCGTCGAACGGATCACACCTACGTGCACCTTGCCGTAGAGCTTCTTTTCGCCGTATGCGCCGTACAGCTTGTGCACGGTCAGGTCGGGATCAGACAGCAGCGGGAAGATAACGCCCGAGATTTTGCGCACTTTGGTTTGGGCTTGAGATAGGGGCATGGCCCGTGTCCTGTGTACGATTTTCAGTCGCCAGACATTAGAAAACCGCGATTGGAAACGAGGGCACGAAGCCATGTCACAGCAGATTCTACAGGTCGACCAGGCCATGTTGGAAACCACCCTGGACCGGATGGTCCGCAAAAGCGTCGAGGAGACCCTGAACGCGATGCTCGACGCCGAGGCCGACGAGATCACCGGCGCCGCGCGCTACGAGCGCAGCGGGGACCGCAAGGCGTACCGGGCCGGCCACTACGAGCGCGACCTGACCGTCAAGGCCGGCAAAATGAGCCTGAAAGTGCCGAAACTCAAGGGCGCGGTGTTCGAGTCGGCCGTGATCGAACGATACCGTCGGCGTGAGGAGAGCGTCGAGGAGGCCTTGATCGACATGTACCTGGCCGGCGTCTCCACCCGCCAGGTCGATGATGTCAGCCGGCTCCTGTGGGGCGACCGCATGCCCTCGCAGACCCTGAGCGACAAGCTCAAGCGCGTCTATGCGGATATCGACGCATGGCGGGGCAGGCCCCTCGAACAGGATTACCCGTACCTGTTCATGGACGGCGTGTGGCACAAAAGGTGCTGGGGCGGGTCCGTGGAGAACGTGAGCATCCTGGTGGCCATCGGCGTCGGCATGGACGGGCGGCGCGAGGTGCTTTCGGTGGCCGAGGGCATGAAGGAGGACGCGGAAAGCTGGCGCGAATTCATCAAAGGCATGCTCGCACGAGGCCTCAAGGGCGTGAGACTGGTGACGGGAGATCGGTGCGCGGGGCTGGTCGCCGCCGCGGGCGAGCTGCTGCCCGATGCCCGCTACCAGCGGTGCATGGTGCATTTCGAGCGCAACATACTCGCCAGGGTCAACCCCGGGAACCGCGACTGGGCGGCCGACGCACTGAAGGCCGTGTTCTCCATGGAATCACGCGACAAGGCGTTGGAGAAGGCCGAATCCGTCGCCCGGGACATGGAATCCAGGAAACTCAAGGAGGCCGCCAAATGCCTGCGCGAGGGCATCGGCGAGACCACGACCTACCTGCTCGACGACTACCCGCGCGAGCATAGGCGTCGGATCCGCACCAACAACATGATCGAACGGCTCAACCGCGAGATCAGGCGCAGGACCCGCGTGGTCGGCTCGTTCCCCGACGGACGCAGCGCGTTGATGCTCGTCTGCGCGAGGGTCCGCTACGTGACATCCGACGAGTGGTCGACGCGCCGCTACCTCGACATGTCAAGGCTCGGTGAGACCGTACCAGCAGCGAACTGATCACCGCCACAGGGACGGGCGAAGACCAAAGTGCGCAAGAGTTCGGGCACTACC
>NZ_JBHEEA010000026.1:0-15062 GCF_041900695.1 Bifidobacterium sp. 2450
GGTAGTGCCCGAACTCTTGCGCACTTTGGTCTTCGCCCGTCCCTGTGGCGGTGATCAGTTCGCTGCTGGTACGGTCTCACCGAGCCTTGACATGTCGAGGTAGCGGCGCGTCGACCACTCGTCGGATGTCACGTAGCGGACCCTCGCGCAGACGAGCATCAACGCGCTGCGTCCGTCGGGGAACGAGCCGACCACGCGGGTCCTGCGCCTGATCTCGCGGTTGAGCCGTTCGATCATGTTGTTGGTGCGGATCCGACGCCTATGCTCGCGCGGGTAGTCGTCGAGCAGGTAGGTCGTGGTCTCGCCGATGCCCTCGCGCAGGCATTTGGCGGCCTCCTTGAGTTTCCTGGATTCCATGTCCCGGGCGACGGATTCGGCCTTCTCCAACGCCTTGTCGCGTGATTCCATGGAGAACACGGCCTTCAGTGCGTCGGCCGCCCAGTCGCGGTTCCCGGGGTTGACCCTGGCGAGTATGTTGCGCTCGAAATGCACCATGCACCGCTGGTAGCGGGCATCGGGCAGCAGCTCGCCCGCGGCGGCGACCAGCCCCGCGCACCGATCTCCCGTCACCAGTCTCACGCCCTTGAGGCCTCGTGCGAGCATGCCTTTGATGAATTCGCGCCAGCTTTCCGCGTCCTCCTTCATGCCCTCGGCCACCGAAAGCACCTCGCGCCGCCCGTCCATGCCGACGCCGATGGCCACCAGGATGCTCACGTTCTCCACGGACCCGCCCCAGCACCTTTTGTGCCACACGCCGTCCATGAACAGGTACGGGTAATCCTGTTCGAGGGGCCTGCCCCGCCATGCGTCGATATCCGCATAGACGCGCTTGAGCTTGTCGCTCAGGGTCTGCGAGGGCATGCGGTCGCCCCACAGGAGCCGGCTGACATCATCGACCTGGCGGGTGGAGACGCCGGCCAGGTACATGTCGATCAAGGCCTCCTCGACGCTCTCCTCACGCCGACGGTATCGTTCGATCACGGCCGACTCGAACACCGCGCCCTTGAGTTTCGGCACTTTCAGGCTCATTTTGCCGGCCTTGACGGTCAGGTCGCGCTCGTAGTGGCCGGCCCGGTACGCCTTGCGGTCCCCGCTGCGCTCGTAGCGCGCGGCGCCGGTGATCTCGTCGGCCTCGGCGTCGAGCATCGCGTTCAGGGTCTCCTCGACGCTTTTGCGGACCATCCGGTCCAGGGTGGTTTCCAACATGGCCTGGTCGACCTGTAGAATCTGCTGTGACATGGCTTCGTGCCCTCGTTTCCAATCGCGGTTTTCTAATGTCTGGCGACTGAAAATCGTACACAGGACACGGGCCATGCCCCTATCTCAAGCCCAAACCAAAGTGCGCAAAATCTCGGGCGTTATCGGCCGAAATGACTGGTATTTTTCTGCCGTCCGCCAGCCCGCCGCTTCGGCGTGGCGATGAACTTTGAGAAATTTCATCGATAAGATTGGTGAAAGCGCAAAAAAGGAAAACGCTGGAAAATACCCGTTGTTACCGCTCACATTTAGTTAACCGAATGAATCAACAGTGCTGTAATCCGTGCAATCTCTGGGAAAAGAGCGGTCGTCTGATTGTTAAATCAAAAAACTAATGGTATATTTTTATGCAGGTTCGGCAATGGTTGCCTGACCAAAAGGAAGAGGAAACAAGTTCCTATCAATGTCGAAAGGAATCCCCATGAATAAGTGGACCAAGGTGCTTGGTGTGGTTGCCGCGACCGCCATGTTCATCCCGCTGGCCGCCTGTGGCGGTAGCCGTGGCACGACCACCGCCGGTGGCGACGGTGGCAGCTCCGACACCGTCAAGGTCGGTATTTCGATGCCTGAGCAGATGCTCGAGCGTTGGAAGATCGATGGCGAGAACCTGAAGAAGCAGCTTGAAGGCTACGGCTATGACGTCACCCTGCAGTACGCGGATGGTAAGACCGATCTGCAGACCTCCCAGATTCAGAACATGGCCAACAACGGCATGAACTACGTAGTCATCGCATCCATCGACGGCACTGCGACCGGAGCTGCTGCCGAGCAGGTCGCCTCCAACGGCGGCAAGGTCATTGCCTACGACCGTCTGATCATGAACACCGACGCCGTTGACTACTACGCCACCTTCTCCTTGGAGGATGTCGGCAAGATGCAGGGCGAGTACATCGAGCAGAAGCTCGGTCTGAAGGATGGCAAGAAGGGCCCGTTCAACGTCGAACTCATGGCCGGTTCCCCGACCGATAACAATGCAGGCTACTACTTCAAGGGCGCTTGGGACGTGCTCGGACCGTACTTCAAGTCCGGCGTGCTGCAGTCCAAGTCCGGCAAGGTTCCTTCCTCTGCTGATGATTGGCAGTCCATCGGTATCGATAACTGGGATCGTCAGAAGGCCCAGAACGAGATGGAGAACCGCATCAACTCCTTCTACAACGATGGCACCAAGCTTGACGCCGTGCTCGCCCAGAACGACGCCGAGGCAACCGGTACCTACAACACCGTAGAGGCCGCTGGCTGGGACTACTACCCGATCATCACCGGTCAGGACGCCGAGAAGGCCAACGTGCAGGCCATCGTGCAGGGCAAGCAGTCCATGACCGTCTACAAGGACACCCGCGAGCTGGCCAAGGCCACCGCCGAAATGATCAAGGACATGGTCGATGGCAAGGATCCGAAGGCTCCTGACACCTTCAACAACGGCACTAAGGATGTTCCGTCCCAGCTGCTGACCCCGGTCACCGTGGACAAGGACAACCTCAAGGAAATCCTCGTCGACGGCGGCTACATCTCCGCCAAGGATGCTGGCCTGTGATCCGCAGGATCGCTGATTCGATTCATCCAACGGCCTAACGGCTAACAGATAAGGGGGTGCCGCGCTGCGTGGTTGCGGTACGGCGCCTTCATCATGCACAGGGGCATTACTATCGGAGGAGGTAGCTGTGGCTACGAACGGTGACGTGATTTTGGAGATGCGTCATATCGTGAAGCGTTTCGGCCCGTTCACCGCGTTGAACGATGTGAATATCATGGTCAAGAGGGGCCAGATGTTCTCGATCTGCGGTGAGAACGGTGCGGGCAAGTCGACTTTGATGAACGTGTTGTCGGGTGTGTACCCGTACGGCACGTACGAGGGCGACATCGTGTACAACGGCGAGACGTGCAAGTTCAGGACGATTCGCGATTCCGAGGAGAAGGGCATCGTGATCATCCACCAGGAGCTTGCGCTGGTGCCGTACATGTCGATCCAGGAGAACATCTTCCTGGGCAATCAGAAGAGGAAGGGCATCGCGATCGATGCCGACGAGCAGCGCCGCGTCGCGTACGACGTGATGAGGAAGGTCGGTCTGGACGAGAACCCGGACACCCTGATCTCGAACATCGGTGTCGGCAAGCAGCAGCTGGTCGAGATCGCGAAGGCTTTGACCAAGAACGTGAAGCTGCTGATCCTGGACGAGCCGACCGCCGCGTTGAACGACGAGGATTCGAGGAACCTGCTCGACCTGATCGACGGGCTTCGCCGCGAGCAGGGCATCACCGCGATCATCATTTCGCACAAGCTCAACGAGATCGCCTATTCCGCGGACGCGGTGCAGGTCATCCGCGATGGTCACACCATCAGCCATATCGACATCGACGCGGCCCACCCGCTGGACCAGGATGTGCTGATCCGCGACATGGTGGGCCGTCCGTTGACCAACCGCTACCCGGTGCACACCTCCAGGATCGGCAAGGAGATGTTCCGCATCGAGGACTGGAGGATGCGCCACCCGCTCGACGAGGCGCGTCTGGTCTCCAAGGACGTGAGCATCAACGTGCGTGCCGGCGAGATCGTCGGTCTGGCCGGCCTTATCGGCGCGGGCCGCACCGAGACCGCGATGAGCGTGTTCGGCCGCCAGTACGGCACCAACGCGTCCGGCAGGATCTTCGTGGAAGGCAAGGAAGTCAAGTTCCCGACCGTGCGTTCCGCCATCGACCACGGCGTGGCCTACGCGACCGAGGACCGCAAGGTGTACGGCCTGAACCTCATGAAGACGATTCGCGAGAACACGTCCCTGGCCAGTCTGAAGGAACTGTCGAACAGGCTGGGCGTGGTGGACGAGACCCGTGAGAAGCGGACGGCCGAGAAGTACCGCAAGGAGTTCCGCACCAAGGCGCCGACCATCGAGATGCCTGCCGGCAACCTGTCGGGCGGCAACCAGCAGAAGGTCGTGCTGGCCAAGTGGATGGCCACCGACCCGAAGGTCCTGATCCTGGACGAGCCGACCCGAGGCATCGACGTGGGCGCGAAGTACGACATCTACGAGATCATCGACCAATTGGCCGACTCGGGTTCCGCGGTGGTCGTGATCAGCTCCGAACTGCCCGAGCTGCTGGGCATCTGCGACCGCATCTACACGATGAGCAACGGCGTGATCACCGGCAACTTCGACGCCAGGAAGACCAGCCAGGAGGAGCTCATGCGCTACATGACCTCCGCCGTCCCGCTGCCCAAGGAGCGGGCCTTCGCCTGACCTCCGCGCGAATCGTTCCCACGTGCTTTGTTTGAAAGTTTGAAAGGATACCCTCCGAAATGTCTACCGCAACCGTAACCCCCGCAGCCAAGAAGGGCGGGGACGAACAGAGCCTGAAGGCCCTGCTGTTGGGCAACATGCGTTCCTACGGCATCTACCTGGCCCTCGTGCTGGTGATCGTCGTCTTCCAGATCCTGACGGGCGGGCGCCTGCTGAATCCGAACAACGTGGTCGCCCTGTTCCAGCAGAACGCGTACGTGCTCGTGGCCGCCATCGGCATGCTGATGGTCATCATCGCCACCCACATCGACCTGTCCGTGGGCTCCGTGGTCGCCTTCATCGGCGGCGTGGGCGCCCTGGCCATGAAGCACGGGGTCCCGTGGTGGGCCGCGATCCTGCTCATGATCGCGATCGGCCTGGCCATCGGCGCGTGGCACGGCTTCTGGGTCGCCTACGTCGACGTGCCCGGCTTCGTGACCACCCTGGGCGGCATGCTCATCTTCCGAGGCCTGGCGACCGTGGTCGCCGGCGAGTCCATCCCGGTGTCCAACGCCTCGTTCCGCGCCATCTCCAAGGACTACATCCCCACCATCTTCGTCGGGCCGTTCGCCCTGACCGCCCTGGTCGTCGGTCTGGCCGCCATCGTGCTCGTGGTCTGGAGCCAATTGTCCAAGCGCGCCAGGGCCGTCAGGAACGGCCTGCCCGCCCAGCCCATGAGCTTCGTCGTCCTCAAGTGCGTGGTCGCCGCGCTGGCCATCGGCTACGTGACCTACCTGCTGGCCATGTCCGGCAACGCCACCCAGGGCGGCATCCCGATCGTGCTCGTCATCATCGGCGTGCTCGTGTGCGTCTACTACTTCGTCCTCAACCGCATGGTCTTCGGCCGCAACGTGTACGCCGTGGGCGGCAACCGCAAGGCCGCCATCCTCTCGGGCATCGACACCAGGAAGGTCGACTTCGAGATCTTCCTGAACATGGGCTTCCTGGTCTCCATCGCCTCGATCATCACCCTGTCCCGCCTGGCCTCCGCCTCCGCGCAGACCGGCATGGAGTTCGAGATGGACGCCATCGCGGCCTGCTTCATCGGCGGCACGGCCGTCACCGGCGGCATCGGCACCATCCCCGGCGCCATGGTCGGCGCCCTGATCATGGGCGTGCTCAACCAGGGCCTGTCCATCATGGGCGTGGACGCCGCCTGGGTCAAGACCATCAAGGGCCTCGTCGTCATCGCCGCCGTCGCCTACGACCTGCTCTCCAAGAAAAAGAAAGGCTGAGCTAAACCTGGCCTCCGGGCCCGCCCGGTGGCCACGGGGATGGACCTGAGTTCCATTCCTCCTCCGAAAGGGACGCTGTTGCACGCAGCGTCCCTTCTCCGTTTGTCGCGATGGATGGATCCCGGTGTACGTTCTTCGCGAAATCAGCCCTGACTTGGGGTGTATTTCGACAATATGATTCGGCGATGTGCCTCAGCGGATATGTGCGGCCAATGAAAAAGCGGGATACCGATGTCGATATCCCGCTTTCAGCGAATAGATAAAGCCAGAGCCTACTTCTTCTTGTCTTTCTTAACGCGCTTGGGCTTTGCCGCCGACTTCTTGGGCTCGAAGAACGGCCACTTATTGAGGGCCCAAGTGTGCAGAGCGGGGATTTTCGCCACGGCGAAACCGATGACCAGGCCGATAACGATGGCCCAAGTTTCCATGTCGCGGTTCAGGAGCAGCAATCCGATGAACACCAACGCAATGATGAAGCTCATCATCTGCGATGCTTTTGACTGCTTGGCGGTCACCAAGTCGGCCTTCAACGGAATAAGCCCTAGGAACATGCCGCAGGGCACGCAGATGACGGCCAATACCACACTGAGAATGATTGACAAGGTTGTTGCGTCCATAATGTTCTGATGTTCCTTTGGTGAAGTGATGAATTCGGATGAAGTGATTATTGATTGCGACTGTGCCGAGGCGACTTATGCGTTGACGACTTATTTGCTGGTGGTGTCGTCGGAGGCAGTGGTGCCATCGGAATCAGCGCTGCCATCGGATTTGGTGCTCTCGTCGGATTCGGCGCTCTCATCGGCATTATCGTTATCATCTTCGTCATCCTTGCCGGGCTGACGCCACCACAGGATCAGTGCGTTGACTGCACAGTAGACGGCTGCGATACCGATGCACACCAGGAAGATGATGTTCGAGGTGCTGATCATCGTGCCATCGGCCATTGCTTCTTTGGCGGATTGCCATATCCAAATCACGCATGCGACGGCGGTCAGGGCGTACAGCATCATACGGGAGCGGTCGTTCATAGAAGAATCTCCAGACTTGTTCAAACGGCTTGATCATAGCCGTATTTGTGGATTGCGTGGGAAACGAAAAATGCCGCCATGTGTGCTTCAGCGAGGAGCGCGGTATAACAGCGGCTCTTCGCGATGCTCGCCATGGCGGCATTCATCAGGAATCGTTATTCAGTTGTTATCTCATGGATTGTGCTGGCAGCGTATCAGCCGCGCGCCTTGGCGTACGCCTCGTACACGGCTTCGGTGGGCTCGCCGGTCTCCACGCCCTCGATGGTGAGCTGCCAGGTCGGCGGTTCGGCCTCGCCGGACAGCACCCAGGCGGCCTGACGGGCGGCGCCGATGGCCACATATTCGTCGGTGGCCGGACGGGTCACGTCCATGCCGAGGATTGAGGGGGCCAACGTGCGGATGGCCACGGACTTCGCGCCCCCGCCAATGAGCAGGATGCGGTTGATCTCGGCGCCCAGCGAGCGAATCAGCTCGAGGCAGTCGCGCTGGGAACACAGCAGGCCTTCGACGAATGCACGAGCCAGATTCTCCTTGGTGGTGTTGTGCAGGGTCAGGCCAGTCAGCGAGGCAGTAGCGTCCGGGCGGTTCGGCGTACGCTCGCCGTCGAAGTACGGCACCAGGGTGATGCCGCCGGCACCCGGCTCGGCCTTGAAGGCCAGTTCGGCCAGCTCGTCGTAGTCCACGCCCAGGGCGGCGCGACCGGCGTCCAGAATGCGCGAACCGTTGATTGTGCAGGCGAGCGGCAGATAGTGGCCGGTGCAGTCGGCAAAGCCGGAAATGGCGCCGGTCAGGTCGTACACCGGGTTTTCAGCGATGGCCGCGGCCACGCCGGAGGTGCCGAGCGATACGGACACATCGCCCACGGCCATGCCGAGGCCCAGCGAGGCCATGGCATTGTCTCCGCCGCCGGGGCCGATGATGCAGCCGCCTTCAACGTCCTTGCCGGCAATGGCGGGGTCGGCCTTGACGGCGGCTGCCTCACGCGGGCCCAGCACGGTGGGCAGCACAATGGCGTCGGCGTGAGCCTTGGCGGCTTCCTCGCCCTCGGCAGGGGCCAGCACCATGGCGATGAGATCACGGCGGTACTCGTCATGCGCGGCATCGTAGTAAATGGTGCCGGAAGCGTCGGAACGGTCGGTGAACAGGGCTTCGAGATGAGCGTCCTCGCCCTCGGCCACCGGGCCATAGCCGGCGATACGCCAGCTCAGCCAATCGTGCGGCAGACAGACGGCGGCAATCTTCTTGGCGTTCTCAGGCTCGTTCTCGGCCACCCACGCCACCTTGGTCAGCGTGTAGGAGGCGACGGGGGAGGAGCCGACGGCCTTGACCCAGCGCTGCTTGCCGCGGGCGGTCACGTCGTCCGGTTCGTCGCCCTCGGCCGGAGCTGCACCGAGCTTGTCGATCAGGGCGGCGGCCTGCGGGGCGGAACTGGTGTCATTCCAGAGCATCGCATCGCGAATCACGTTGCCCTGCTTGTCGAGAATGACCATGCCATGCTGCTGGCCGCCAACCGCGAGGGCCGCGACATCGTCAAGCCCGCCGGCCTGCTCGGCGGCCTTGGTGAAGGCCTCCCACCAGAATTCCGGGTTGACCGAGGTGCCATCCGGGTGCTTGGCCTGCCCGAACCGAACCTGTTCGCCGGTGGCGGCATCCGTGATGCGGACCTTCGTTGATTGGGTTGACGTATCTACGCCGGCAACCAGTACTCTCGTCATGCATTCCTCCTCGATGAGGGTCGCGCTCAAAAGTTTCGGCGCGCCATAGCCAATAAGTTAGACGATTAAACTATACTGTATCTCAACGTTCGATTGCAAACGGAAACACGCGAAGGTGCGGTCCGATTCAATCGTTTGACGCACAATATCATGGTGTGATAGACGGATGTGAGCGCCTGTGCGGCGTTTGAGACTAAGGGTGCGAGGAGGTAGGGGCCAATGGCAAATCTACGCAGGATCAATCAGGAGGATCTGCGCAACCATAACCTGTCGGTGACGCTCGACACCTTGTTGCGTGCGCAGAAACCGATGAGTCGTGCCGATCTGGCCAAGGAGACGGGCCTGACCAAGGCCACGCTCTCGCTGCTGGCCTCGATGCTCATTGAAAGCGGCGTGGTGCAGGAAGGCGAACCGGTCGTCTCCACCACATACGGCCGCCCCAGCACGCCGCTGGAGATTCGCGGCGGATCCATCGCCGGCATCGGCCTGCAGATCAACACCGATGGTTACGGTTGCCTGGCACTCGATCTGAACGGCGACACTCTCGGTCAGGAGTGGGTGAGTGAGGATATGACCGGCACTGACCCATACGAGATCTTCGCCAAGCTCGATGCGATGACCTTCCCGTTGGAAAGCCGACTCAAACGACGCGGCTGCAAGGTGGTGGGGGCCGGGCTCGCGCTGCCGGGCATCGTCACCGACGACATGTGGCTGTTGGTGGCCCGCAATCTGGGTTGGGAAAACGTCAACCTCACCCGGTTCAACGTGGTACGCCGGCTGGATG
Organism: Bifidobacterium sp. 2450; assembly: GCF_041900695.1. Classification (NCBI taxonomy): domain Bacteria; kingdom Bacillati; phylum Actinomycetota; class Actinomycetes; order Bifidobacteriales; family Bifidobacteriaceae; genus Bifidobacterium; species Bifidobacterium sp. 2450. The sequence continues at coordinate 9,292 of NZ_JBHEEA010000026.1, forward strand.
TGGTGGCCGGTAACGAAGCGAAGATGGCCGCCATCGCTCAGATTCCGGGGTATGCCACCGAACGTGCGTCCTTCCTGAATGTGGTGGACCGCACGGACTCCTTTATTTACCTGTCTACCGATATCGGCATCGGCGGCGCGGTGGTGCGCGACGGCGAAGTGGTGATGGGCTCGCACGGATTCGCCGGCGAGATCGGCCATCTGTCCGTGGCGATGGATGGGCCGTTGTGCAGCTGCGGGCGTCATGGGTGCCTTGAGGCGTTTGCGGGCCGTCGCGCTTTGGTCGAGGCTGCCGGCATTGCCGAGGATGGGGATGCCACCAGCAGCGAGGCCATCGATGCGTTCCTCCAGCGTTGGCGCGCCGGGGATTCGGATGTGGCCAAAGTGGTCGATCAGGCCGCCGATGCGCTGGTTTCCGCCATCGCTTCCGCCGTGAATCTGGTGGATGTCGATACGGTGCTGTTGGGCGGACTGTGGACGCACTTCGGCGACGAGCTGGCCACCGTGCTTGAAGGCCGGCTGCGTTCGGAAATTCTGGGATACCCTAATGTGAAGATTCGCGTGTTTGTGCCGCCGGTGGCGCTGCATCCCTCGCTATATGGCGCGGCCGAAATGGGCTTGCGACGGTTCATCGAGAACCCGTTGAGGTACATGGGGGAGAAGTAGCGCCGGGAGATGCTGCTTGTTGCTGGCGGGTGCATGGCATGGGTGCATGACGCGCGTGCCGGCGTTAGCGGGCTCGTGCTACACTTTGGCAAGTTGGCTGTTTTGCGCAGCGAACGTGGGGCCGTAGCTCAGTCGGTTAGAGCATGCGACTCATAATCGCCCGGTCCAGGGTTCAAGCCCCTGCGGCCCCACTCTTTTAAAATCGTTGAGAATGGCCGCTTTGCCTTACGTGAGTAGGGCTGAGCGGCTTTTCTGTTTTATCCGGTTTTATCCTCGTTTATCCGGTTTTATCTGGATAATGTGGGCAAAATGTGGGCAAAAATCGAGCGCCGTCACGGTGGGGTGGCGGTGCTCGGGGTCCTCCGGGTGCCGGAAAAAAGTGGGGCTGGTTTGGTTTGTCGCGACACGCCATCTCATGTTATAGCTTGCAACTCGATGTTACATCCTGTAACCTGTAGTTACAGGCAAAAACATGAGGAGGATATGATGGACATCACGATAACCACCGCCGCGCGACGCATAGCACGCGAGACCAACGGGACAGCGAAAAACGTCTCGAACTTTTTCGACCTCGAAGGCAACGCGTTCGCGAGCCTGCCCGCGGACTGCAATTGGACGACCGGCATACCGGAGGGCGCGGTGCTGCGCCTGAACGGAGGGCATATCAGCCAGCACAACGCCGCAGTGCTGCTTGAGGCGGTACGCCGCTACGGGCCGTTCCCCGAACGCAACCCACTGGCATGTGGGTTCATCGACGGCAACTGGCGGGAACGCTGACCATGGACGATCGGGGTTTCCAACGGCTCGCCCGCCTGCATGTCCGGAACCTGCTGGAGGGCGGACGCCAACGGGCCAACGGGATTCGCCCAAGGGGGCTCGTCCGCGAGGACGAGGGCGAACGTCATGCCATAGGCCTGCTGCGCCGGCTGTCCCATAACCCGCTGCCGTGCACGCTCGACCCGCTCATACTCGAATGGGTCGAGTGGGGCCAGGCGCAGCCAATGCCCGAACCCTACGGGACGGCGGCATGGCAGACCATGTGCCTGCTGGCCAACCACGCGCAATCCCCCCGCGACGCCTCCCTCCTGATCATGGCAATCGACTCGCGCACCACGTTCGCCGAGGCGATGCGCGAATATAGACGGCTCTTGCACCCCAACGAACGATTGGCGGACTCGCGGATGACGGCCACATGCCGCAGCCTGCTCAACGACCCGGACGGCGCGGGATACCAGAAGCTCCTGCACTGCGTGAGACTCCTGCACACCCGACATCTGGGATTCGACTACACGCGCATGGCCGGAGACCTGGCCCGCCTCCACCAAGGCAGAATCGAGGCGGCAACCGTGATGACCCAATGGATGCGCGACTACCAGACGGAACGACAGGACGAAACCGACGAAACCAAGGAGAACCATTGAGCGACCTCAACGACACCATCGACCGGCTCCTCGACAACTGGGAGCTGCACAACAAACTCGCCGAACAGACCCGGCAGGCCGACACGGAACGCGAACGGCTCGTCAGGACCGCGTTCGAGCAGGGCGCGGACTACAGTCGGCTCACGATCTCCACCGGACTGACCCGCACCACGCTGTGGCGTATGCGCAAACGGTTCGACAGCGAACCCGTGGACGCCGGATGGGACATCGCATCGGATCGGGAGACGCGCGTCAACACTCCGTCCGAATTCGTGGAGGATACGATACGGGAGCTCCTCAGGGAACGGTTCGACTCTCTGGCCGATGATTCCGACGATGGCGATGTGGCGGTGGAATGGTGGGATGACCCGCATCTGAACGCCGCGCAACGCGCGTTGCGTGATGACGTGGCCCGGCTCGCGTTGCGAGCCCAGACCACCAAGTCGGATACCGTGGTCGACCCGGCGCTCGGCGTCCGCATGACGCGCTCAGGCAAGGTGGATTAGGCTGCACCTCGGTAGAACGCAAAATCGGCCCCGTCCGGCCGCAGTCCCAGCTCTGTTGAGCTGTCTGCGATGCCGGACGGGGCCGAACTATGTGTGGTTACGCGGCGAGGCGTTGTTTGATGGCGCTGACGCCGATGAGCGTGCCGGCGAGGATGCCGAGCGCGTTGAGCGTGGTCACTGTCGCGTCCACGTGAGGCCAGTCCCATGCGGGGCCGACCGTGCCCACGAACACGGCGAGTGCGGGCAGGACGATGAGGCCGAGCCATTTGAGGACGTCGTAGACGCGGCTGGGGATGAGCCAGTCGGGCGCGGTGTCGGTGGACGCCGGCGTTTCGGTGTTGTTGTCGGTCATATTTTGCTCCGATCAAAAAATGGGGTGATGCCGCCATCGGGGGAGTGACGGCGGCATCGGTTTGGGTTAGCGGCAGGTCACCACGTCGCCCACGTAGTAGACGTTGATGTTGCCGCTGGGGACCGAACACTGGGAGACGTTGTAGCCGTGGGAGGTGGCGAACTCCCACACGGTGTCGCCCCATTGGAGGGTCTTGGAAACCCCGTTGGACGGCGCGGTGGTGGCGGTGGCGCCGTAGGTTACGACGTCGCCCACGTAGTAGCGGTTGATGTCACCGGAAGGCGTGTGCCACGCGGACAGCGGCCAAGCGTCGTACGTTACGGCGAGTCCCCAGATGGTTTCTCCCCATTGCATGACGTGGCTGATGCCACCCGTGTTGGTGTTGGTCTGTGGTTTGCTCGGCTGCACGGGCGCGGGCGTTGCCGGCTGGGATGGGGCCGTGGAACCGGTGGGGTTGGCGTAGAGGTCCCACTGCCATGCCTCGCCACGGAACACGTTGAGGTCGATGGGACTCCACGTGTTAACCACGCCGGTACCCGAGTACTGGCGCATGGCCTCGCCGTATGCGCCCAGCATCCACGGGGATGCCTGATAGCCGGTCGGGCTCATGTTCGCATACTGGGCGATCCACAGGCCGTACCGGTTGCGGATGTCCTGCGGGATGGTGCCGGCGACCGGGCCGGTATACAGCAACGGACGCACGCCACCGGAAAGACGTTCGCATTCCGTCATGAAGCGGCGTACCCAGTCCCAGTTGCCCCATGCGGGGTTGTCGTCCATCTCCCAGTCGAGCGCCACGATGCCGTGACGCCAATAGTTCGACGTGTTCGTGTAGAAGAACCGGGCTTCGGCCTCCGGGTTGCCGCCCATCGCGTAATGGTACAAACCGAATTTCTTGCCGCTGGCCTGTGCCTGGGCGATCATGCGGTTGGCGTCGGTGTTGACGCCGGACACGAGGCAGTTGTTGTACACCTGTCCCGTGCCCCATGTGGTGCCGACGATCACGAAGTCGGCCTGCATGTTGTACACGTCCGCGCCGCACTGCCAGTTGGACATGTCCACGCCCTGCATGTCCGCGTGCGCGGTCGCCGGGAGCAGCATCACGCACATGGCGGCGGCCAGCGCCGTGGCCTTGGCGAGCAGACGCTTATGCCACGGCTTCGGCTTGTCCTTGTTATTGACCAATGGTTTCCCCTTTCTCGGGATGGATTGTTGTTTGTGGCCCACGGTCGTGGGTCAGGATTATCGGGGCGGTATATGGAAAAGCCCCACGCCATACCGTGTGGGGCTAGAATCAGGTCATTGTTTACTCCTCCTTATTGGATTCGATGATGGTTTCGGGGGCCACGTCCGGACGAAGCTCGTCCGGCAACGAAGGTTTCGGATGACGTTTCAAAAACTTGGGTTCTGTGACTTCGCAGAACGATTGAAGCCAGTGGGACAGGCCGCGCACATAGGCCACGGCCTTGAAATACTTGCGCTGCACCTCCTCCAAATGCCGGATCTGATTCTCCTGATAGGCGACCTGCTCACGCAAAGGGTCGATGATGCTGCCCGTGAGAATCTTCACGGCCTTGTCGGCCGCGTCGGCGGTGATGCCGTCGATGTCGGCCTCGGTTTTCCTGCGGTTGCTCCACGCTCCCACAAGACCGCCAAGCCCACCGCCACCAATGAGCGCAAGGATGACCGCGCTCCAGAATTCCATGGAGCCTAATAACTGTTGGAATGGGGGCATCCCGTTCCCCTCTCTTCTTTTTTGGGAAAACCCACACGTTTCACCCGTTTGGACAGGCCAGACGGCGTGTGGGTTTTCGGAGGTCGAAAATGCTGTTACGAGAGTTTTGGAACGACCGGTTTTGGCCGTATTGCACGCGGAATCTGCGTGAGAGCACGCGCGTGGGCTACGAGTCCGCGTGGCGGCTGCATGTCATGCCATGCTTCGGTGGCATGGATATGGGCGCGATAAGCGTGGAGCTTGTGGACAAGTGGCTTGCGGATTTCGACACTGCGGGAGCCGCACGCAAGGCATGGGCCGTACTACGCGCGATACTCAGGCGGGCTATCCGTTGGAACCTGTTGGACGTGGACATCACGAGACGTGACATCCAGCTGCCGGCCAAAACTCATTACGAGCCGACCATATTAAGCATCCGCCAGCAACGCGCACTGTTGCAGGGCTTCTACGATCACCCTTTGGAGGCGTGGATTATCTGCGCCGCCTCATGCGGGCTGCGCACCGAAGAAGGCTACGGGCTCGAATGGTCGGATATTGACCTGCGCTCAGGTGTCCTGCATGTCGAGCGTGGCCTGCAATGGGTCAGCGGGCATGAGGCCGTCGTACCGCCGAAAACCGAACTGTCCCGCCGCACGCTGCCGTTGCCGCGCTTCGCAATCAGACGGCTGCGTGAACTCAGGCCACGCGAGGGAGGCCGTCTCATCGGCCCCCTCACCCCGCCGCAAGCCGCACGCCAATACGCGAGCTGGTGCAAACGGCATAACCTGTCGTATGTGCCCGCACGCAACCTGCGCCACTCATGGGCCACGAACACTCTGGCCGCCGGGGCTGACATCGCCATCGTGAGCAAAATGCTCGGCCACAGCGATATCAAAACCACCGCGAAGTACTACCTCAAACCGGATATCACGGCTTTGCGAGACGCGCAACGCCTCTGGGAGCGGGCCTTGGTCGCCTGAGCGGGTTTCCCTAACCCAGACCAAAGTGCTGACGCTGATTAACTCCACTTACGGTACCGTCAAAGGCTACCGTCGTGGCTCGCTCGTCACGTTGCGCATCGACTGGAAGTCCTCGGCCTCGGGCTCGTGGAGC
>NZ_JBHEEA010000027.1:0-12141 GCF_041900695.1 Bifidobacterium sp. 2450
GGTAGTGCCCGAACTCTTGCGCACTTTGGTCTTCGCCCGTCCCTGTGGCGGTGATCAGTTCGCTGCTGGTACGGTCTCACCGAGCCTTGACATGTCGAGGTAGCGGCGCGTCGACCACTCGTCGGATGTCACGTAGCGGACCCTCGCGCAGACGAGCATCAACGCGCTGCGTCCGTCGGGGAACGAGCCGACCACGCGGGTCCTGCGCCTGATCTCGCGGTTGAGCCGTTCGATCATGTTGTTGGTGCGGATCCGACGCCTATGCTCGCGCGGGTAGTCGTCGAGCAGGTAGGTCGTGGTCTCGCCGATGCCCTCGCGCAGGCATTTGGCGGCCTCCTTGAGTTTCCTGGATTCCATGTCCCGGGCGACGGATTCGGCCTTCTCCAACGCCTTGTCGCGTGATTCCATGGAGAACACGGCCTTCAGTGCGTCGGCCGCCCAGTCGCGGTTCCCGGGGTTGACCCTGGCGAGTATGTTGCGCTCGAAATGCACCATGCACCGCTGGTAGCGGGCATCGGGCAGCAGCTCGCCCGCGGCGGCGACCAGCCCCGCGCACCGATCTCCCGTCACCAGTCTCACGCCCTTGAGGCCTCGTGCGAGCATGCCTTTGATGAATTCGCGCCAGCTTTCCGCGTCCTCCTTCATGCCCTCGGCCACCGAAAGCACCTCGCGCCGCCCGTCCATGCCGACGCCGATGGCCACCAGGATGCTCACGTTCTCCACGGACCCGCCCCAGCACCTTTTGTGCCACACGCCGTCCATGAACAGGTACGGGTAATCCTGTTCGAGGGGCCTGCCCCGCCATGCGTCGATATCCGCATAGACGCGCTTGAGCTTGTCGCTCAGGGTCTGCGAGGGCATGCGGTCGCCCCACAGGAGCCGGCTGACATCATCGACCTGGCGGGTGGAGACGCCGGCCAGGTACATGTCGATCAAGGCCTCCTCGACGCTCTCCTCACGCCGACGGTATCGTTCGATCACGGCCGACTCGAACACCGCGCCCTTGAGTTTCGGCACTTTCAGGCTCATTTTGCCGGCCTTGACGGTCAGGTCGCGCTCGTAGTGGCCGGCCCGGTACGCCTTGCGGTCCCCGCTGCGCTCGTAGCGCGCGGCGCCGGTGATCTCGTCGGCCTCGGCGTCGAGCATCGCGTTCAGGGTCTCCTCGACGCTTTTGCGGACCATCCGGTCCAGGGTGGTTTCCAACATGGCCTGGTCGACCTGTAGAATCTGCTGTGACATGGCTTCGTGCCCTCGTTTCCAATCGCGGTTTTCTAATGTCTGGCGACTGAAAATCGTACACAGGACACGGGCCATGCCCCTATCTCAAGCCCAAACCAAAGTGCGCAAAATCTCGGGCGTTATCAAATGAGCGAACACCAAGTATGTCAAGTAATTGCCTTCGTATGTGGGAACATATCCACATACTTTTTAATGATAACATAAGGTTATCGTTAAAAGGTATTACCTCGACAAACTGGAATTTATCAATTACTAATTATATCTTTTAGATCCTTACAAAACTTAATTAAATTTTGTTTTAAACTTGATATCAAATATTTTTCTTCCATATCAGTTTTAAGATTTAAGTATTTAATTTCATCTTTGATAATTGAGGAACTTTCAATATCATGTGCTAGAGAATTTCTCAAATTTATCCAATTTTGACTTGGTGCATTTTTTTTGTAAAGTTTCTTAAATAATTTATTTTTACCTTCATTGTTACCCCGTAAACTATTATTAATTTCACTTTGTATTATTTCTTTTCCAAACTCAGAAATCTCATTGTCTTTAGGAAATTTCTCTACTATTACACTTTTAAACATACTCTCTGTAATAATTAGTGAAGACAATACTAATGACTTTTTTATTAATTGTTCTGTGGCGGAATCTATATCATTAAATATGCAATTAATTGTATGTTCATATTTTTCAACTTTTATTGGATACTTCTTGTAATTATCATAATCAAAATCTGAAAAATCATCTTGCCAATAACGTAAGTATTCAGGAAGTTCATATTCGTATTCCGTTCCAGATGGTACTCCATAATAGTCAAAAATATTTGAAATTAAATTATCTGAGACTTCATTATTTCTTTCAATAAATTTTATTGATATGCCATATAACAATTCACTGGTATTTTCCATCAATAACTTATCTTCAATATATTCTTGAATCAAATTAGTTTTTTGAAATATATCTTGTGAAATAAAATCAATATATTCATGTAATGTTAAACTTTTACCCCACGGTAAATCTACACCCAAATAATCCAGTAATTCTTCCTCATTTTCATCTCTAAATCTATCCCACTCAACATAATTGCCAAATACAAAATCATCATTGCCAGTTTCAACTTCCGTCTCAATATCCCAGTCTCTAGGATCAAATATCATTATATTTATACCTCCATAAATTCTGATTTGTCTTTGTTTAAAAAAATCCCATTATATAAATCCATAAGCTCTTTAGCAAACTTTGCTACAAGTTCATGATTAAGTGCAGCTGCTAAGGTTTCTTCATTATTATTAGCTCTTGGTGTCCAATTATATGATCCATGCATTACATAGTCCATCTCTATGATACATAAGCCTTTATTTTATATACTTTTTTTACTTAGTGGGTATAATCCTTATGAGTAATGTTAGGACTTCAACTTGCAGTAGCACGTAGCCAATCAAACTTCGCCTTGCTCGTTTTCTTGGGCGTGCCTTGCATAGGACGTACATCTGCTTCTACTTCGCTACTTCGTAGCTCGTACAAGCAGTGTTACGCATTCCGTATGGTGGGTCATCGGGTAGATGTCGAAGGCACGGATGTCTTTGAGCTCGTAGCCTTCGCCGATGAGTGTCGCGGTGTCGCGTGCGAGGCTGGTGGGATCACAGGCGATGTAGACCACGCTGGATGCGCCGGCCGCGGCAATCTGGCGGCAGACCTTGGCACGAGCACCGGCACGCGGCGGATCAAGCACTACGACATTCGGCTTGGCCAGATGCGCCGGCACATGGTCCAGCGTGCGCGAGACATCACCCGCGCGGGCGTCCACGTCGTTCAGGTTCATGGCGCGCAGGTTGCGCTGGGCGTTCTTGACGGCCACACGCGCGCCTTCAACGCTGAGCATGCGGGTGCGTTCACCGGTCATTGTGGCCAACGGCAGGGTGAACAGGCCGGAACCGGAATACAGGTCCCAGATTACGGCGTCCGCCGCTGACTGCAGCTGCCCGTTGACCAGATTGATCACGTGCGTACCGAGGACGATCGGCGCTTGGCGATGCACTTGCCAGAAACCGTTGGCGTCAACCTGATAGTCGAAGGTCGTGCCGTTGATGGTCACCTGTTCGGTGAGCAGCTGGGAGCCGGCGCGCAGTTCGCCGTCCACAAGTACGGCGTAATTGTCGTCTGCTGCCGCGGTATCGACGATCTCGCCGCGCGGTTCGGGCACGGAAAGACGAATCTGGGAGCCGGGTTCAAAGCCGCCTTCCCACACGTGTTCGCGCTTGGCGACGTCCAGCAGCGTGCGCGTGGCAAGCGGCATGGTGTCGATGGCCACGCGGTTGTGTGTGCCGCGCCGGCGCATGGATGGCATGCCGTTGTCGTCGGCAATCATTTCGATGCGGGTACGCCAATTGAGGCCGCCGGCTTCCTTGTCGCCGGGCATGCGCTCGATGGGAACGGCCACGTCGATATGGCCGAGTCGGCTCATCTGTTCGGAGACGGTGATGGCCTTCCACTTGAGCTGGCCGGGCAAAGAGACGTGCACGAGATCCGCGCCGCCCACTCCCCCGCCCATCGCCAAGGGACCGGCAAGTGGCCATACCGGGGTGACTCGGTCTTCAGACGGCTCGAGAACCTCGACGACTTCGCCGGTCCAGAACCGGTCGTCCCGGTCGTGGGGCTCGTCAAGTTCGACTCGCACGAGTTCGTCGGGCAAGGCGAAGCGGACGAACACCACACGACCGTCGATATGAGCCACACAGCGGCCTTGGTCGGCGTATCGTTCGATACGAACTTCAGCTTGCATCATCGTCCTTTCCGGTTGCGCTCGGTTCGAGTCCGGCATCAACAGCGACTTCAGTCTGTGTCTTCTTAGCCGCGACCTTATGCCGGTGCATCGGCGTGGCAATAATGAGGTAACTCGCCCAAATCGCCAATGCCCAGAACGGAATGCCCATGAGCAGGCGGGTCACGCCGAGTGCAGCCACATGGTTGGTCAGATACAGCGGCACCTGCACCACCAGCCGCAGCAGGAACAGACCGACCCAAAGGCCGGTGACAATCATATAGGCGCGTTTCAGGGCCTTGTCGTCCATCCAGTCATGGAACCATGCCTTGAAATGCTCGGTGGGCAGGCTGCGAATGAATTCGACGACCAAACCCAGTCCGGGCACGCGCGCAATCAGCGACACGGCAAGCAACGCGGCATAGCCGGCATTGGTAATGAATCCGAAGATGTAGTAATTGCGGGCCTCATGAGTCTGCCATGCCCAAATCAGGCAGATGCCTACCGCCACCAGACCAGAGACCGCGCCCATTACCGACTGGCGCTGAATCAGTCGCACAATAACCTGCAATACCGCCAACACGGCCGAAACCGCAATGGTGAGATTCAGATTGCTCGTGGCCACGAACAGTACGACAAACACCACGCCGGGCAGCATGGATTCGATGACGCCGCGAGGGCCGCCGATGGCATCGATGGCGGAGAAGTCCTCGCCGTCATTGCCGGCGTCGGCCAGCGCGGATAGACCGGTGCGTTTGTTGTCTGCCAAGTCTCTTCCTATAGATCAGCGAACTTCGGAGAACATCGGGCCACGGGCCAAGGTGGTCTTCACCTCGGTGGTCTGGTCCTGGCTCAACGGGCCCTTCGGCTTGTTGTCCGGAATGTCCTTGAAGTGTTCCTTGCCGTTCTCCTCGCCGGCTTCGGCCGCGGCCTTGGCGGCCTTACGCTCAGCGGGGGCGACCGGCGGATGCATCGGGATCAGATCGCGCGGCGCCAAAGGCTCCTCGCCACGCTCGACGACGATGCCGGCGAAGAACTTGTTCAGCGCCTCGGTCTCCGGGCTGTCCGGATCAATAGCAGCCTTGCCGGAGAAGATGCCACGCAGCATCCAGCGCGGGCCGTCCACACCAACGATGCGCGTGTTCACGGTCTTGCCGCCCTTGACATTGACCGGCAGCTTCAGTTCGGTGCCGAACACACCGTCCACTTCAGAAGCGGCCTTGTTGGCTTCAAGCAGGTCACCGCGAACGTCATCCCACAGTCCTAGGGTCTTGGGTGCGGCAAAGGCTTCGATCTCCAGGCTGGAGGAGCCGAAGGTGATGGTGGAACCAAGCACTTGCTGGGTGGCGCGGTTGGCCTTGATACGCAGCTGGATGCCCTGGAGGAAGGGCAGGTAGTAGGCTCCCAGATCCAGATAATCGTCATAATCGGGCACGTCCTCATCGTTGACGTCCCACGGGCCTCGCTCTTCGCCGCGGCCCTGGTATTCGCTGGCCGGCTCGGCGAGCACGGTCTCCGCACTCTCGGCCTTTGCGGCAGCGTTCGCTTCTGCGGCAGCCACCTTGTCTTCATCGACAGGCTCAACGGCCGGCTCGGCTTCCTTCTTGCTCTTCTTCTTGCCGAATCCGAACAGTCCCATAATTCCTCGTTTCATGTAACGGTTGCAACCTTGCTAACACTAGCACTCAGGCTTAGAGAAAGCTGGGTCACACGTCGTATGTGATGGTAAGTGGCGCGTGGTCGGACCAACGCAACTCGTATGTGGGTGCCTTGTCGATCACAAAACCGCGCGCGGTCTCCGCCAGCTCGGGCGTGGCGAACTGGTAGTCGATGCGCCAGCCGACATTGTTGTCGAAAGCGCGCCCGCGCTGGCTCCACCACGTGTACGGACCCCGAATATCACCGGCGAGCGAACGCATCACATCCACAAACTCATATTCATCCAGCCACTTGTCCACGTAGGCGCGCTCCTCGGGCAGGAAGCCGGCGTGCTTTTCGTTGGCCTTGGCGTTCTTGATGTCGAGCGGCGTGTGCGCGATGTTGAAATCACCGCACAATACCGCCTGCTTGCCACCGTGCGCGGCCTCGTCGCGCAACTCGCCCATGCGAGTGAGCATCGTGTCCAGAAAACGGTACTTCTGTTCCATCTTGGTCGAATCATCGGTGTTGCCGGCGTGCACGTACACGCAGGCCACGGTGATCGTGTATCCCTGCGGCGTCTTGACATCGGTCTCAATCCAACGGCCGGAATCCACATCCTCGCCCAAGCCCGGAAGTCCATAGCGCTTATCGGTCACCTCAAGATCGGTGAGGAGCCCGACTCCGGCACGACCCTTGACACGGCAGACCTCGTTCAGCGAATGCAGGTCAGAGGGTGAGGCGATCTTGCCGGCGGTGGCATACTCGAAACCGAATTCGCCGAAAATCGAATCGACATCCTCTTGCGGGGCGCGTACTTCCTGCATACACCAGACATCCGGAGCATGTTTGCCGGCCCAGTCCTCGATGCCCTTGCGCTTTGCCGCGCGAATGCCGTTGACGTTCGATGTGGTGATGGTGATGGTCATGCAGCCATACTATTTTGGCCTCTCTACCAGTACCGCACTCACGATTACATTGAGGTATAAAAGAAAATTAGCTCCCTCATCAGAAGGAGCTAATTTAGAATGTCCTATCAGTCCAAACCGAGCTGGAGTTTGCCGCCGGGGATGGCGTCGAGCAGGTCTCGGGTGTACTGCTTCTGCGGGTGTTCGAAGACCTCGTCGGTGGTGGCGTGCTCCACGAGCTTGCCATGCTGCATCACCACGACCTCGTCGGCGATCTGGCGAACCACGGCCAGATCGTGGGTGATGAACAGGTAGCTCAGGCCCTTTTCGGCCTGCAGGTCGTTGAGCAGGCGCAGCACCTGGTCCTGCACCAGCACGTCCAGAGCGGAGACGGCCTCATCGCACACGATGACGTCCGGATCCAGAGCCATGGCTCGTGCGATGGCGATACGCTGGCGCTGGCCGCCGGAAAGCTCGTTCGGGTAACGACCCATTACGGAAGTCGGCATTTCGACCATGTCCAGCAGTTCCTTGACACGGTTGGCACGCCACTTCTTGTCGCCGATCTTGTGGATGCGCAGCGGCTCCTCGATGGAACGGAAGATGGAGTACATCGGGTCGAGCGAACCGTAGGGGTTCTGGAACACCGGCTGCACGTGGCGGCGGAAACCGAGCAGATCCTTGGCCTTGAACGTGGAGGTGTCGCGACCTTCATAGAACACTTTGCCGGAAGTGGGCTTCAGCAGGTGAAGCACCATGTTCGCCACGGTGGACTTGCCGGAACCGGATTCGCCCACAATGGCCAGTGTGGTGCCACGCTTGACGGAGAAGGACACGTCGTCGACGGCCTTGAACATCTCTTTCTTGCGGGGCAGCTTGAATTCCTTGGTCAGGTGGTCGACGGTGATGATGTGCTCGCTCTTCTCAAGCGTGCTTTCGCCGGCGATGTGGTGGTCAAGCAGGGTGTCCGCGCTCTCACCGCGCTCCTTGGCGGAGATGATGCGCCGGGAGGCCAGCGACGGGGCGGCGGCCACGAGTCGCTTGGTGTACGGGTGCTGCGGGTGCTGCAGCACCTCGAGGGACGGACCGGATTCGACGACCTGACCCTTGTACATCACGACAATGTGCTGGGCGCGCTCGGCAGCGAGGCCCAGATCGTGGGTGATGAACAGCACGGCGGTGCCCAACGAGTCGGTGAGCATGTGCAGGTGATCGAGGATGCGCTTCTGCACGGTCACGTCGAGGGCGGAGGTCGGCTCGTCGGCGATTAGCAGGTCAGGGCGGCAGGCCAAGCCGATGGCGATGAGCGCACGTTGGCGCATACCGCCGGAGAACTCGTGCGGGAACTGACGGGCACGGGTAGCGGCGTCGGGCAGACCGGCCTCGGACAGCAGACCCGCGATACGGTCATCCATTGTGGAGCCGGTGACGTACTTCTTAGCCAGATACCAGGCCTGGTCGTCGGCCACGCCGGCCTTGATGAGGTCGTCGGCCACGCGCCAACGGGTTTCGGAGCCCGGAACCCATTCGTTGGTGAAGCGGGCGACGGCCTTGTCGAAGGCCTCGCCGGACACGCCGGCTTCGGTCAAAGCCTTCTTGGCCTCGGCCATTAGCTCGGGCAGTTCCTTGGCGCCGAGGAAGGTCTCGTCGTCGTTGCCCTTGACTTCGACCTCGTCGCCGGCCAGAGCCTTGGCGAGGGCGGAGCGCTTCTCGTGGGCCACGTCCATGTTGTTGGCCTTCAGAGCCTCCTTGACCTGGGTGCCGATACGCCACACCGGGTTGAGGTTGCTCATCGGGTCCTGGGGCACGAGGCCCATCTTGGTGCCGCGCAGCTTGTCGAACTCGCTCTGCTTGGCGCCGGCGATTTCCTCGCCGCTGAGCTTGATGGAGCCGTTGACCACGTGACCGGTGCCGGGCAGCAGGCCCAGCACGGCCATGGCGGAGGTGGACTTGCCGGAACCGGACTCGCCCACGATGGCCACCCACTGGCCAGGGTAGACGGTGAAGTTGGCGTCGCGCACCGCGTGCACCGGCTTGCCGGTGTCGGTGGTGAAGTCGATGGCCAGATTCTTGACCTCGAGCAGCGGACCGTGCTCTTTCTGCATGGCCAGCATCTTGGCGTTGGTGTTGTCAGTCATAATGTTTCTCCACTCCCCTCGCTCAGGCCGTACGGCTCTTCGGATCGAGGGCGTCCTTGACGGCGTCGCCCATCATGATGAACGCAAGCACGGTGATGGCCAGTGCGGCGGATGGGTAGAACAGCACCAGCGGATCGGTCTGCAGGTTGGTCTGTGCGCTGGAGATGTCGCCGCCCCAACTCACCGTGGTGGTGGGCAGGCCCACGCCCAGGAAGCTCAGCGTGGCTTCGGCCACGATGTAGGAGGCCAGCGAAGTGGTGGCGATCACGATGATCGGGGCCAAGGAGTTTGGCAGGATGTGACGGAACAGGTTTCTGGCAGGCGTGGAGCCGAGGGCCGTGGAAGCGGTGTTGAATTCGAGGTTCTTCGATTCCAGCACGGCGCTTCGGGCGATACGGCATACACCGACCCAGCCGAAGAGCGTCAGCACCAGCACGATCTTCCAGATGGACTTGGAGGTCTTGAACATCTGAAGCACCACGATGGCGCCAAGCAGCATAGGCAGCGCGAAGAAGATGTCGGTGATACGGCTCAGCACTGCGTCAATCCAGCCGCCGAAGAAGCCGGCGACGGCACCGATCAGGGTACCGACGATCACGACCAGCAGCGTGGAGAGCACGCCGACGGACAGTGAGGTACGGGTGCCGTAGACCACACGGGTGTACACATCGCAGCCTTGCAGGTCGAAGCCGAGGGGGTGACCGGCGGAGGCGGGGCTCAGGGAGTTGCCCAAATCGCAAGCGTTCGGGTCTTGCTTGGTGAACAGGCCCGGTGCGATGGCCACGACGATGATGAAGATGATCAGCAGACCAGAAATGATGAACAGCGGGTTGCGGCGCAGGGTTCGCCATGCGTCGGCCCACATGCTGGTGGCCGGAGCGGATTCGTCGACGGAATCGACGTCCTGCAGCGGGGTCTCCTCGATGGGAGCCACGTAGCGGCCTTGACCAGGCAGGGTTTCCATGAAGTATTCGGTTCCCGGTTCGCCGGTCTCGTTGAGTTCGTTCTCAGTGGTTTCGTTTGCCATTATCGCTCACTCCTCCCGGCTCACGCGTAACGGATACGCGGATCGAGGGCCGCGTACAGCAGGTCGACGACGAGATTGCACACCACGAAGATCAGCATGAGCAACGTGACGATGGACACCACCAGGTTAGCCTCGCCCTTCAGAATGGACTGGTAGGTGAGGAAGCCGATGCCGTGGATGTTGAAGATCTGTTCGGTGATCATGGCACCACCCATCAGGGCGCCGATGTCCTGACCAAGGTAGGTGACGACCGGAATCAGGGAGTTGCGCAACACGTGGCGCAGCATGACCTGACCGTTCGACATACCTTTGGCACGTGCGGTGCGCACGTAATCCTCGGCGATGTTGGAGGAGATTTCGGAGCGAGTCAATCGAATGATGTAGGCCATCGACACCGATCCGAGCACCATGGCCGGCATGAGCAGGTCGATGAAGCCCGGGTCTGCGCCTGCCGTCACCGGCAATATCGCCCACTGAATACCAAAGACATATTGCATGACGAAGCCGGTGACGAAGGTCGGCACAGAAATAAGCAGCAGGGAGACGATCAGGATGACAGTGTCGTACCACTTGCCCTTCTTGAGGCCCGAGATGATGCCGAAGACCACGCCGAAGATCGCTTCGAACACGAACGCCATCAGGCCGAGCCGGATGGTGACCGGGAAGGCGCGGGCGATTTCGTCGAGAACAGGCTGCCCGGCGAAGGTATCGCCGAAGTTCAGGGTCAGTGCATTCTTCAGGTAGATAAAGTACTGAACGATGAACGGCTGGTCGAGATGGTATTCTGCGCGGATCTGGGCTGCGACGGCCTCATTGATGGGCTTGTCTCCGAACATGGCCTTGACGGGGTCGCCCGGCAGGGCGAAGACAAGGGCATAGACCAGAAGTGTCGTACCGAGAACCACGGGGATCATCTGCAGAATGCGTCGCAGAAGATACTTAGCTCCTTATTTCCTAGACCGGCCAGAAAGGGCATAGTACGCCCACGCCGGTCGATAAATACTCCGACATTTTACCGCATGCCCGGACTGTGATATGTAAATTTGCGTTAACGCAAGGTTTGAGATTGGGCAATGCGGTAGTGCCCGAACTCTTGCGCACTTTGGTCTTCGCCCGTCCCTGTGGCGGTGATCAGTTCGCTGCTGGTACGGTCTCACCGAGCCTTGACATGTCGAGGTAGCGGCGCGTCGACCACTCGTCGGATGTCACGTAGCGGACCCTCGCGCAGACGAGCATCAACGCGCTGCGTCCGTCGGGGAACGAGCCGACCACGCGGGTCCTGCGCCTGATCTCGCGGTTGAGCCGTTCGATCATGTTGTTGGTGCGGATCCGACGCCTATGCTCGCGCGGGTAGTCGTCGAGCAGGTAGGTCGTGGTCTCGCCGATGCCCTCGCGCAGGCATTTGGCGGCCTCCTTGAGTTTCCTGGATTCCATGTCCCGGGCGACGGATTCGGCCTTCTCCAACGCCTTGTCGCGTGATTCCATGGAGAACACGGCCTTCAGTGCGTCGGCCGCCCAGTCGCGGTTCCCGGGGTTGACCCTGGCGAGTATGTTGCGCTCGAAATGCACCATGCACCGCTGGTAGCGGGCATCGGGCAGCAGCTCGCCCGCGGCGGCGACCAGCCCCGCGCACCGATCTCCCGTCACCAGTCTCACGCCCTTGAGGCCTCGTGCGAGCATGCCTTTGATGAATTCGCGCCAGCTTTCCGCGTCCTCCTTCATGCCCTCGGCCACCGAAAGCACCTCGCGCCGCCCGTCCATGCCGACGCCGATGGCCACCAGGATGCTCACGTTCTCCACGGACCCGCCCCAGCACCTTTTGTGCCACACGCCGTCCATGAACAGGTACGGGTAATCCTGTTCGAGGGGCCTGCCCCGCCATGCGTCGATATCCGCATAGACGCGCTTGAGCTTGTCGCTCAGGGTCTGCGAGGGCATGCGGTCGCCCCACAGGAGCCGGCTGACATCATCGACCTGGCGGGTGGAGACGCCGGCCAGGTACATGTCGATCAAGGCCTCCTCGACGCTCTCCTCACGCCGACGGTATCGTTCGATCACGGCCGACTCGAACACCGCGCCCTTGAGTTTCGGCACTTTCAGGCTCATTTTGCCGGCCTTGACGGTCAGGTCGCGCTCGTAGTGGCCGGCCCGGTACGCCTTGCGGTCCCCGCTGCGCTCGTAGCGCGCGGCGCCGGTGATCTCGTCGGCCTCGGCGTCGAGCATCGCGTTCAGGGTCTCCTCGACGCTTTTGCGGACCATCCGGTCCAGGGTGGTTTCCAACATGGCCTGGTCGACCTGTAGAATCTGCTGTGACATGGCTTCGTGCCCTCGTTTCCAATCGCGGTTTTCTAATGTCTGGCGACTGAAAATCGTACACAGGACACGGGCCATGCCCCTATCTCAAGCCCAAACCAAAGTGCGCAAAATCTC
>NZ_JBHEEA010000028.1:0-12068 GCF_041900695.1 Bifidobacterium sp. 2450
GGTAGTGCCCGAACTCTTGCGCACTTTGGTCTTCGCCCGTCCCTGTGGCGGTGATCAGTTCGCTGCTGGTACGGTCTCACCGAGCCTTGACATGTCGAGGTAGCGGCGCGTCGACCACTCGTCGGATGTCACGTAGCGGACCCTCGCGCAGACGAGCATCAACGCGCTGCGTCCGTCGGGGAACGAGCCGACCACGCGGGTCCTGCGCCTGATCTCGCGGTTGAGCCGTTCGATCATGTTGTTGGTGCGGATCCGACGCCTATGCTCGCGCGGGTAGTCGTCGAGCAGGTAGGTCGTGGTCTCGCCGATGCCCTCGCGCAGGCATTTGGCGGCCTCCTTGAGTTTCCTGGATTCCATGTCCCGGGCGACGGATTCGGCCTTCTCCAACGCCTTGTCGCGTGATTCCATGGAGAACACGGCCTTCAGTGCGTCGGCCGCCCAGTCGCGGTTCCCGGGGTTGACCCTGGCGAGTATGTTGCGCTCGAAATGCACCATGCACCGCTGGTAGCGGGCATCGGGCAGCAGCTCGCCCGCGGCGGCGACCAGCCCCGCGCACCGATCTCCCGTCACCAGTCTCACGCCCTTGAGGCCTCGTGCGAGCATGCCTTTGATGAATTCGCGCCAGCTTTCCGCGTCCTCCTTCATGCCCTCGGCCACCGAAAGCACCTCGCGCCGCCCGTCCATGCCGACGCCGATGGCCACCAGGATGCTCACGTTCTCCACGGACCCGCCCCAGCACCTTTTGTGCCACACGCCGTCCATGAACAGGTACGGGTAATCCTGTTCGAGGGGCCTGCCCCGCCATGCGTCGATATCCGCATAGACGCGCTTGAGCTTGTCGCTCAGGGTCTGCGAGGGCATGCGGTCGCCCCACAGGAGCCGGCTGACATCATCGACCTGGCGGGTGGAGACGCCGGCCAGGTACATGTCGATCAAGGCCTCCTCGACGCTCTCCTCACGCCGACGGTATCGTTCGATCACGGCCGACTCGAACACCGCGCCCTTGAGTTTCGGCACTTTCAGGCTCATTTTGCCGGCCTTGACGGTCAGGTCGCGCTCGTAGTGGCCGGCCCGGTACGCCTTGCGGTCCCCGCTGCGCTCGTAGCGCGCGGCGCCGGTGATCTCGTCGGCCTCGGCGTCGAGCATCGCGTTCAGGGTCTCCTCGACGCTTTTGCGGACCATCCGGTCCAGGGTGGTTTCCAACATGGCCTGGTCGACCTGTAGAATCTGCTGTGACATGGCTTCGTGCCCTCGTTTCCAATCGCGGTTTTCTAATGTCTGGCGACTGAAAATCGTACACAGGACACGGGCCATGCCCCTATCTCAAGCCCAAACCAAAGTGCGCAAAATCTCGGGCGTTATCAGATGAATTTCAGGCTCATCGAGGATAAGAAAGTCCCCTGAACGAAGCATATGTTCTTCGAACAGATAGCGAAGTAGCATGGTTGCTTTGCCTCCAGCGGAGGCATTGGAGGCAAGTATAGGTTCAGATAAGTTGGATTTACTGCCGGATATGAGCATACGTCCATCTGAACTGGGACTTATCTTGAAAGGGAATGCACTGGCAAGGTGGGCGGTAAGTTCCGACAAATCTTGTTGTGCAAGAATCTGATTAGCGATCGATGATTCGCTTCCATTAGGGCCGCTTCTGCCGAGCAGACGTCGCAGTGCTTTCGTCTCGCGTTCGTATGGACTTTCCCATATCCCATTGGATCGACGCGATATATTATCCGTGTTGTCGAAGGTATCATCAACGGCTTTGGGATCGTCAAGCATGACTACACGTGTGGAATTCGGCATCATGAACGAAGCCTGTGATACTTGATCATTGGCAAATTCCATTTCTGAAAGAATTTTGCCGTTTTTCAAGCGCAGGAATCCGCCCACGGTCTTCCGGCTGGCGACCGCCGTCAGCCACGCGCACTCCATCTCGAAATCCCTGGTGAACCGGCTGCCCGGCTCCGCCCACGGCACTTGGGCGACCACCACCCCATGCTCCGCGCACGCCACGCGCGGCGCCAAGCCCATGAGCTCGACCCCATAGCAGCCGAAGTCCTGGTGGCGCCATCGCCGTTCGCCGCCCCCGTCGTCGTATTTGGGGCACTTGCGCCCGCAACGCGAGCAACGCAACGCGCCCCTCCTGCGCCGCACCTGGACCACCAGGACGGGAGCCGGGCGCAGCGGCGAGTCGTCGATGGACACGTCCTCGACGACCATGCCCTTGACGTTCAGCAATCGTTTGAATTAGCTCTTCAACTAAGGCGCTTTCTTCGGTTGTATTTCTTGGTCGAAAAACAAACCTACAGGAAGCGCCCCTCACACATTGGGATTCAACGGCTCACCGACGAACCACCACCCACGAAAACAACACAAGAGCCAAAAAACATCGGAAATCAAAGCCAGAGCGATAATGAGCCAGTAAATCGTCATAACGTGTTCTCCAGTTCCGGGGCCGTCATTCGCACGCCGTGGACGGAAACCATGTGAGAGCGTTTCGTGTTTTGCATGTCAGAAGCTCTTCGCGTATTTCCTGCCGGCGAACTTGGCCATGAGGAATCCCGTGCCCTTCTTCCACCAGTCGGTCGGTTCCGGGCTGGTAAGGGGCAATTCGACGACATCCTGTCCGTTTGTTTTGAGCCACACGTCCAGCAGGAACTCGCTGACCCTACCGGGATAACGTTTCTCGAATGGGGTGTATGCCGAGGCGTTGATCCGTTTAGTCAATTCGTCGATCAACGGGAAGAGCCATGCGCAGTACGCGTCAAATAGGTCGGCGCGCATGACGAGCATATTGAACATGTGGCCGCCGGTAGAGGCCATGCACTTGTCGAACATGGGAACGTATTCGGGCGTCTTCGACGCGAGAATGTCCCTCATAACGTCCAGATGGGATCCATCGAGCGTGTGCGCATAGTGCGAGCGCACCGTCTCGATAAAGTAGTTCCGCCTACAGGGTACGGCTGCGCCGATCTTCTTCAGCGCTTCCCTAATCTCCTTGCCGGATGCGATTCGAACGAACCGGTCTTTTTGCAGTCGGTTCGCGAGACTGGGGGACGCAAACAGCCTGCGGTAGCGGACAAGGCCCTTGTAGTTGGCGCCGCAGTTCTTCTACATCCAGTACAGGGCCGTCAGTTCGGAATAGCTTGCGTTGAGGGACGAGATGTTATCGCCCTCGTCGTCTCCCTGAATATCGGGTAGTACGTCCGGGTGCAGAGCTGCCCCGACGTGGAGCGGCAGGTAGGCCGGGTCGTCGGGCGTGCGGTACGGCTTGTGCATTGCGACTGCTATGCGGATCGACTCGCTCAAATCCCACGGACCTCCGTAACGGTCTCGGAAAGCGGAGTGCAGACGGCGTGCCCGCCAAAACCGACATAACGGCCGTTATCGACTCTTTGTCTATTTCGAGACCATAAGAAAGGTGTCAAAATCAGGTTTTGAGCAAGGCCTTCAAATCACGAACAAGCAAAGTGTTCATGGGAAACCTGTGAAGAGCACCCCTGAGGTATGTGGCGGGACTGGGTGTGTCTAAAGGGGGTGCAAGAATCAGCACTGTCAGATAATGAACGGGATTGGGCGGCTCCTGTGCGGTTCGCGCTGCGATTGAAAACACCAATTCGGGGTTCATTTGAAGGGAAAGGACGGGACTCACATGCCGACCGCAGGTCGATTGATTGCAAGAAGAGTCGACAACGGCCGTTACGTCGGTTTGATTCCGGTTCAGGGACGGTAATTCAGTGCCGATTCGCGTAGCCCAAGTGGTCGGCAGGATGATGGGTGGTGGTGTCGAAGCCACCGTGATGAACCATTACCGCCATATCGACCGTTCCCAAGTGCAGTTCGATTTCATCGTACAGACCGACTCTACGGTGGTTCCCAAGGACGAGATCGAGTCCTTGGGCGGTCGAGTGTTCTACGTTCCTCCATACAGCAACCCAGTCAAGTACGTGAACGCCTGCCGGCAACTGTTCCAGCAGATCCGCCCGCGCATCGTGCACTCCCATATGAACGCGGTCAGCGTGTTCACGCTCATGGCCGCAAAACAGGCTGGAGTCCCGGTGCGTATCGCGCACAGCCATAGCACCTCGAATCCGAACGAGAAAGCCAAGACTCTGGTGAAGAACGTGCTCAGACCGTTCTCCAAGGTTTACCCAACACACTTGGCCGCATGTTCGGAATATGCCGCACGATGGCTATTCGGCGATCAGGTCGTTGATGCGAAACAGGTCCATATCATTCACAACGCCATAGATATAGATAGGTTCACGTTCAATCCCCAATCGCGCGCGATTAAACGTGATGAACTCGGAGTTGGCGATTCGCAGCTGCTTATCGGTCAAGTCGGCCGTATCTGCTTTCAGAAGAACCAGGTCTTTACGATCAAGGTTCTTTCGGAGCTGTTGAAGAGTACTTCGAACGCAATCCTTGCGATAGTGGGAGATGGCGATGACTCTGAGCTACGCAAAGAAATACGTAATTTAAAGATTGAGCACAACGTAAAACTACTTGGCGTCCGTGATGATGTTGCGGATTATTACAGTGCATTTGATGTTCTTGCTTTCCCCTCAACATATGAGGGCTTGGGAATGGCCAGCATTGAGGCACAGGCCGCTGATCTTCCTGTTGTGTGCAGTGGCAAAGTTCCCAAAGA
Source organism: Bifidobacterium sp. 2450 (assembly GCF_041900695.1). Taxonomy (NCBI): domain Bacteria; kingdom Bacillati; phylum Actinomycetota; class Actinomycetes; order Bifidobacteriales; family Bifidobacteriaceae; genus Bifidobacterium; species Bifidobacterium sp. 2450. The sequence goes on from NZ_JBHEEA010000028.1 coordinate 4,649, forward strand.
GGCAGATTTAATTCCGTCATTGGTACGACGCATTTCACTTGATGCAGGTCTCGAATCTTGGGTGTCAGCTTTCGATCTACATGAAAGCGATGCGTCGGGCCGTATCTCGCATGCGCAAGAAATGGCTAAACGGGGATATGCAATTCACTTGAGCGCTGCGGAGCTAGCTCATTGGTACGAAAAACTGTGAATCAAATTTCAAGTTAGGTATACAACAATGAAAAAACAAATTGCTGTCGTCGGACATAAGCCATTCGAAGTTCCATCAGATTCAGCATATCTTGGAATTCAAGTAGGAAATGGTCCGGATATTCCTTCCCTGGTTAGGGATAATACTGCTGACAATATAAGTTCAAAAAACGCTTCGTATTGCGAGCTTACCGCTCAATACTGGCTTTGGAAGAACAGCACGGCCGACATCAAAGGCCTTGTACATTATCGAAGGATACTGGGATCTCCTAACGTTCATGCCGTTCCTTTTGAATCAATCGACACTCGTCGCAATAAAGCTGTGGCAGGGACGGAAATCGAGTCGCTTTTAAAAACCCATGATGTGATTCTTCCTAAATCCCATAACTATGTCTCAGAAACGGCGTTGGGGCATTATGAACGCTCTCATATTTCAGGAGAAGGTTTTTCAATTATCAGGGAATACTTGGTATTGAAATACCCTAAGTATGTTGACAATCTTGATGTTGTTCTCAATAGTAAGCATTCACACTTACTTAATATTTTAATTGCGAATAGTGATGTTTTTGATTCGTATTCAGAATGGCTATTCGATGTACTAGGCGAAGTGGAATCAAAACTGGATATCAGTAATTATTCACCGGTTGAAAAAAGAGTTTTTGGTTATTTAAGTGAGCTTTTGATTGATGTTTGGGTCAAGACGAATCACTTGTCTTACGCTGAGTTGCCAACGCTTTTCTTGGAACATCAGAATTTGCCGAAGCGTTATTTCATAAGCGGGCTCAAAAAGCTCGGAATTGTTGATCCAGCTTCTCAGGAAAGAGCCAAGCTCAAGGAGCAGATGAATGAACAAGAATGAGGTGCTCTTAACTGTTGCCAAAGTCTTTAAGAGGCTGCCTTTCCGCTCTTTTGGAAGATCGTTCAATGCTCACAGGCATTCATCTATCAGCACCGCAATTGAACCATTATGCGATCAGGCTGTGCGTGAGATGAATGATTCCGGCGTGGACGTTCGGTTCGAAGAGGCCGTGAATGATGGACCGATCTGGGTGTTCTGGTGGCAAGGTCTAGATAATGCTCCTGATTTGGTGCGGTACTGTGTTAACACCATTAACACACATGCCGGTCATCGACGTGTAATCGTAATTGATAAAAATAATATCCACGAATATGCAACGTTGCCACGACAAATATTTGATTTAGTGGACTCTGGAGCAATAACACTTACTCATCTTTCTGATTTACTTAGATTCAATTTATTATATAACTATGGCGGTCTGTGGATGGATTCTACGCTGTTGTGCACCAGCTCACTTGATGCCATTCATACTGAGACTTTATTCACGTGTTCCGGATTCTATGATTCAACATGGTTTAACGTGTCTAGGGGCCGGTGGACTGGGTTCCTTATAGGAGGACCAGCTGGTGATCCTTTATTTAGGTTCATGGACAGTTTTTTCATGATATATTGGAAAACCAATGAAGAATTGATTGATTATTTTCTCATCGATTATGCGCTTAATTATGCATGGAAACACAATATTGGTGGATTTCATGAAGCGTGTATCCGCAATGAGGGGAATCAGCCCCATCTATTTGACTTGCATTTAAATCAGTCTCTAAATTCTTATCAATGGCAGAGCTTAATCGCTAGTACCATTGTGTTTAAGCTCTCGTATAAGAAAGTTAGTACTTCACAACTTAATGCGTTGAATCAGATTCGAGAATTAGATATCAAGGAATAGTCGCAGATACTCGCCTTCATATAAGGAAAAGATGATTTATTTTTTTACATTCGGAATATCAACACTCACTTCCTTATTATCAGAAATTCTGATTCGGGAGAGTCCTCTCGGAAGAAGAGATGTTAGAGCCTGTTTCTTTGCTGCCTTGACAGTTTTTGAAGTTGGTATACTAAGTGGAATAAGAGATTATTCAATTGGCACGGATATTCAGGTATATGGCAATCAAGTTTTCTCGTATGCAGTTCAATCGCATTCCATAACAAAATTTTTAAACTTATGCGTGAATGATATAGGAATGACAGAGAAGGGTTATGTGTTACTGAACTATATTGTTGCCATCTTCTCAAGTAATCCTCATTTTCTGTATTTTATTCTAGGGTTATTGACTAATGGACTGATTTATTATGGTCTTTTACGCCTGCACAATGTCTGCAGCATATCCATTGCATGGTTGACATATCTATTGGTTTTTTACGCTTCAACACTTAATCTCTTACGGCAATCACTTGCTATTGCAATCATATTTGTTATGTGCACATATGCATTCAGTAGAAGATATGTTACTAGCATATGTTTGATTGTGGTTGCATATTCATTTCATCACAGTGCCATAGTTGGTATTTATCTATTATTTTTCATTTGGCTTTTTCAGCGAGAAAAAACTGAATACAGAAACTTGCCTCTTATGCTTCTGTTTTCCTTCTTGACGGCATTAATGCCTGTTGCCATTAGTTGGCTTAATTCTGCAGGGTATATGGAGGATAAATATTCACAATATGTCATCAACATCTCATCGCCTATTAGCTTATTGAATTCAATTCTTATTCGAATTCCTTTTGTGATTATGGCATTGTTCTTAATTGTTAAGCACTCAAGAATTCCGGCATTAAAACAATCGATATATATTTTTATTATTGGTGAGATGTTATTATTGCCGCTACAGTTGGTTTCTGCTACAGCTTTTCGAATCAGTCTATATTTTGGAATTTTTAAAATTGTTGCATATCCAAGTATCTTGAAAGAAATACGCACAATTAACATTGGCAAGCATATTGTTTACGTAGCGTATCTACTTTTCTATTTTGTTTGGCAGATAATTATTCAAGGCTCCAATGAAGTTTTTCCGTTTATCATAGCGAATGATTTATCAATTATCTAGGGAATCAATAATCATACTATGTCAAAATATATATTAACAGTTATAATTCCTGTATATAATATGGGCTCAAGTGTAGGTGCCTGTCTATCTTCTTTGTTCAAAGAAGACATTCCTGAGATGCAGGTTGTTGTGATTGATGATGGCTCCACCGATAATACAGCTGCAGTGTTACGTTCTTTTGAAGGACACAATGGCTATGTACATATGTCTACTCCCAATCAAGGTGTTTCCTCAGCCCGTAACAGGGGAATATCATTGGCTAAGGGGGATTACATTTGGTTTATCGATGCGGATGATCAAGTTGATACCACATTCATCTCTCCGACCATTTCTATTCTTAAACAGGGTACGGAAGATAAAACCCCATGGGATCTTGTTGCCTTTGGCTCATTAAATATGTTCGCATCTGGTGCAATAACTGCGCATGCAGTAGCGACCGATTTATATTTAAAAAACTTCCAACAGTTTCGTGAAAAATTTGATGTGATATTCAGTGCGATTCCATATAATGTACCTTGGAATAAATTTTTTAGACGTGAAATCATTGTGCGGCATCAATTGTCATTCCCGTCAATGACCACGGGCGAGGACGCAGCTTTTATGACCTCATATCTGCCATATGTAAACAGTTGCTATGTCTCTGCTAAGACTCCGTATCTTTATCAATTAGAATCTACGACTTCTATGCGTTCCACTCACCAGGCGTTGAAAGAATACCAAGATAACCGGAATCGTATTATCAATCAGATAGAAGTATTCCAAAAACTTGGTCTAACACGAAGCAAAGTTACCTCTGAAGCTGTATACAGACTCGTCTTTGGCACTTATATACTCCTTTATCGAGATGCTCGTGACGCACATACAGGCATAAAAGGTTTTCTAGATACTGTCCACATGATGCCTTCGCTCAGGGATTTCATTGCTCTTGCCAATGGAATCCCAATTACTCCTCACATACGGGTCATCCGTTTTCTTGCAAATCATCCATTCGTTTTTTATATCTATCAACACATGAGGAATATGTAAAATGACACCCCGATTGGCCGTATTCGCTTATACTGCAATTAAATCTTGGAGACGATTTGTTTCTCAGTAATCTCTTCCAACGATACCCTAATGCCCATTTCTCTCTCAGTGCTTCCAGCTGTTATGCACATATGTTTCCGCGAACAGATATGCATCTCATCTTAGATGGAATAAGCATCGCTGAATTACGGTCAATGCATTAACAGCGAACAATTATGTGGCACTTGGCTCAGAACAAATTCATAACCTTCGTGTCCAAGCGCTGAACAACAGTTCCGAGGACTCGATTCATAAATGGTAAGGATGACTGAACGCGATGGGAAAATATAAGCAGTTAGCAATCAATATTAGTATATTTGCGCTGAACTTCGTGGCCACTAAGCTCATCACTTTTTTGCTGGTACCGCTATACACCTACTATTTGAGCAAAGCAGAGTTCGGACTGACTGACATGTCAGTTACTGTGAACATGATGGTTGGACCATTAGCGACATTGGCAATTGCTGATGCGGTAATCAGGTTTGTGATTGAAGATCACGAACATTCGGGTAGGTATGTACTAACGGGGGTTACCGTCACGCTGCTGGGTACGGTTGTCATAGCATTACTGCTTCCTCTGTTGGATCTGCCATTTTTCGGTGGTCTTGGTAACTATCGTTTCCAATACCTCTGCACATTTATATCTAGCAACTTCTTTTCCCTATTTGGGGAAATCGCCCGAGGGCTCGGCATCCTTAACCTTATCCCCGTTTGTGCCATCACTTCCTCAATTGTGACTACAGTATTAGCAGTAGTGTGCATTTCATGGCTGGGAATGGGCGCGAATGGTTATTTTATCGCGGTATCTGTCGGTCCTACGATTGGCTGTCTCCTGTATCTCATAATTGGTGGTCTCGGCAAAATCATTTTTTTCGAAATACGAGAATTGAAACACAATGTTCGCGGATATCTCGCTGTACAATATATCAGCTTCCGTTCAATGCTGCGATATTCGCTTCCTCTTGTGCCGAATTCATTGTTCTGGTGGATTGGTACTAGTATTAACCGTTTTTTTCTGACAGGAATTCTTGGTGTTGCCTGTTCTGGTTTATTCGCCGCAGCAAGTAAAATTCCTAGTTTGCTAAGTATGGTTTATCAGGTATTTCTACAGGCCTGGCAGATATCAGCCTTCCAGGAAGCTCATGATAACCCATCTGTTTTCTTTTCAAGAATTTATGCAGTATTAAGGCCTGTAATGTTTATGGCGTCCTCGGCTTTAATGCTGATTTCTCCCTGGCTGGCTTCTTTGCTGTTACAGAGAGAATTCTATCAAGCATGGACCTTAATCCCGATGTTATTAATTGCGATTCTGTTCAACGTATTGAATTCTTTTGTGGGCACTGTCTATACCACCACAATGAAAACTAAGGGGCTTATGTTTACTACGCTGCTGGGTGCAGCAAGCAGCGTGGCACTAAATGCCATGCTGATACCAGTATGCGGCGTTATGGGAGCATGCTATGCCATGGCCATCAGTAATGCGTTGGTCTTTGTACTGCGCATATTCGGTACTAAAACCATTCTCACTTTTGATATGCAGTGGGGCAAATTTACTATTGCTGCAACATTGCTTGGTCTACAAACTATAGTGGTGAGTAGCCAGATAAATGGGTATTTTCTAGTTTCTGCTTTTATTTGCGCGGCACTTGCTATCATTGAAATTTTTGGCATGCGTCGATATCTTGCCTTGCTTTTAGGAAAAGTTCTAAATCCAAATCGATCGAGATAGCACTTTCGAAACGTGACAGTAAGCCGATACAGCAAATCCTACACGATGAAATGATGTTATTTAAGACAAAGGTAGAAAAATGATTACTAATAAGCAAGAGCTTCGTGAATACATGGAAGCAGACAGAAATGTGCAACCGCCTCATCATAATCTGATTATGCGTTTGCTATATGGACGCATGTTCAGACTGAAAATGCATTTACGAAATATGAATACCACTATAATGTCATCTGACACAGTATTACACAAAAGAATATCACAGGATTGCCTACTACTTGCATTTATATTGGTTGCGGAAAATAAGTGCATCATATTGCACTGAAATACCTATTAATGTATTTGGAAAAGGGTTGAGGATATGGCACGGACAACGCATCATCGTCAATCCGAATGCTCGAGTTGGAGATTACTGTCGCCTTTCCAGTGGTGTGGTCATCGCTCAGGCTCATGACGAGAATCCGGTTATTGGTAATGATATTGAATTCATGGTGGATTCAGAAGTTCTTGGAGGAGTGTTTGTAGCCGATAATGTGAGACTGGGAACCAACGCAGTAATGCTTAAATCAATCGATGAGACGGATACCACATGGGCTGGATGCCGGCTCTTCGCATTTTGGTGTGTAAGGGCCGTGCGGTTTGATTCGGTGTGTGATTGAAAAAGTGAATGAAACCGCGCGGCTTGGTATTGAGTCTAGCGCGTTCGATGGTCGGGTCCTGCTTGGCTTGGACAGGCTGCGCCTGAATCCCGTCTCGCAAAGGCACGTGACCGCGGGTTCGCGTGCCGGAGTGTGGCTGATCGGCTGCGAGCCGGCGGACGGGACCGCCCGGTATTGCCGGGAATGCGGGTGGATTGGCTACAATGTTTTGGACTGGTTCATGCGGGACATGACAACGAAGGAGTTGATCATCATGGCCGATCCGAATCGTCCCCGTCATTACGAGGAGGAGTTCAAGAGGCAGATCGTGCAGCTGTACGAGAACGGCAAGCCGTCGTCGCAGATCAGGGCGGAGTACGGCATCCCGCGTTCCACGCTGCAGCGTTGGGTGCAGGGGATACGTAACAGCGGCTCCACGAAAGCGGCCGACAACCGCACTCCCGAGGAGAACGAGCTGATCGAATTGCGGAAACGCAACAGGCAGCTGGAGATGGAGGTCGACGTTTCAGAACAAGCGGCGCCGGTATTCGCACGAAGGTAGAGGTCATACGGTCCGACGCCGGCCGCTGCCCGATATCGGCGCAGTGCAGGATCCTGGGCGTTGCCAAGTCGACCTACCACTGGATGCTCGAACACCCCGAGGCCGAACGCGCCGACCCTTACGAGAAGGATGGATAACGCCTGAGATTTTGCGCACTTTGGTTTGGGCTTGAGATAGGGGCATGGCCCGTGTCCTGTGTACGATTTTCAGTCGCCAGACATTAGAAAACCGCGATTGGAAACGAGGGCACGAAGCCATGTCACAGCAGATTCTACAGGTCGACCAGGCCATGTTGGAAACCACCCTGGACCGGATGGTCCGCAAAAGCGTCGAGGA
>NZ_JBHEEA010000029.1:0-8295 GCF_041900695.1 Bifidobacterium sp. 2450
AGCAGTGCTCTTGGCATTTGCAATCTTGCTTACAGCTTTCAAGCCGGCCCCAACATCCAATAATGCCCAGAAACCGGATACCACAACTTCCCACCACGACGCATCACCGTTCGCCTTGGCCAACAGCTTGTCCACGAACAGCAGCGCGGCCACCGCCGCGGCAGCAACGGCAATCCAACCGCCGAAGAACAACCCAATAACACCAAGGACAATGGAGGCGACCTCAAGAATCTTCACGGTAATCTGCCAAGCATCGGAATACTGCCATTGCTCCGCAAAACCATGCAACTTCGGCGATTCACGCGTGGCAGCGGCAATAGCCTTGGCCTGCTCATCGCCAGCCTTCTTATAGTTGTCGACGATCCTATGCACCGCTGCTTTGGCCGCTTCCAAATCTCTATTGGCCGTGGACAGTCCTTGCTCATACTGGTCGACCATGCTCTGCGCCTGTCTGCGTCGATCCCGTGCACGCTCATAATCCTCGTCACTGGCATCAGGGCTGAGATTGGAATACGCACTTTGCACACGATCGAATTCACGCTGGCTTGACGCTACATTCTGTTGAGCATTCGCCTGTACTCTCTTGGCATTCTCCACCTCCACGAAGGCATTGGAAGCCTGACGCTGATAGCTATCGATGTCTGAACTCCACGTGTCCAGTGCTTTCGCGACATCCCCAAACCCTGTGGCAAAGTTGCGGAAATCCTTCGGCATGGTACCAATTTTGTCAACGAACTTGGTCACCCATTCGCCGCTCATGCCTTCCTTGGTCTGCAAATGATCCAAATCATCTGCCATCTTATTGAAAGTGCCTTGCAGGTTCGAGTATCGCCCCGCCAAGTCGGCAGTGAATCCACCACTCCCAGGAACCTGATTCCCCGAATACCCGACAAAACCCCAATCCTCACCATCGAGATTCACGATATTTCCTCCCCACTCGTCGACGCATACGCGCTGGAATTCACAAACTCAATACTCACCGTATCCGCCATCGAAGCAAACAAATTAAACAAAACATCAGCAATATCAATTTGCGGAGTGGCACCAGTTACCACAAACACATGCTCCCCACACGGGATGAAAGTTCGAAGCGACGCCACATGACGATTGGTTTTACCACCCTTGTCATCAACCAACGACGTTATTGATTGCGCCCGAACCGCAGTCCCCATTTTCGGCAAATTCACTTTCTGCAACGACATGAATTCACCATCACCAAGTTCAGCCTGTTCATTAATGGAATCGAACGCGAATACCACAGAAACGGTTTGGTAATCAAGCAAGTTCCCGCTTGGAAGCAGAAGACGCAACCGAAAAGCCCACCCAATAAGCCACACCTGCCACTTGCTCTTAGCCCTCCATTGACCTGACGCCCATCTCCGCGGAACCATTCAAGAACTGGTCGGCGAGACGCACGTATCCGGGCATATCACCACTGAGCAACGCCAATCCCATGTTGCGAGCCGCCTTCACGTCCGCGATCCATGTCAACGCCACCACCGCAGCCGCCGCACTCATATCCAGCGCCTCCGGCGACGAACCATCGTCACGCCGGCCACCACGACGAGCCGTCATATCCTGCCCCATGCCGGCCAGCATGATGGGCAACGCCGGAACCCCGTACCCACGCACGCAATCCCGACAATCCGACAACACCCCCAACGCCTCATGCAGCGCCTCCCCATCACGCTCGTCCACCGCACGCATCAACAACGACGCCAAACGCGCGCCAACAAGCCCACGCGCCTTGGAATCCACGAAATTCCTATCCAGCCACGGACCGGCCACAACGTTAGAACACGCATCCCCGGATTCCACACCAGCCAGAACCCCGCACGCCGCTTCCACATGCTCGCTATCGAACACATACTGGCGGGACGCACGCACCACTCCGGCATCTAATCCGATCGCCGCATCCGACAGAGCGGCATCCCATGCAGCATCAGCAACATCCGCATCCACAGAATCCGTGGAAACACCAACAGCATCGGCAACCGAAACAGAAGAACCCGATGACGAGCCAAGACCAGCACCGGATTCACGGAAGGCCAGCACCTCCTTCATCCGCTCCACACCCCGCGAATCGAACGACACCGACACATACGGCATCATGCCATCCAACACCTCCAGATACCGCCCCTGCAACAACAAATCCGCCCACACCCGCGTCACATCATCATCAAGAGACCAACGCAACAACACCCACGCACCCATACGGCACACCGCATCAACATACCCCTCCAACTCGCCAGCACTCTCCTCACCCGGCAACGGCATCCGCCCCTCGGCAACACGACCATACGCATCCAACAACGAACCATCCGCCCGCCACAACACACGAAACAGCCAACCGACCATTCCGCTTTTCCCCACGACGGATATCACCCCATCAAGAAAACGCATCGCCTCCGCACGCGCTGCGCCCGCCCCTGGCGAGACCGTACAGGATAACGCGACCATATCCCCGAACGCCCCCTGCCCGAACACGTCATAGCCACGCGCCACAACCCCATGAGCCGCACGACTCGACGGCAACAAGCCAACCACAACAGGCAAACCAGCCAACGCATCCCTCAAACCACGGACACACCCGACAAAACCCTCACCGTCAACAACCACAGCAACACCCTCCATACCAACATCCGAACAGCAAACACGCCGCACCCACATCACACACCCGTGGCGGCCGCGTAGGCAAGCAGCATCAACATGACGAAATCAAGCACCAGGAAACCAGCAGCCACAGGCTGCCACGAGGCATCACGCCCCTCCAAGACACAACGCCGGATCGCACGAAGCTCACCGGGAATCCAGAACAACACCATGCCGACCGCCATCACGGAATTCACCCAGAACAACTGATTCGCATCGGCCGGGCCGACCCACAACATGCCCATTAATCCCAAACCGGCAACCACATTGCCACCCACACGCACACGCGGGGAAACACCCACCCCACGCAACACCACAAGCACCACGGCAACCACCACGGCAACCCCAGCCACAACCAAACCAGGCACCACCACAGCAGGAGAACTGTCGTAATACAGTCTGTCCGGACGTCCAGTCGTGGAGTCAATCAAGCTTTCGACATGGGGACCATACATCGCATACATAACGGTCTTTCCAATCTCCGCGCCCGCGGCACCGGCGACACACTGAACAATCAGAACGTCCCCGGCAACAGCAATCCACGGCTTGCGCATAACATGAGCAGCCAGCCACAGCAATAGTCCCGGGACAACACCCACGTCGAAAAAGACCGCCACAGGCCACCAATCGCTCGACAACGAGATACCGGCCATCTGCAGGAACCACACACCACCTCTAGCGGAATCACGTTCGAAGAACGCATACCGGGCTTGCAAACCTACCTGCGCAAGGAACAGCACAAACCACACGATAGTCCACAAGGCAACCCCCAAACGAGTGAACACACGCCTGCCACCCACAGGAATGCACATGTCGATGAACTCGCCCAACGCGCCATTCGCCAGAACACGATTCTCACCGCTGACATCAGAACCGCCAGCCTCGGCATCACCGCCCACACCAGCGGCTCCACGCTCCCACGGTGGCCGACCACCACTTCTCACCATATCAATCACCTCTCCACCATAAAGGAACGAATCGCGGAACCCGCATAAACAAATCCTTCACCGGCATTGTTCACCGCATCCGCCGCATCATTCAACTGGACAAGCCCCGGAATGAACATTTTCGCCACATCCCATGGACCCGATGTCTGCCGCCCGTACTTGACCTGATCAAGTACGAAATCATGCGCATGGCCAGCCAGATTGGCCCCCTTCTGCAACAAATGCTCACGACCGGCGTAATACAATACCGTTCTCAGTGTCCGACCGCTGCCTCCCCATCGTCCCACCTGAGAAGCGATAACACGCACACTATCCGAAACCCTCTTCACATCACCAAGAAACGTCATCCCTTCCGACACCTTCGTGTAAGTAGGGAGAACCTTGGAATACTGGGTGAGTATACCGAAACTCGCCACGCTGTGACACTCCCCGAGATTAGTTGCGATATTCCCCGACGCCAGTTTGAAGGATCTCAAATCATCTGCCAAACCGGTCGACTTCGCCACACTAGCCGTTTTGAATCCTTGCAATCCGGCGGAAAGACAACGTACCGATCCAATAATCGAAAGAATCAGGAAAGCACCTTCTGCAATCACTTCGTTAAAAGATGCATCCCCATAAAGATAATCTACATACTTGTCTGCTAACAGTAAGGCTCCCAGCGCCACGACTGCCAGCGCGATTCCCCATCCAGAAACAAACAGGCTCACTATGGCGAGCACGGCGGAAGCGGCCTTCGCGAACGATACGATGCACTGCCATCCATCCGAATAATGGAACTTCTCGAAACCGTTCACGGCAGGTGCATGCTCCTGTGCCTTGGCAATCTCACCCGCACGTTTATGCGCTTCACTCTCATAGTCCAAGCGGATATCACATACACGACGTTTCGCATCTGCCCACTCATCGCCCGCGGTCTCGACATGGTCGCTGTACCCGTCCAGCATCTGCTGTGCGGCTTCCTTCGCCTCACGCGCATTCCTGCGCTGCACATCCGTGGCGGCATCGGGCAACTCGTCAAACACCGCCCCCGCCTGCGTCAATGCCGAGCGCGCCCCACAAGACAGCCGCTCATACCGCTCCTTCTCGTCGCGTGCGGCGATGGCACGTTCCAACTGGGTTTTGGCATCCGACTGGAACCCGTCCAAAGACTGCATCCAGCCACGCAGCTGACAGGACACCTCACCAAAGCTGTCAGCAAATCGGCCGAAATCCCTAGGAAGATCCTGCAGCTTCTCCTCGAACTTGACAACCCACTCGCCCTGCATGCCGGCCTTTGTGTCCAGATTCTTCAATGCGGACGCCATTTCGGAGAAATCCCGCGACAAACACTTGTACTTCCATGCCATACGCGCGATTCCCTCGGTATCACCCGACACCGGATTGTCCGGCTGGTCCACTACGGCCCAGTCCAAATAATCGAGATTCTTCATAATTCCCCAACTCCCCTATTGATCCGATTCGTCCGATTCGGTTTCCACCGAGACTCGCAATGTCGCCGTAATTCTGGTAAACAGCTCGAACAACGTGTCAGACAATTCCACCTGAGGCGTAATGCCGGTAGCAAGAATTACCTTTCCCGCACAGGGGATGAACGTACGCAACATCGCCAACCTACCTACGGGCTTACCTTGTTGGCCATAAACGGTTTCTACAGAAGATGCCTGTACCGCAGGACCGAGTTTATTGAATGACGTTTTGCTCATGTGCAGTTCATCACCTTCGGGCAGGCCTTCCCGCTCCGTGAGCAGCGACTCCACGATGGCATCCAATTCCTCATCCGCTGTACCATACGGCACAGCGGATGGAAGCACTGAGACCATGAATGTAGCCATTACCAATACGGGGCTGGCATCATCAAGTTCCGTGGTTATGGCGTATCGTACACCAGCTTTCCATGATTGCTCGTAAGAGTTCGCCAGATATTTGCGTAATGCCGGATAAACTTCTCGCCAGTCGGCGATGACGTGTTTCATCGGTTCAAGAGCCTGCCGAATCTGCCATTCCCGGTCAGCAGGATCCAACAGGATTTCTCTCCATCCCTGTGGAGGTATCAATGAAATATGTAAGAATTCAGCCAACGGATTCTCCCCATCGCCGGTCGATAATGCTCATAGCAGGCAGTCAAGATTGGTGCACGGCATCGGAAATGGCCTTGGCAATCGCCTCATCGGCCTCATCGGACCCGGTTTTCACGTTTTCCAAGAAGTCACGAAGATTCTCCGTCTTCTTCTTGTACTTGTTCTTCGTATCGCTGACCTGATGGTTGAATGCGAAAACCGCATCGACCAGCTCGGAACAGCCGACATTGTCAGAACTCGGCTCGGTAATCTGCTCATCCAGATTTAGCCGATCACGAATACTGTTGAACCCCTGCATCAGCGTGCTTACTGATTCTTCCACAATCGTCAGGTTTTCGGCCACCCAGCAACCTCCTTGTTGTTCGTGCAATCCTTCATACAGTTTTCTCGGCAACACCAATCAAACCGATTCTATTGGCATCCAACCCGATACTGCAAGACCTTCCGAAGCGAATGCTCACGACTCGGCTAGCTCGCGAACGTGCCGCGCATACGACTCCATATCGGCGTTCAACAAATCCACCGCCAACTTGCGGCTCCAGGAAGGATCAGGGATGCGCGCGAGCAGCATGGCCGCCATGCTCGAGCGCAGGTCACGCGAGGACTCCAGGTACCGCATACGTTGGTCGAGATCCGCATCGGGCCGCAGCCCGTCCGAATCCTGCAACGTGCGCGCGGCGATGATGGGCAACGCCAGTATGCCGTCATCACAAACGATGTCCCGGTATATGGCGAGCAGATTCAACGCAGCCTCGAGCCGGTCTCTATCCCTCTGCTCCAACGCGGTGGAGACCAACGGCTCCACGATTCCCGCTCCCGCCAAGGTCAGCAGCTTGTCCTGTACGAAATCCGGCTTGTGCCAGGGATTGCCATCATCAAGCTCGCCATCACCATCCGCATCGCCATCGGCATCAGCCTCGGCATGGTCGAGGAAATAGCGATACGCCTCGATGACGTGGTCCGCATCGAACAGGTACAGTACATCGGATTGCGGGAACGGACGGCCATCATCCGCGACGCCATTCTCATCCCCGTCATCGGGCGCGGCAGAACCCTCACTAGACGAAGGACGGAGACCGCCTTCCGCCTCATGCAGCTTCATCTCCATCGCGGCGGTCTCGCCACGCCGCATCGCCGCGGCTATGGCGCGATCGCGCAAATCCGATGCCACCAATTCGGTTTCGTTCGCGTTCAACGACACATTGGAGTACGGAAGAATGCAATTGAGCGCCTCATCGTACTGTTCAATGAGGAACAACCTCGCGATATACGCGCTGGAGGTATCCCCTTCGCCCCAGCCAAGAAGGACATGGGCCGCCAACCGGCATGCCGAAGTCAGGAAATCAAAAGTGGCGTCCAGATCCTCCACATCCGCATCGGCTATCTGCTGGCGAAGCTGCAACTCCTTGCCCCAAATCATGCGGAACAGCCAGCCGAACACATCCTCATCATCAATCATGGAGACTGAATCAGATATAAATCCCTCGCCCTGGGCAACCAAATCCTCATCACGGGTGCGAACTGCCAAAGCGATGATATCGGCGGGACTCGTCTGCCCGAACACATGATAGGACCGCTGCACCAAGGCATCATCGAAGCCATCCGGCAACGGAACCAGCGGATCCTGCCACATCCGGAAATCCGCAACCAGACACTTCAACTCCTCGACATACCGCCGCTCATCCAACCGAATGGACATCCCCACTCACCCTCCTTTGCACTACCATCCCAGCACACAACCAACCGTCACGCCATGGGCAGCGCCGTACACACGCCAATGACGAACAACGCCTCGGCAGTGAGCCAGAACGCGGCCGACCACTCACCACACGACTCACGACGATTATCCACACAAAAATACACGGCAGCCAAATCCAACGGGAACCACAGGAACCCGACGAACAACGCAACCAGCGGGGCAGCCACCAACGCGAAACCGCTCACATGACGGGTCAACGCGATGCCGATGGCCGCGACCAAGCCAACCACGCCGCCACCATACGATATATAGCGAGGAAGAATATTCGACCCACGATGCCGATCCTCCCGGTACAGGAACAGGGAACCCGACACCAGCAGTACACCGGCCACCAAGCCAATCACCCACCAACCACCCGACGCGGGCTGTGCCAAAGGCGCAGGCAGACGATCAGACGACCAATCCACGAAATCCCCCGGCTTCAACAAGCCCGTCGCCACATACCGGTCCCACAACCACCTACGACCAACCTCCTGACCCACAAACGAACCAACCGCAAGCATCGCCAAGGAACCGAACATCACGAAAGGCACGGTCAGACGAGGCCACAAACTGCCAATCGCGTAAACGATGAACGGAGACAACGCTATCGACGTAAACACAATGACGAACACCCCAACATTGGGGACGGCCATCAACGGCCACCAATCACCCGACCCATTCGCCTTCGCCACATCCATGAACACTACCTGCACCACCACGGACACCACAAAAACAAACAGGAACCACAAAGACTTCAACACCACGCCACGCATTCCGAACGCACGACGCCCCGGACGCGGACCATGCAGATGAGGAACCGTCAACGCCAACAAACCATGACTCTCATACTCCAGAGTCGGACCACCATTCGCCG
>NZ_JBHEEA010000030.1:0-8123 GCF_041900695.1 Bifidobacterium sp. 2450
CATGTCAAGGCTCGGTGAGACCGTACCAGCAGCGAACTGATCACCGCCACAGGGACGGGCGAAGACCAAAGTGCGCAAGAGTTCGGGCACTACCATTGTGTTTTCCGACCAAAGAAAATGACAACTGGAAAGCGTCTGATGGACGGCATATGCAACCGGCTTCTCAACGTCAAAGGCATGGTGGTCGAGGACGCGTGCATCGTCGACTCCCCATTGCGCCCCGTGCCCGTGCTCGAGATCCGCCCGCGCCCGCGCAGGGGCATGCTCCGGTGCTCCCGATGCGGCAGACGCCGTCATGGTTACGACCGGGGCGGCGGCGTGCGTCGCTGGCGTCACCAGGACTTCGGCTGCCGGAGGGTCGGACTGGTCGCCGCCCTGCCGCGCGTGGACCGCCCGGAATGCGGCGTCGTGGTCGCCTCCGTGCCGTGGGCGGGGCCGGGCAGTCGGTCCACCAGGGATTTCGAGGCGGAGTGCGCGTGGCCGATGACGGTCGCGAACCGGAAGACGGTCGGCGGTTTCCTTCATATCGCGTGGAGGACCGCGGGAGACGTCGCCCGTCGGGTCGCCGAACGCGTCAAGGCGTCGATGCCCTCGCCGTTCGACGGCCTGACGGCGATCGGCGTGGACGGGACCAGCTACAGGAAGGGCCACACGTATCTGGCCGTGGTCGTCGACCACGAGCGGCATCGGGTCATCCGGGCGCGCGACGGGTACGGCAGGGACGTGTTCGGCCTGTTCTTCAAGGCGTTGACGCCCGAACAGCGCGCCTCCATCAAGGTCGTCACCGGCGACGGGGCCCGCTGGATCGACCCGTGCGTCGCCGAGCGCTGCCCGAACGCCGAACGCGTATTGGACGGGTTCCACATCGTCTCCTGGATGACCGACGCGCTCGACAAGGTCAGGATGTGTCTGTTCAATAGAAAGTGGGCCGTGTGAGCGTGTGGATGTCTTCCATGTGAGCGGCAGGTTCTGGTCCACTTCAGCGTGTGGTGAGAAACGAACACCGGCCCGTCCTGCCTGGACTAGTTTCCCGAGTTGAAAGTCAAACCGTTCGGTTTTCTCGGGAAAGGAAAGGAATGACGGTACCGGTGTCCGTACAACAACGTATCAGGGTGCTTGACGCGCATGGCATGTCATGGAGGAGCATCGCGAAAGAGGTGGGCGTGGCCCGCGACACGGTCGCGAAGTACGCCGGGAGGGAGGATTGCTCTCCCGGACCGGAGCGCTCCGTATCGCGGCCGTCGAAGCTCGATCCGTTCAGGGCGACGGTGGACGGGTGGCTGCAGGCGGACCGGTTCATGCCCCGCAAGCAGCGGCACACCGCCAAGCGCGTGTACGACAGACTCGTGTCGGAGAAGGGCTACGAGGGCTCGTATTCGCCGGTGCGGCGGTACGTGAAACGGTGGCGCGAGGAGCATCGCCTCCCGTCGGACGGGTATCTGGAGCTCAAGTGGCATCCGGGCGAGGCGCAGGTCGATTTCGGCATGGCGCAGGCCGTGGTCGGCGGGGACCGGGTCGACGTGCATTGCCTGGTCGTCACGTTCCCGTATTCGAACATGCGCTACTGCGTGGCCCTGCCCGGGGAGAACGCCGAATGCGTGTGCGCGGGGCTGCGCACGGTGTTCGAGCACATAGGCGCGGTCCCCCTGACGCTGGTGCTTGACAACGCCACCGGCGCCGGCCATCGGATCGCGTGGGACAAGGTCACCGTCGTGCACGTGTTCGAACTGTTCGTGGAGCATTACCGGCTGGAGACCAGGTTCTGCAACCCGAACTCGGGCAATGAGAAGGGCAGCGTGGAGAACGCGGTCGGGTTCCTGCGCCGCAACATCATGGTGCCCATGCCCGACGCAGAGTCCCACGGCCAACTGACCCGGTACATGCTGGAGCGTTGCGACGCGATGGCCAAGGAGACGCATTACCGCAAGGGCGCGCCGATCGGCGGCCTGTTCGCCGGTGAGAAGATGGATATGCAGCCGCTTCCCGCCAAGCCGTACGACGCGATCCGTTGGGAGGTGGGGAAGGCCGACAAGGACGGGCGTGTGCAGATCGACGGCAACTACTACCTCGCCGGCCCCTCGTGGCGCGGCTGGACTCTCGACGTGGGTCTGCGCGCGTTCGACGTGACGATCCGCACCCAGGACGGACGCACCTGTGCCAGACTGCCGCGCGTGTACGGGGATTCGCCGGCCACGGTGCGCAACCCCGCCACGCTCCTGCCCGCGTTGAGCCGCAAGACCCACGCATGGACCGATTCCACCATCCGTGACGATTTCCCCGACAAACTCAGGATCGCCATCGACCGCATGGACGCCAAGACACGCAGGACCACGTTCCGCGTCATCGCCAAGGCCAGCGCCGCGTCCGGCTTCGAGGCCGCCGTCCGGGCCGGAGAGCACCTGGTCGAACAGGGGCACGCGATCGACGAGGCCAGTGTGACCACCATGGCCCGGCGCATCGCCGCCGGCGAGAAGCCGTACGAGCAGTCGGCACCCGACCTGACCGGATACGACGTGTTCATGAAACCCCGACAGCCATGGGAAAGGAAGGAGGCCTGACCATGGGAACCCACCGTCCGCCGGTCGTCATGCCCGACATGAAACGCAGGCGCGCGTCCACCGGCGAAAGAATCGCAACGATCATGACCCTGGCCAGACGGCTGCCTCTGACCCGCCAGGTCCTCGCCGACCAGCTCGCGGACGCGACCCCCAGCCAGATGGAATTCATGGAATCGTGGATGAACGCCGAGATCGAATCCAGGGAACGCTCCAAACGCTCACGCCTGCTCAAGGCCGCCGGATTCCCCGCCGACAAGGGGCTCGGCGGCTACGACTGGACCCCGATCCGCTTCCCCGTCGACTACGGGCGCGGGCGGATCACGACCCTCGACTTCATCGCCGGCCACGACGACCTCGTCCTGTTCGGCCCTCCCGGCACCGGCAAGACCCACCTCGCCATCGCGCTCGGCAGGAACGCATGCCGCAAGGGCATACCCGCACGCTACTTCACCGCCGCGGGCCTGGTCATGCGGCTCCTCAGGGCCCAATCGGACAACCGGCTCGACCGGGAACTCGCCGCGATCGGCAGGACCCCGCTGCTCGTCATCGACGAACTCGGCTACGTGCCCATCGACGAGGACGGCAGCAGGCTCCTGTTCCAGGTCGTCACCAACGCGTACGAGACCCAGAGCATCATCTACACCACCAACATCGAGTTCAGCGGATGGGGCAGGATCTTCGGCGACCCCAACATGGCCGCCGCGATCATCGACCGCACCGTCCACCACGGACGGATGATCCGCTTCGAGGGCGAATCCTGGCGCAAGACCCACGCCCTCATGCAATAACCAATGCAATAACCAACAACCAGCAGGACCGGCCAACGCCGAAACGGCCTGAAACCCGCCGCTCACATGGACTAAAAGAAACGCCGAAACGGCCTACTCCAACTTGACAAAACACAGATCAAGGCCACCATCCGCATGGCCTACGGATTCCACCACGTCACCAACCTCATCGCGCTGGTCATGCTCCGATGCGGCGGACCCGACATACGACTGCCACAACCCGCAATCTAACCCACGAAAACAGCAGAAGCCTCTTTTTTGTATGTCATCTTGTGAGTGTAATATGAGCTCAAGGCTTAAGGAAGTCAAAGCTAGTATTGTTGAAAAGCAAGCGAGGCGTGATGAGGTTGAATATTTTATCGAGGACTTGAAAAAACAGGACTTGTTAACAGCGTTCGATGAAAACGTCTGGCTTAGCATGGTTGACTATCTATGCGTGCATAAAGATGGAAAGGTTGAGTTTACCTTCCTTGATGGGAACGTAATGAAAATAGACGGGTAAACAACGAACTAGTCAATATAGAATTTATCTTGTATAATCAGCGTATTAAAAGTTACGTATAAAGGGTTGACAAGCCATGAAAAGACTGACAAAATCCATGACAGACAGACAGACAGACAGCATAACTCTGTCTCTTTTCACGTAGAATTTTTTAACCGGCAGAAATATATACCTGATGGGTAGGTATGTGTTTCTGCCTATTTTTATGCGATTTTTCAAAACAATAAAGGAACATCAATAAATTGATAAGGAGATGTATAAGATGAAAACAATAGTAAAAAAGACAATGGGCCTATTGATGGCTACATTGGTAGCATTTGGCGTAATGACTGGAACTACTCAGGCATTTGCGGCTGAGAACCAGCTCGAATATAAGGTTAATAGTCAGTTAAGTGTAAGTGGTTCACTTTTCTCAAAGAAAGTTACTGGAACTGTAGATGTAAGTAAAACCGTAACTGCAACTCCCGTAACTCCAATTGAAGGTCAGACAGGTTTTTATTCAGGTGCTATAAGTGCACGCGTGGAAGCTGCTGATCTTTTTGAAGGAGCTTACAAAGTATATGAGAAGGATATAAAAGGGAAAGGTTTTGGACCTCGGAAATTTGAAAATATAATCATGTCTAGTGAAGGTGAAAATTTCCCCATTGCTCAATATACGGTACAATTCCCTTCTAATTTCAAGATTGACGCAAAAGCAATTACAGCTACCGAAAATTCATCTGCTATCAGTGCTATTACAGCAAAATATGTAGAAAAGGATAATTCAGTTGTTATCACTATTCAATTAGGAAATTGGAATGACTATAAAGAATTCTTTAAGCTTGTAGAAAGTGAACGTAATCAAACAGGACATGAAATTAACGTAAATATCCCATATACCGTAGAAGGTAAAGAAGAATTACTTGGGACTATAACCGGTTCGGGAATTTGCCAATTATATAAATTTGGAAATCACCCGGTTAATGATCCAATCGTTAACATTACATCCCCGTTAAAGTCACTTGAAATCAAGAGACCGTAGGAGGCTTGACGTGAAATCACTAAAGAATATAGCTATAACGATAGTATCAGCCACATTGATTGCATCAACGGTATTTGTACCGTCCGCATTTGCTGAAGGCAGTGAGCCTCTTCCGTATTTGATAAAGGATTTGTCGGCTGCTACGCCTGAATATTTGACTGATAGTGCGCTAAAGAATACGTATTGGGTTGATGTGGAAAAGAAGGAGATAACCGATGGCTTTGATGGAAAAACTTATTATGGAGTATTCCCTAAGTATTTAACCTCTCCAAGCAAAACAGCGATTGCGGATTTTCCATTTAACTCTTTGGATGGTATGACAAGTACTCCGAATGCAGGGATAGTAAATAGTTTTAATACGTATTGGTTCTTACCTGGAAATGGATTTGAAGAAAGATATGGTTATCTCGCAGGGCACGATACGGCAGAAGGAGATACAAAACCAGGACAACATCCTACAAAACCTATCGAAAATCGTGTCAATCCATTTGGCTTTGAGGAAAATGATTTATTAACTCAAGATGAAATTAAAAATCCAGTTGATAAACTTAAAGTATACGGTGATCTAAGGCTCAAGGATGTAACGGATTCCAAAGCGGTTGGTGAACTACAGCCTGGGGATAAACTGAATCTTGATTTTTCAGTTAATATCCCATGGTTTAAGCGTTATCTCAATGGTTGGACGCTAGTCTATACAAGACTTGGTGGCATGAATGACGTTGAAATTGATAAATTCCACAATAGTTACGGTAAGGTTGATGCAGGATTTGCTTTCACATTAGACATTCCAGATGGTGTAGAAGTAGCTAATGATGCATCTGCTACAATTAGCGGAATTAAGGGATTTTCTCCAAGTGTAACAAAAACAAATGATGGTAAAACACTCATTGTTACATTAAAAAAAGATAATCCTGGAACAACTCAGAAATGGCAAGACATCATTAGCGAAGTTAAGAATGTAGATACAAGCAATATCGTGATTTCAGTAACTGGTTTATCTGTGAAGAAGGCAGCTACTGAAGGTGAGCAATATAGGATTCGTGGAACGGTATCTGGTTTCTATGATTTTGCCAATTCTCTTACAGAGAATTTTGTGAAAGCAACAACTGCAAGAGAGGATAACTGTGCTAATCGCAATTATTTCTTCTTTGCAGCTGAACAAGACGCGAGTGGGCTTGATAATAATGGTGAAGAAAATAAGCCTAAACAAATCTCTTATTCGTTCCAAGTGAAGAAGCCTGCTCAAAACACGGTTACTTTCAAGAACGGCGATAATACGCATGCAGCGGTGAAGGTAGAAACCGGTAAGGCTATTGATACGGATGCGTTGACTGATCAGTCCATGCCTGCTAACCCAACGAAGGCCGGTGGTTATGCCTTCAAGGAGTGGAACACGAAGGAAGATGGCAAGGGCGAGACGTTTACGGGAGCAAGCGTAGTTAATGGCGATATGACTGTGTATGCCATTTACACGAAAGATTCTGTGCCGACACCGAATCCAACTCCAAATCCGTCTACGTCGGAATTGAAGCCGCAGTCTGAAAAGCGTATTGGTATGCTTTCTAAGACAGGCGAATCGGCATCATTTGCAGCTTTGATCGCAGCGCTAGGCTTCTCGATTGCGGGACTTGCAATTCTTCGTAAGAAGAAAATGATGGAAGAAAACAATAAGTAGGCACTGCTTGTTTTAAGTAACTAGCATTGTTTATTGGAAGATGGCTCTAGCTATATGTTAGAGCCATTTTTTGTATGTCATCTTGTGAGTGTTATTTGAGATAAGCTTTCTTCTTCGATAATAAATAATATGATGCTCCGAGCTAAAGTTTCAGGATTCCTATAAATAGTTTCAGAGTACAAAGTAATAGTTTCAGAGTTCCGAGCTAAGGTTTCAGATAACGCCTGAGATTTTGCGCACTTTGGTTTGGGCTTGAGATAGGGGCATGGCCCGTGTCCTGTGTACGATTTTCAGTCGCCAGACATTAGAAAACCGCGATTGGAAACGAGGGCACGAAGCCATGTCACAGCAGATTCTACAGGTCGACCAGGCCATGTTGGAAACCACCCTGGACCGGATGGTCCGCAAAAGCGTCGAGGAGACCCTGAACGCGATGCTCGACGCCGAGGCCGACGAGATCACCGGCGCCGCGCGCTACGAGCGCAGCGGGGACCGCAAGGCGTACCGGGCCGGCCACTACGAGCGCGACCTGACCGTCAAGGCCGGCAAAATGAGCCTGAAAGTGCCGAAACTCAAGGGCGCGGTGTTCGAGTCGGCCGTGATCGAACGATACCGTCGGCGTGAGGAGAGCGTCGAGGAGGCCTTGATCGACATGTACCTGGCCGGCGTCTCCACCCGCCAGGTCGATGATGTCAGCCGGCTCCTGTGGGGCGACCGCATGCCCTCGCAGACCCTGAGCGACAAGCTCAAGCGCGTCTATGCGGATATCGACGCATGGCGGGGCAGGCCCCTCGAACAGGATTACCCGTACCTGTTCATGGACGGCGTGTGGCACAAAAGGTGCTGGGGCGGGTCCGTGGAGAACGTGAGCATCCTGGTGGCCATCGGCGTCGGCATGGACGGGCGGCGCGAGGTGCTTTCGGTGGCCGAGGGCATGAAGGAGGACGCGGAAAGCTGGCGCGAATTCATCAAAGGCATGCTCGCACGAGGCCTCAAGGGCGTGAGACTGGTGACGGGAGATCGGTGCGCGGGGCTGGTCGCCGCCGCGGGCGAGCTGCTGCCCGATGCCCGCTACCAGCGGTGCATGGTGCATTTCGAGCGCAACATACTCGCCAGGGTCAACCCCGGGAACCGCGACTGGGCGGCCGACGCACTGAAGGCCGTGTTCTCCATGGAATCACGCGACAAGGCGTTGGAGAAGGCCGAATCCGTCGCCCGGGACATGGAATCCAGGAAACTCAAGGAGGCCGCCAAATGCCTGCGCGAGGGCATCGGCGAGACCACGACCTACCTGCTCGACGACTACCCGCGCGAGCATAGGCGTCGGATCCGCACCAACAACATGATCGAACGGCTCAACCGCGAGATCAGGCGCAGGACCCGCGTGGTCGGCTCGTTCCCCGACGGACGCAGCGCGTTGATGCTCGTCTGCGCGAGGGTCCGCTACGTGACATCCGACGAGTGGTCGACGCGCCGCTACCTCGACATGTCAAGGCTCGGTGAGACCGTACCAGCAGCGAACTGATCACCGCCACAGGGACGGGCGAAGACCAAAGTGCGCAAGAGTTCGGGCACTACC
>NZ_JBHEEA010000031.1:0-7614 GCF_041900695.1 Bifidobacterium sp. 2450
GAGATTTTGCGCACTTTGGTTTGGGCTTGAGATAGGGGCATGGCCCGTGTCCTGTGTACGATTTTCAGTCGCCAGACATTAGAAAACCGCGATTGGAAACGAGGGCACGAAGCCATGTCACAGCAGATTCTACAGGTCGACCAGGCCATGTTGGAAACCACCCTGGACCGGATGGTCCGCAAAAGCGTCGAGGAGACCCTGAACGCGATGCTCGACGCCGAGGCCGACGAGATCACCGGCGCCGCGCGCTACGAGCGCAGCGGGGACCGCAAGGCGTACCGGGCCGGCCACTACGAGCGCGACCTGACCGTCAAGGCCGGCAAAATGAGCCTGAAAGTGCCGAAACTCAAGGGCGCGGTGTTCGAGTCGGCCGTGATCGAACGATACCGTCGGCGTGAGGAGAGCGTCGAGGAGGCCTTGATCGACATGTACCTGGCCGGCGTCTCCACCCGCCAGGTCGATGATGTCAGCCGGCTCCTGTGGGGCGACCGCATGCCCTCGCAGACCCTGAGCGACAAGCTCAAGCGCGTCTATGCGGATATCGACGCATGGCGGGGCAGGCCCCTCGAACAGGATTACCCGTACCTGTTCATGGACGGCGTGTGGCACAAAAGGTGCTGGGGCGGGTCCGTGGAGAACGTGAGCATCCTGGTGGCCATCGGCGTCGGCATGGACGGGCGGCGCGAGGTGCTTTCGGTGGCCGAGGGCATGAAGGAGGACGCGGAAAGCTGGCGCGAATTCATCAAAGGCATGCTCGCACGAGGCCTCAAGGGCGTGAGACTGGTGACGGGAGATCGGTGCGCGGGGCTGGTCGCCGCCGCGGGCGAGCTGCTGCCCGATGCCCGCTACCAGCGGTGCATGGTGCATTTCGAGCGCAACATACTCGCCAGGGTCAACCCCGGGAACCGCGACTGGGCGGCCGACGCACTGAAGGCCGTGTTCTCCATGGAATCACGCGACAAGGCGTTGGAGAAGGCCGAATCCGTCGCCCGGGACATGGAATCCAGGAAACTCAAGGAGGCCGCCAAATGCCTGCGCGAGGGCATCGGCGAGACCACGACCTACCTGCTCGACGACTACCCGCGCGAGCATAGGCGTCGGATCCGCACCAACAACATGATCGAACGGCTCAACCGCGAGATCAGGCGCAGGACCCGCGTGGTCGGCTCGTTCCCCGACGGACGCAGCGCGTTGATGCTCGTCTGCGCGAGGGTCCGCTACGTGACATCCGACGAGTGGTCGACGCGCCGCTACCTCGACATGTCAAGGCTCGGTGAGACCGTACCAGCAGCGAACTGATCACCGCCACAGGGACGGGCGAAGACCAAAGTGCGCAAGAGTTCGGGCACTACCTGTGAGAACAACTTGTACCCGTACGGTACCTGCGGTTTATTGTTGCCGTTAGCGGGCGGTCAGTGACGGTTGCTCGGCTATGCCCATACCGGGCTGGGCGGTCACTGACCGCTGAACGCAGTAGTTACTTGTTCGAGTCTGACTTGTTATCGCTGGATGAGCTCGACGAACTTGACGAGTCCGATGAGTCCGTAGAGTCCGACTCCGAGTCCGACGAATCCGAATCACTCTCGCTTTGCGACGAACTGTTGCTCAGATCCGGCGCGGGGTCGCCCGGGGCCTGACCGATGGTCACAATCATGTCTCCGCTGGATTCCGGACTCCACGCCATCCATTCCATAACGGAATGGTCGCATACCATGGAATCATCGTTCAACGGCAATTGCGTGTACTTGCCCACGGACTTGCCTTGCGCATCAACGATGATCTGCTCATCCGTGGTCTTCACGTATATGGTCTTGGTCAGATAGTTGATGTCCTTGAAACTGCCGTCGGTCAGCAACAGACGACCCCACTGCGGCCCATCCAACACTTCCGTGGGCTTCAGATCGGACGACAGCAGGAACACGCGTTTGCTTTCGTTGCCGTTACCATCCGTCTGCACGTAGAGGGTGCCGTCGGAGAATTGGTCAACGGCTCTGACGTCTTCATCCTTGCTTAGTCCCAGCACGTCTTTCAACGATTGCTGTTTGCCGGTCGTGCTATCGATGACATGACTATAGTCATAGGTATTACCGGTCACATATATATTCTTGCCGAGATACCGCATTCGGCTCAAATCACAGCTTGAATAGTTTGGATTACAGTAGTTCAGCGGGAAACTGGTGATTTCCTTATTGTCTTCGACCGAATACAGGTGGTAGGAATTGTCCTTCACCAGATATGCGTCGTACAGACTCACGCCGCTCGCAGAAGCCTCGACCTGTTTCGTATACTGGTATCCGTCAGAATCAGCGGTGATTACGATTTTGTCCTGGAAGGTCTGCAATACCTTGGCAGCATCGCTGTCGTGAGTCACACCCATCACCTGCGTATGGTTGATGGTAGCCGACTGTTCACTCTTGTTGGCGGTGTATTTCTCATCACTATGCCAGGTCTTTTTGATGGCCACCATATTGCGGGATTCAGCAAGCAGCGAATATTCGTACCCCTGCTCATAATCGATGAGATTGTCTTCCTCGGTCCGCAAATCGATGCGGTCGGACAATTCGCCGGTTTCAAGATCGACTTCGTGAGCGAACAGATGCACGCTTTCCGGCGTGGTGTCCACCGCCTTGGTCTTCACCGCGTAGAACACGAATACGGCTGGATTATCGCCGTATGTGGCGGCGACTTGCGGCTCGGAGTACTCCTTCTCCCCCGATTCGAGCATGGATACGTGGATTTCCTTCGATTCGTCCAATGACGGCGTCCAAATGCCGAAGGCATACTCGCCGCTGCCGTCCAGGGAATCACTTGAGGATCTGGATGACGAATCCGAATCGACCGAGGAATCTCCATCCCAGCAGTGGATGACGTTCGAGACCATCGCGCCGCCAGTCCACTTCCAGTCACGTGCGGAGTTGCCGTCGCATGAGAAATCGGTCATCGTCACTTCGGTGACCGCCGGCTTGGCGGGCTCGGGTTTGGTTTTCTCCTTGGTCTTGACTTTCGCCTTGGGCTTCGACTTGGTGGCGGACGTGGTCGCAGACTTGGTTTCGGCCTTCTGCTGCGCATTGCGCCAGAAAATAAAGCCCGTAACGCCGCCGGCTACCAGCGCTATCACCACGATAATCGCTATGATAATCGGCAGTATTTTACGAGGCTTCTTGCCGTTGTTGCCGTCACCGTTCGAAGTATTGCCCTGAGTATTGCCGACGACATTGCCATTACTC
The DNA here is from genome assembly GCF_041900695.1 of Bifidobacterium sp. 2450. NCBI lineage: Bacteria > Bacillati > Actinomycetota > Actinomycetes > Bifidobacteriales > Bifidobacteriaceae > Bifidobacterium > Bifidobacterium sp. 2450. The sequence goes on from NZ_JBHEEA010000031.1 coordinate 3,228, forward strand.
TGTACCGGAGCTCCCACTGAAGGGACGGCACCGGCTGGCATGCCATTGTTCGGGGCCGGAGTTCCCGCCTGGGGAACGGCACCAGCAGAGCCAGCATACGTTCCGGGCGTCTGGCCGCTCGGAATCGGACTGCCAAGTGCCGGAATACCCGGGATCGAACCGTTCTGCGTCGAGCCGTTTGGCCTCACAATGCCGGGCTGTGGGATATTCGCCTGAGGAGTATTCGGCCGAGGTGCGCCCGGTTGCGGCATGTTTGGCTGCGGCACACTAGCACCCGGCTGCGGAATCCCGCGCGATGCCACTACCGTGGCATCCTCTGGCACCGGGGCTCCGCACCGCGTGCAGAACATCATATTGTCAGGAACTGCATTGCCGCATTGTGCACATCGTTTCATGGTTCTTCTCCCCCGCTATCAGCGTCATCGCTTCGGTTCTTCTCTGCCTTCTATTGTAGGAGAGATCACGAATGTGTCGTCGGCCAGCGTGAAATCGCCGCCAGATGCCACATATTCGCAACCGCCGCTTGCCAGTTCGCGGCCACCTACCGCGGTGCCGTTGGCCGAATGATTGTCGGTGATGCAAAAACGTCCGTCATCCAGCATGTCAATCACCGCATGGATACGGCTGACGTTGGTATTGCCGCCCATGTGAATGTCCGCGGTTTTCGATCGCCCGATGGTGGCTCGTGTGGCGTGCACTGTTATTGCTTTACCGTCGCGCAATCGTGTGACGGTAAAGCCTCTGGACTTGTCCGTGTAGAGGCGCAGCATCGTCTCGCCTTCGCTGTCGTTCTCGTCGGCGTGCAGCGCGCTGTTAACGGCACTGACGGGAATGATGGGGCGAGCGATACTGCTAGTGATGGGAACCCGAACGGCATCGATGTTGTTGACCGTATTCGCGCCGTGAGCGGCTGTTGCAGCGTTGGTCTCGCCCACGGCAGCAGTTGTCGCGCCACCCGCGACCGCGGCGGCAGTAGCGGTGACACCCGAGACCGCGTTAGTCAACACATCTGGTGTCGCTCCCCTATTATCAAGGGCGGGATTTTCGCTGATATATTGTTCGCGAACGGGGTTCTCGCGGGCAAGCTGCGCTTCCTGCTTGCGGGGCGGCATTGCAGGAGCCGGCTGTACGACGGGCGCGGCCAGTGTTACGGGAGTCGGCTGTGCCGGTGTTGTAGGAGCCGACTGTGCCGACGTTGCGGAAGCCGACTGTGCCGCGTGTGCTCCCCTCGTTGCGAGACCCACCGGTGCCGCGTGCGCTCCCCTCGTTGTGGAAGTCACCGTCGCTACGTGCGCTGACGGCGTGGCTGATGCCGACGTCGCCGCAGCAGTCACCGGCGCCGCAGACTGTTGCGGCGTCGTCTGAAGTTTAGGCTTGGAGCTCAATACTGTGGCGCCAAATCGCGTGGCACCGACCATGGTGCCATCAGATACCACGGTCGCCCCAAATTGCGTCTCCGAACCATTATCTTCATGAGTCGACTGCGCTGACTGCGCTTGACGCGGCTGAACAGTGCCGGGCAGCAAATACGCCATAAAATCATGCAGAGCATCTGCATTAACCAGTGAATTGCGCCCCAGGAACTCGGCGAGCGCACGCTGATAGCCTTGCACAACGGCATCCTCAAGCCGGGTCCGGCGTGCGTCGGCCAGCGTCTGCAGCAATGTGCTGACGGTATCGCGGTCAGGCTCCAATCCCAGAGCCGGCACCACCGCGAACAGCGGATACCCCTGTGCGGACATATACACGCTCTTGGGATCCCACTGCACATACGACAACGGCAGACGATGCCCTTCGCACTGCTCCATAACGGACAATACCGCCACAAGCATGCCCACATATTGGCCGCCAGGCACTACCGACCTCAGCACGCCATGCATGGCCTCGCAATGAGTCACGTCGTAATAGAAAAGGATTTCCGCACCGTTGCTCTCAAACCGGAACGGCAGCATACACCAATGGCCTTCAGCAAGCCATTGCGCCTGCCCAAAATCCAACGACTCGCCTCGCGTGGTATGTATGGTCAGCGTCTGAGCCCCCGTACGCCGATCCCTAACAGTCTTCGCTCTCATAGCACATAAGTCTAGCCCCGGCCACGCTCAACGTCTTCCGAAGACGCAAAACTCAGCGACACAGTAACGCAGCTCTGGCTAAGCAACTTTACCAATAAACTAACCGTTGTCTAAAGCACAATACGCTGTCTACTGCAAGACCTTCCGAAGCGAATGCTCACGACTCGGCTAGCTCGCGAACGTGCCGCGCATACGACTCCATATCGGCGTTCAACAAATCCACCGCCAACTTGCGGCTCCAGGAAGGATCAGGGATGCGCGCGAGCAGCATGGCCGCCATGCTCGAGCGCAGGTCACGCGAGGACTCCAGGTACCGCATACGTTGGTCGAGATCCGCATCGGGCCGCAGCCCGTCCGAATCCTGCAACGTGCGCGCGGCGATGATGGGCAACGCCAGTATGCCGTCATCACAAACGATGTCCCGGTATATGGCGAGCAGATTCAACGCAGCCTCGAGCCGGTCTCTATCCCTCTGCTCCAACGCGGTGGAGACCAACGGCTCCACGATTCCCGCTCCCGCCAAGGTCAGCAGCTTGTCCTGTACGAAATCCGGCTTGTGCCAGGGATTGCCATCATCAAGCTCGCCATCACCATCCGCATCGCCATCGGCATCAGCCTCGGCATGGTCGAGGAAATAGCGATACGCCTCGATGACGTGGTCCGCATCGAACAGGTACAGTACATCGGATTGCGGGAACGGACGGCCATCATCCGCGACGCCATTCTCATCCCCGTCATCGGGCGCGGCAGAACCCTCACTAGACGAAGGACGGAGACCGCCTTCCGCCTCATGCAGCTTCATCTCCATCGCGGCGGTCTCGCCACGCCGCATCGCCGCGGCTATGGCGCGATCGCGCAAATCCGATGCCACCAATTCGGTTTCGTTCGCGTTCAACGACACATTGGAGTACGGAAGAATGCAATTGAGCGCCTCATCGTACTGTTCAATGAGGAACAACCTCGCGATATACGCGCTGGAGGTATCCCCTTCGCCCCAGCCAAGAAGGACATGGGCCGCCAACCGGCATGCCGAAGTCAGGAAATCAAAAGTGGCGTCCAGATCCTCCACATCCGCATCGGCTATCTGCTGGCGAAGCTGCAACTCCTTGCCCCAAATCATGCGGAACAGCCAGCCGAACACATCCTCATCATCAATCATGGAGACTGAATCAGATATAAATCCCTCGCCCTGGGCAACCAAATCCTCATCACGGGTGCGAACTGCCAAAGCGATGATATCGGCGGGACTCGTCTGCCCGAACACATGATAGGACCGCTGCACCAAGGCATCATCGAAGCCATCCGGCAACGGAACCAGCGGATCCTGCCACATCCGGAAATCCGCAACCAGACACTTCAACTCCTCGACATACCGCCGCTCATCCAACCGAATGGACATCCCCACTCACCCTCCTTTGCACTACCATCCCAGCACACAACCAACCGTCACGCCATGGGCAGCGCCGTACACACGCCAATGACGAACAACGCCTCGGCAGTGAGCCAGAACGCGGCCGACCACTCACCACACGACTCACGACGATTATCCACACAAAAATACACGGCAGCCAAATCCAACGGGAACCACAGGAACCCGACGAACAACGCAACCAGCGGGGCAGCCACCAACGCGAAACCGCTCACATGACGGGTCAACGCGATGCCGATGGCCGCGACCAAGCCAACCACGCCGCCACCATACGATATATAGCGAGGAAGAATATTCGACCCACGATGCCGATCCTCCCGGTACAGGAACAGGGAACCCGACACCAGCAGTACACCGGCCACCAAGCCAATCACCCACCAACCACCCGACGCGGGCTGTGCCAAAGGCGCAGGCAGACGATCAGACGACCAATCCACGAAATCCCCCGGCTTCAACAAGCCCGTCGCCACATACCGGTCCCACAACCACCTACGACCAACCTCCTGACCCACAAACGAACCAACCGCAAGCATCGCCAAGGAACCGAACATCACGAAAGGCACGGTCAGACGAGGCCACAAACTGCCAATCGCGTAAACGATGAACGGAGACAACGCTATCGACGTAAACACAATGACGAACACCCCAACATTGGGGACGGCCATCAACGGCCACCAATCACCCGACCCATTCGCCTTCGCCACATCCATGAACACTACCTGCACCACCACGGACACCACAAAAACAAACAGGAACCACAAAGACTTCAACACCACGCCACGCATTCCGAACGCACGACGCCCCGGACGCGGACCATGCAGATGAGGAACCGTCAACGCCAACAAACCATGACTCTCATACTCCAGAGTCGGACCACCATTCGCCG
>NZ_JBHEEA010000003.1:0-261552 GCF_041900695.1 Bifidobacterium sp. 2450
GAGATTTTGCGCACTTTGGTTTGGGCTTGAGATAGGGGCATGGCCCGTGTCCTGTGTACGATTTTCAGTCGCCAGACATTAGAAAACCGCGATTGGAAACGAGGGCACGAAGCCATGTCACAGCAGATTCTACAGGTCGACCAGGCCATGTTGGAAACCACCCTGGACCGGATGGTCCGCAAAAGCGTCGAGGAGACCCTGAACGCGATGCTCGACGCCGAGGCCGACGAGATCACCGGCGCCGCGCGCTACGAGCGCAGCGGGGACCGCAAGGCGTACCGGGCCGGCCACTACGAGCGCGACCTGACCGTCAAGGCCGGCAAAATGAGCCTGAAAGTGCCGAAACTCAAGGGCGCGGTGTTCGAGTCGGCCGTGATCGAACGATACCGTCGGCGTGAGGAGAGCGTCGAGGAGGCCTTGATCGACATGTACCTGGCCGGCGTCTCCACCCGCCAGGTCGATGATGTCAGCCGGCTCCTGTGGGGCGACCGCATGCCCTCGCAGACCCTGAGCGACAAGCTCAAGCGCGTCTATGCGGATATCGACGCATGGCGGGGCAGGCCCCTCGAACAGGATTACCCGTACCTGTTCATGGACGGCGTGTGGCACAAAAGGTGCTGGGGCGGGTCCGTGGAGAACGTGAGCATCCTGGTGGCCATCGGCGTCGGCATGGACGGGCGGCGCGAGGTGCTTTCGGTGGCCGAGGGCATGAAGGAGGACGCGGAAAGCTGGCGCGAATTCATCAAAGGCATGCTCGCACGAGGCCTCAAGGGCGTGAGACTGGTGACGGGAGATCGGTGCGCGGGGCTGGTCGCCGCCGCGGGCGAGCTGCTGCCCGATGCCCGCTACCAGCGGTGCATGGTGCATTTCGAGCGCAACATACTCGCCAGGGTCAACCCCGGGAACCGCGACTGGGCGGCCGACGCACTGAAGGCCGTGTTCTCCATGGAATCACGCGACAAGGCGTTGGAGAAGGCCGAATCCGTCGCCCGGGACATGGAATCCAGGAAACTCAAGGAGGCCGCCAAATGCCTGCGCGAGGGCATCGGCGAGACCACGACCTACCTGCTCGACGACTACCCGCGCGAGCATAGGCGTCGGATCCGCACCAACAACATGATCGAACGGCTCAACCGCGAGATCAGGCGCAGGACCCGCGTGGTCGGCTCGTTCCCCGACGGACGCAGCGCGTTGATGCTCGTCTGCGCGAGGGTCCGCTACGTGACATCCGACGAGTGGTCGACGCGCCGCTACCTCGACATGTCAAGGCTCGGTGAGACCGTACCAGCAGCGAACTGATCACCGCCACAGGGACGGGCGAAGACCAAAGTGCGCAAGAGTTCGGGCACTACCGCGTGGTCCCCCACCATCATGCAGCGGCCATGGGCCACGCCGCACAACGCATTCTCGACCGGTATGGTGCCGATCTCAGTCTCAAGCCCCTCACCAACCGGCAGGCCCTGCTTGTCAAGGATGGCAAAACCCGGTTGCTGCGATGATGCGGGTCGTAGGTCCGTCGTCCATTCGGCATCGCCGTGGTGTGTCCGGCCTGACATGCCTATCGAGCGGCATCAATCACACAGCAATGTGGCTGGGAACCTCGCCGAACGTCAACACCTGCGTACATCAGCACGGCAAAATCTGCCGAAAAACGCCCGGCGCACGAGATGCCAGCCGGCCCCATCCGTCACCTCAGTGCCGTACCGGGCCAGGCATGGCACTGAGCAACGGGATGAATCCGGCGCACAGTACCAGGGCCACAACGGCGAGTATCTGCCAGTGGGCGGAGCCGAGCCAGCCGCCCCACGTGCCGACGGCACCGCCGATCGCATACGCGAACCTGGCACGGCCGCTGAATTTGGCCAGGTCACCACCGCTCAGCAGCAGTTGTCGCGATACGATCACGCCATGCGCCAGCAGGCCATAGCCGAGGTTGTTGATGAGCCATCCGACGCACACCGCGGCAAACGCGGGGACCAGTACGGCGGCAAGGGAAATCGCCGTGGCGATTGCCCCGATGGTGGACACGGCGCGCATGCCGAGTTTTGCGGAGAGCCGCATGTAGACAAACGATCCGACGATGCTGCCCGCACCGCCGAATGCGTAGACCACGGTCAGCATATCGCTGCCGTACCGGGAGCCGATGCCCAGCAACGTACCGGCCACGCTGGCAATCACGGCGACGTAGCCGCTGTACTTGACGGGCAGGTCATCGTCGTCGCCGGCCGCATCCACCTCGAACACTTCGGAGGCCACGTCGATGACCTGCCCGGTCATCAGCAGCAGGCATGACAGGGCCAGCAGCAGCCACTTTCAATACGTCCAACCGTTGGGCACCAGCGCGACCGCCAGGCACAGTACACCTTCCACGCCCTCCGTGGTCGCAAGCGAACGGAACGAGCCGAACCGCTGCACGATCCATGCGGATACCGGAGAAGCGAAGTCGATGACCAGATTGAACGTCTTGCGGAACGCGATCACCCATGCCGGCAGTCCGACGATCAGAATCGAAGGAATCACCGACCCCTCGAAAATCGCGTTGGACAGCATCGAAAACGTCATACCCACCAACGCCCATCGCAACGCCCTGCTCAATACCGACAATCCGCGCATACCTTAATTCCTCGTCCTTGCTAGTGTAACGGAATACAGAAAGGAACATAATGAAAACAATAATTTATCTTATTCTGTTAGCGTATTTTTTCACCGGTAGCATGTCAACAACAGCATTCTTATCAAGCATAAAGTATGGCGACACTGCAGATTCAGATCAAAGCCTTTTTTATTATTGCCCACCATGGTTACAATGGTTTTGTAATTCATGATTACTGAGAAATCGGTAACCATGCCGTGGTGACCCATATTCCATACGATGACGAACATGTCAACGACCCACCAAGCTGCCGAAGCTGTCTTCTATGGAGCCCCAGCCCGTTGCCGCCCCGCAATTCATCCGGAGCATCGCCCTGAGCCACGTGGTTCTCGGCATGTATTCGTATACCTTCGACGCTCAGACGAACCGTTATCCGGTAACGGGCATGTTGGGGAGCGTGCCGGCATACATTCGCATAGCATTCCCGTAACAAGGACAAGAGTTCCATAACGAGTATTTCCTGTTGTGTCAGATTCCTGTCGCTGGACCGTTGCTCTTCCTGTACACGGGCACAAACCATGGCGGCAGATTCAAAGAGTTGGCCTCCGTATGTTCGGCCGCATATCACTTCGTGTACGCCCTCAACGAAATCAGCTTCCGAATTCTTGCTGACCATGCCCTGTGCGCCGGCCCTGGCCGCAATCGATCGGTACATGTTCGTAGAAAAGGCGGTCATGGCCACGATGGGCATCATCGAACAATGTTCGCGCACAATCCGGCACACGGTCGGCCCCTGCATGCCCTCCAGCGACATGTCGACCAGGACGATTTCCGGTCTGTCCCTCTCCGATAGGCAACGGGATACGGCATCAGTGCCATCGGTGACGGACCATATGACCGCCGCCGTTTTCACCGATGAACCCGTGGAGCGACTGCAGGCCAATGCAGTGGTGTATAGCGCCGCCCGCCATGAGGCCTGACTGTTCGGCGACTGCCAGATCATGGTCAACGGCGAGCAGATCCCGACCGTCAAACATGTCGATGAGCTGCTTGGCGAGTTGCGCGCGTTCACTGTGCTGGCGTTGCGGAGCAAGGGCGAGCACCAATCGCCTGCCGTTGCCGCTACAGACCCGGCTCGCGCGATGATTCTGCCGTTTCTACGCCTGCAATCGCAGTTCGCCAACAAGCGTGGTCCGTACGGGTATTTCGTGTTCGACGGGTTCACCGATCCGACGTATCCGATTCGCACCGTGAATATCAATCCGGGCGATGAAGTGGTACTTGCGTCGGACGGCTATCCCCTGCTTCGGCCATCGCTCGCGCAATCCGAACGGGAGCTGCAACGGCTCAAACGCGAGGACCCGGAACTCATCAGCGAATATCAGTCCACCAAAGGTTTTACGCCGGGCAACGATTCGTTCGATGACCGCACCTATTTGCGATTCATCGCATGACCCGGTATTCTCATCATTCCTTGGCGCCGTCAAACAGCAGATGCATGATGGCGTCGGCCATGACCACGTAGCCGAAGGTGCCGGGGTGGAAGCCGTCGACGGCCCAGAATCGCTTCGGGTCGACCTTATCGGTATGGGTCAGGTCAAGGAAGGCGATGTCGCGCGTCTCGCACAGTCGCCGGCTCATGGCGGTCTGCGCGCTGATGCGGCGTTCGATGTCGCGGCGCAGCGCGCGCGGCGAGCAGCGGAATAATACCTTTCGACTGGCCGTCCACGCCACCCAACATAGTCCGCCCGCCTCGACCGGCCGATCTCATCAGCGAACACGCGGAATCGAACCCTACATCGACGTTCGTTTCGTCTGGTTTGGCCCATGAATTCTGGGTGAATTGGGGTGAACTGGCGGGGCTGGAGGCGAGCGGGCGGCGGATTATGGGGCACAATGGTGTCAAGGAGGCCGCCATGGTCGATGACTATACTGCCAAAATGACTGAGCTGATCGAACTCATGCGTCTGATCGGCAACGATACGCAGCAGTGCGAGGTCAAGGAATGCAAGCGCAAGATCTCCTCGACCATCACCGATACGCTGTCCGCGTTCTCCAACGGCTCCGGCGGCTGGATCATCCTGGGCCTGTCTGAAAAGAACGGGTTCACGCCGGTCGAGGGATTCAACGCGCGTGCCATGCAGGAGGCGCTGAGCCAGGCGTGCGAGAAGATGACGCCGGTGGTGCGGCCCGTGATCGTCACCTGCCCGTTCGAAGGCGCGAATCTGGTGTTCGCGCGCATCGACGAGATGCTGCCGCGCGACAAGCCCTGCTTCACCACCGCGCTCGGACCGCACGGCGGCTCGTTCATCCGCACCGGCGACGGCGACCGGCGCATGACCTCCTATGAGGTCGACCGGCTCATCGAGGAGCATCTGCAGCCCACATACGATCTGGATATCGTGCCCGACGCCACGATCGATGACCTCGACCCGCAGCTTGTTTCCGGATTGTTGGCGCGCGTGCGCGAACAGCATCCGCGCGTGTTCGCCGACCGGGACGGCATCGACGTGCTGCTGGATCTGCAGGTGTTGCGCCATGATGATTCCGACGAATCGGAGGTCGGCGGAATACTGCGTCCCACCTTGGCCGGACTGCTGGCGTTGGGCCGCTATCCGCAGAAGTTCTATCCGCGGCTCGGCATTTCGATAGCCGTGTTTCCGGGGACGAGCCGGGACGATGTGTTCCGGGGCGACGAACGATTGGTCGCCTCGAAGTCGGTGGTCGGTTCGATTCCGGTGATGATCGACGATGCGGTCGACTCGTTGATGCGTTGGATTGGCGCGAAGAAGCCCGATTATCCGCCGCTCGTGCTGCGCGAGGCGATTGCGAACGCGCTCACCCACCGTGATTATTCGCCCGATGCGCGCGGCACGCAGGTGCATATCAGCGTGTTCACCGATCGCATCGAGATCACCAATCCGGGTGGCCTGTACGGCATGGTGACGCATGACGTGCTGGCGAGCCCTCATCCGGTGACGGGCGCGCCGTTCGTCTCCACCCGAAACCAGTTCCTGTTCACGCTGCTGGAGTCCACGCCGTATCCGGGCGGCGGGTTTGTGAACCCAGAAGGCGGCGACGGCTACCAGCGCATCGCCGCCGCGTTGCGCGAGGCCGGCATCGAGCCGGCGACCACGCGCAACGACATCAACACGTTCACGATGACCATCACCAAGCAGCGCACGATGGCGAACAGTTCGCCGGGCGACGTGGTCAAGGCGATTTGACCGTACTGGAGCGGCATTCGGCCATGAGCGTCAAGGAGATCATGCGCGAACTGCAGTTGACGCCGCTGGCCGCCACATCCGGTATGCGCGAGCTGATGAAGGAAGGGCGGGTCGCCCGAGTCAAGTTCGCCGACGACCCGGTGCAGCGGTATCGGTTGAAAGGCTGATTTCTCACTCGGCCAGCTGCGTGGTGGCAGGCGCGGCCAGGGCGGGGCGGGATCGGCGGAAGCGGCCGGCGGCCAGGCCGATGCAGATGAACATCACGCCGAACAGTGCGACCAATCCCAGCGAGCCGGCCCAGCCGGCGACGCTTATGCCGGTTTCCGCCGCCGTGCCGAAGCCGAGCGCGTTGTCGATCGCGGTGCAATACCACCAGCCGGGCAGGAACTTGGCTATGGTCACCATCACGCCGGGCATCATGTCAATCGGCAATGCGACGCCCGACGTGAACATGATGAGCAGGCCGAAGATGTTGGCGAACCCGTTGGCCGCCTCTTCCGAGAGCCCGAACTCGCTGAGCATGAATCCGCAGGCGACGGTCATCAGCGCGTACACGCAAGTCGCGCCGAACGTCATCAGCACTCCCCCGACGCTCAGGTGCAACGGATCGAGCCCCGCCGCCATCATCAGACCGATTGACAGCACCAGATAGCCGACGCATACGACGAGCGCGAATCCGCCCAACGTCAGCAACCGCTGGAGTCCCATCAGGGCCATGCGTCGGGGCGAGGCGGTGAGACGCCGCCGCACCTCGCCGGTGGTGAACGCGCCCAGGATCATCGAACCGCAGATGGCCATCGCCAGGAACAACGGGTACAGTGCGGTTTTCATGGTGCCGCCGAATCCGCTGACCGCCGTATCCGCAGCGCTTGCCGACTCCTCGGTCGGCGTATCGACCACGGCGACCTGATGGTTCACGTCTGTATCGCTGGCCGATTCGGCGGCCATTTTGGCGGCCTGGGACAGATCCTTGATATCCGGCTTGTCGGCTTGCCCTTCCGGCAGCGAGTCCAGCATGTCTTGGTCCAGACTCGCGCCATCAAAACCGGCGGCCCCTCCTGTAGCGTTCATCATGCCGGCGAGCGCCGCTTGGTCGACCGTCGTCTGCGCGCCAATTAGTGCGGTGCGGGTGAGCGAGAGGAACCCGCCGACGTTCATCCGCGCCATCGACCCGGAGCCGGATGTGTAGCTGGTGACCGTGTCCACGTTCGGCGGATTGTCGCCGTCCGCCGCCGCAGCGACATAATCGTCGGCGAATCCGTCGGGAATGATGACGATCAGGTCCACCCAGTTCGAGGCGACGGCCTGTTGCAGCGTTTCGCTGGTGTCGTCGAGGTCCACCAGTTCGCTGGAATCGCGCAGGTAGGCGCGCATCGACGTGGCGATATCACCCCGGTCGGAGTCGCGGTCGATGATGGCGACGCGCGTCTTGGTCGATTCGAACACCGCGGACATGGAGCCGGATGCGGAGGTCAGCATCGCCCAGCTGATGGACATCATCAGGATGCCTATGAATACGAGGTAGATCATCAGGTAGACCCGGTGCGCGAACAGCACGCGCAGCGTGGCTTTACAGGTGTTCATAGCGTTGCCTCCTCAGCATTGCGGTGCCGGCCAAGAGGAATACCACGCTCATCGCCAGCAGAATGATGCAGGTGGTGATGAACGGCCGGTAGCTGTCGTAGTACAGGATGTCGTAGAACAGGTTCGTCACCTGCTGTGCGGGGTTGATGGTGCCGAGTATGGGCGCGTTGCGGGCTATCCAGTCGCTGATCTGCATGGCAAACCCGCCGTACAGTCCGGTGAACAGCGACAGCGTGCAGGAGATGCCGGCCGACAGCCCGTATTTCGTGTTGTACGAGAGCTTCGGCACCGCACCGAGCAGGGTGCCTGCTGAGCTGGTCATGAACGAGGCGATGATGACCGCGAGGATCGCCGCTGGTTCGCGTCCGCCGAGCGAGACGTCGCAGGCGAGTCGGATATAGGCCAATGCGATGGACAGGGCGACCGACGAGCACAGCCAGCAGGAGAGGAAGCCCGCGACGAGCTGTTTGGCCCGGCTCAGCGGTGCTATGGTCCGCCGTATGCCCAGCGCGGACAGGTTCGCCTGTGCGGCGGCGACTGTGCTGATGGAGTATCCCATGGCCATCATGCAGGACATGGCCAGCAACGCGTAATAGTATCGGGCGATCGCGTCAGGCTGGAAATGCGTGAGTGTCGTCTCATGGGTCATGTCGACGTTCTGCCCGACGCTGTTCCAGAAGTTCCGGCTGAGCGCGGCCTGTGGATTGTCGGCGATGGTCTGCCGGGTGACGGCGTCGGTGCGGTTGTACAGGTCGATGACGCTGCGCAGGGCCGCGAGGCTAATGTCCAGTCCGCTGTTTTGCGTGGAGTCCTTGGCTGTGACGGCGGTTTCCCGGCTCACGGTCATCGCCAATCGGCCGTTATTGTCGGCGGTCAGATAGCCGTTGGCAGTGCCGTCGGCGAGCCGTTGTTCGGCCTCCTTCACGGTGCCGACTGTGGTGATGGTCAGCAGCTTTTGGTCGATTTCGGCGTAGGTCGTGTCGTCTGAGGCCGATTCCGTTTCCCCGGCCAGCGCGTCTACGAAGGTGCGGGCACCGTCCGCCTGCTGCCAACGGGTGTCTTCGATGACGGCCATCGGCACCGGCTTGAGTTCGTATGCTTCGGCCAGCCCGCCGAACAGTCCGTTGAACATGGTCGCCAGCACGATTGGGAACACGGTCATCCAGAACAACGCCGACCGGTTACGCAAGTTCGCTTTCAATGCGACCAGAAATGTGGTCCACATGATGTCTCCTTACTCAGGAACTCTCCTCAGTCACCTTTGGTGACAGCTCCCCTCGGAGAGGGGAGCCAAGTTATTTGCTTGCCGACTGAGGGGAGCATGGTCAGTCCCTCAGTGCTTTGCCGGTGAGTTCGAGGAACACGTCGTTGAGGGTGGGCGGGCGACTGGTCAGGTGGCCGATGTTGGCGCCGGAGCGTTTCACCGCGTCGAGCACGTCGGTCAGGTTGTGTTCGCCGCGACGGCATCGCACGTCGAGTTCCTTGCCGTCGTAGGTGGCTTCGATCACGCACGGCAGCGCACGGACCTCGGCCATCGCCGAATCCGCCAAATCGAGCGTCTCGATGGTGATGCGCTCGCCCGTGTCGATCATGTTCTTGAGCTCGTCGGCGGTTCCGAGCGCCAGGTGCCGGCCGTGGTCCATGATGAGGATGCGGTCGCAGATCTGCTCGACCTCCTCCATGTAGTGGCTGGTGTAGATCACCGTGGTGCCGGCCTGGTTGAGCCGCTGGATGCCTTCCAGAATGGAATTGCGGCTTTGCGGGTCGACGGCGACCGTGGGTTCGTCGAAGAAGATCAGGTCAGGCTTGTGCGCGATGCCGCAGGCGATGTTCAGGCGTCGCAGCAGACCGCCGGACAGTTTGCCGGGCCGGAACTTGCGGAAGTCCTGGAGTCCGACGAATTCGATGGACTCCTCGACCAGCGGCGCGCGGTCAGTTTTCTTCGGCACGTACAGCGAGCAGAAGTAGTCGATGTTTTCGGTGACGGTCAGTTCGTTGAACACGGCCACGTTCTGCGGCACTATGCCGATACGGCGCTTCAGCGCGTAGGAGGTCGGCGTCATCGGCTGGCCGAATACGCGAATCGTGCCCGAACCGTAGGTGAGCAATGCGAGGATGCAGTTGATCGCGGTGGTTTTGCCGGACCCGTTCGGCCCAAGCAGGCCGAAAATCTCGCCCTGGTTCACGTCAAGGTCAAAGTAGTCGAGCGCCACCATGTCGCCGTAGCGTTTGACCAGTTGGCTGACGTGCACGGCCAGGGCCGGGTTGGTTGTCGAGTCGTGTTCGGAAGCTCTGTTGTCGGTTGTCATAGCCACTCCCTTCCTTGGTGATTCCATCATCCCAAGAAGGGGCCGGACGCCGCCACAGGCAAATGTCACGACTTGGCCATACAGGCGTGACATTTGTCATTACAGTCCTTCGGCGTCGGTCTGCATGGCCTGATACACCTTATCGACCGGCATCAGGCTGATCTCGTCCATCGAATAGTTGGACGCCCTGTGGCTTTGCGCAATCATCGGTATCATCCCTTTACGGTTGTGTCGACAACATCCGACGCTTGTGCCTCATCTATTCGGGAAGTGTAGACCCGTTGTCTTGGACCGTCATGCGAATAATTCCGCACGCCTGTCAAGTTCGTCGTGTTCCGCACACCGCTATACTGGTGGTGGAAGAGCGTCGAGCCGGGGAGGTGCCATGCGAGTGTTGGCCGAGAAGGGCTTGCTGCTCGTGTTGGGCCTGGCTTTGGCCTGGCTTGTCGGGGTACGGTTCGATGGCGTGTTCATCGCCGGCCTGCTGTTGGCCGTTTCCGTCGCCGGATTGGTGGAATGGCTGCGTCCCGCGCAATGGTCTTGGGTCTTGTGTACGGCGTATCTCGTCATCGCCGTGGCGGTGCCTTCATGGTGCGCGTTCATGCCGCTCATCGCCTACGATACTGCACGGCTGCCGGCCCTCGCCTCGGCCGGAGCCCGAACTGGGGCACGGACTGCGGCAAGCGGCCGCTCCCCCAGTGTCTCGCGGACCGCGGCCTCTCACCGTTCCCCTGCCGATGCAATGCGTTCGGCCCCGTGGCTTTCGGTCGCCGCGCGCTGGATATGGGTGTTGCCGCTGATCGCGCTCTGGTTCGCCCGTGGCCCCGACCGTCTCCAGACGCTGGTGATGACGCTGGTCGCCCTGCTTGGATTCGTTCTGGGCCGGGCCCGCGCCTCCTCGGACGAGGCGCGGCGCGCGTTGCTGCACGCGCAGGACAGGGCGCGCGAATCCTCGCGGGCCACTCGTTCGCGCATCGCCGACATCGATGAGGAACGCGCCCAGTCGATTCGCATGGCGACCCTCGGCGAGCGCACGTGTATCGCCCGGGAGATCCACGACAATGTGGGCCATCTGCTGACCCGCGCGATCATGCAGGCTCAGGTCGGCAAAACGGTGGCCAAGGCGACGAACGATACGGTCGCTGCGCAAGGGTTCGCCACGTTGGGTGCGACGTTGGATGATGCGATGACGATGGTGCGCCGTTCGGTGCATGATCTTGAGGATGACGGCACTGATTTCGCCGCGCAGATCGATGATGCCGTCACGTCGTTCGACGGTATCTCCCCCGGTTTCGCCGTGGCGCTGTCCAACGATATCGCCAAGGCGCCCGCGCCGGTCTCGCGCTGTTTCGCGACCGTGATTCGCGAGGCGTTGTCGAACGTGGTGCATCACAGCGCGGCGCGCGAGGCGAGCGTGACGTTGCGCGACTTCCCCGCGTTCTGGCAGTTGGTCATTCAGGATCCGGGGCCGGCCGAGTCCGAGTCCGATGAGTCCTGGACGGCCGCTGCCCGTCCGCGTGCGATGCGCGCCACGCGCGTCGGCTCGCGACTCGCCGCCGACGGCGTTGCCGATATGCGTGGTTCGGCCGATGAGCTGATGCGCGGCATGGGTTTGGCGGATATCGAATCGCGCGTGCGCGCCCTTGGCGGCACCGCGGTCTGCGGGCCGTATGAGGACGGCTGGCGTGTGTTCGTATCCGTGCCGAAGAAGCGTTGGACCATGGAATCGAGGGATTGATGAGAATCGCAATCGTGGATGATGATCCGATCGTCTGCCAGTCGTTGGAGACGATTCTGACGGCCACCGGCACGGCCGAGGTGCTATGGACGGCAAATGACGGCGACTCCGCCGTGCGCCGTTATTTCGAGACGCCGGCGAGCCGACCGGACGTGCTGCTGATCGATATTCAGATGCCCGGCACCAGCGGTTTGGATGCCGCGCGCGAGATTCTGGCCACGGGCCCGGCCGCGCGCATACTGTTCCTGACCACGTTTGCGGACCAGTCGTATATCGCGCAGGCGATGGGGCTTGGCGCCAAGGGCTATCTCATCAAACAGGATGTGGCGGCGGTCGGGCCTGCGCTGCAGGCGGTGATGGCAGGTCAGGTGGTGCTCGGCGCGGAAGTGCTCGGCAAGCTCACCGAACGGACTCCGGATCCTGCCGATTCCGACGATTCCAGAGGTACCGCCGATTCCATCGAGGGGCTGCTTGGCGAGCGCGAACGTGAGATCACCGCGCTGGTCGCCGAGGGCCTCGATAACCGCGACATCGCCGCCAGACTGTTCCTGAGCGAAGGCACGGTCCGCAATCGCATCAGCGCGATACTGGACAAGCTCGGCCTGACCAATCGCACCCAACTCGCCATCCTCTGGCTCAACGCCCATCGGTGAGGGGCTTTTGGTCAAGTAGGTCTCTCCCTCCGTCATCGCTTCGCGATGCCACCTCGAACGCGATTCAGGACAGCTTGCAGCTGACCTCTTATTCGCTCGTTGTCACTCACCCTCGCCTAAAAAAACGCCTCCGGCGTTTTCTTCACGGCTCGGCTCATCAGAGGGAGGTTGCGGAAAACCAACCTCAGCTGTTTTTCATGACGATACTGTCGATGGTGTTGGCCACGCGCTCGCAGTCGTCGGAGCACTGTTCGAGGTGACGGTAGACGTCATGCCAGGCGAACACCTGCAGCGGATCGGTGCAGGTGGTGTGCAGCGTGCGCATCGACTCGATGAACAGGTGGTCGGCGTCCGTTTCGATCGTGTTGATGGCGAACACCAGTTCACGCAACGTCTTGGAACGCCGGAATCGCGGCAGTTCGTTGACCAGCTCGCAGATGCTTTCCGTGGCGCGCACCACCATATCCGACATCTGGACCGCGTCGTCGCGCATGTCGGTCACGTTGTCGTAGTACATGCGGTTGAGCACGCCTTCGATGCTGTCGGTCACGTCGTCGAGCACGTGGCCGAGCTCGTCGATGTCCTCGCGGTCGAACGGCGTGATGAACGCGGTCACCAGTTCGTCCATCATGTCGTGGCGCACCTCGTCTGCTGCCTTCTCAATCGCGTGCATGCTGTCCATGCGTTCGCGCAGCTGGCCCGGATTGAAGTCGTGCATGACCTCGGACAGCAGCTTCGCGGCCTGGCATGCGTAGTCCGCGCTGCGGCGGAATCCGTCGAAGTAGAACGTGTCTTTTTGTCTCGCCATGATGGGTGGATTCCTTTCTAGAACACGACCATGAACAGTTTGGCCATTACGAAGCTGATGAGACCGCAACCGGGGAAGGTGAACACCCAGGTGAGCATCATGTCGCGCACCACGCCGAAGTTGATGGCGGAGAGGCGGCGTACCGCGCCCACGCCCATGATGGCGCTGGTCTTGGTGTGCGTGGTGGAGACGGGGATGCCGAGCACGGTCATGACGAGCAGGCACAGCGCGCTTGACAGATCGGCCGAGAAGCCTTGGTATTTCTCGAGTTTCACCATGTCCTGGCCCACGGATTTGATGATGCGTTCACCGCCGACGGACGTGCCCACGCCCATGATGGTGCTGCACAGAATCATGAGCCAGACCGGAATCATCACACCGGTCACGCTGGGTTGGCCGTTGCAGAACGCCATGCCGAGGAACAGCACGCCGATGAACTTCTGGCCGTCCTGCGCTCCGTGCATAAAGCTCATGGCCGCCGCGCCCACGATCTGCGCGTAGGTGAAGAACCCGTTGGTGCGGCGGCGGTCCATGCCAGCGCAAATCAGGGTCACGGCCTTGCATACCAACCAGCCGACGGCGAAGCCGAACAGGAGGCTTGCGACCAGACCGTAGAGCACCTTGACCCATTCGCCCATGTTGATGCCGCCGATGCCGCCTTGGAGGGCGATGGCCGCTCCGGACAGGCCGGCGATCAGGCTGTGGCTTTCGGAGGTGGGTATGCCGAGCAGCGAGGCGCCCACGCTGTATACGACGATGGAGAACAGCGCCGCGCATAGGGCGATGAGCGCCGCGTTCGTGTCGCCGCCGAAATCGACCATGTTGCTGATGGTGGAGGCCACGGAGGCGTTGAGCTGCGTCATGATGAAGACGCCGAGGAAGTTGAAGATGGCCGCCATGATGACGGCGGAGCGTACGCGCATGCATCGCGTGGTCACGCAGGTGGCGATGGCGTTGGGTGCGTCGGTCCAGCCGTTGACGAAGATGACTCCCAGCGTCAGCAACGTTGTGACGGTCAGAGCCGGGTTGGAAAGCACTTGTTGGAGGAAATGCGCCAGTGAGACGTCCAAGGGGAATCAACACCTTCTTCTTCGGGGGCGGAAGCCGTCACACTGATTGTAACGGAAGAATGACTACGCAGTTCCCATGGCGCGCGGGTTTTATGGTGTTGTTATGCTATTGCGGCCTGTCAGCAGCAACAACTGGTGTTGGGGTGGAGACGGTCGTATTCCTCGCGGGCGCGAATGAATTCGACCTCGCTCATCGGTGTTTCGCCGGGATGCTCGGCCGCGAAATGCTCAAGATAATGGTCGTAGCGGGCCTCGCCGCTGATCTCACGCAGATACCAGACGATGCCGTGCCATACGGCAACGAGTTTGCCGAGCATTTTGTCTCCTTTCGCTGATTATTGGCTCCCCTTGAAAAAAAGGGGAGCCAATGACGCACTACGCTGCAGCCTGCCCGTTCCGCACAAGCTCATGCAACTTGGCGCTGTATTCGCGCTGCACTTTCTTCTCAAGCGCGGTGGCGACCAGGCTGGAGGGCGCGAACCACTGGGATTCCACGAACGGCTCCTCGGACGTCGTTTCGGCACCGTACTTGCCAGCGGCGAACGTGCGCGCCACGACCACGATGCCGACTACCACGAAGACGCCCATCATGACCAGGAAGAACACGGAGAGCACGCCGTCCAGATACGCGTTGGACAGCGCGGCCTTGGCGTTGGTCAGCGCCTCGCCGGCCAGCTCGCCGGAGTCGATCTGCGCCTGGTTCTTGGAGGCGGTGGTGAAGTAGCTCAGCGGCCCGAAGATCTTCTGGAAGTCGGCGGTGAAGGTCACGGCGATGTCCCACACGAGCGGTACCACCGGTATCCACAGGTGCTTCCAGTAGCCCATCTTGGCCACGCACACGGTGATCAGCACGAAGCAGGCGGCGGCGAGCAGCTGGTTGGAGATGCCGAAGATAGGCACCATCGCGTTGATGCCGCCGTTCGCGTCGGACACGCCCATCCACAGCAGTCCGCCCCACAGCGCGGTGGCGATCAACGTGGTGATGATGTTGCCGGGCTTCCAGGTCGGGTCGGCGAACTTCTTGAGCTTGCGCACGTTGCCGAGCATTTCGCCGATCTGGTAGCGGGCCACGCGGGTGCCGTTGTCCACGGTGGTCAGGATGAACAGGGCTTCGAACATGATGGCGAAGTGGTACCAGAAGGCCATCGAGTCGTGGCCGCCCAGGTAGGACTTGAGGAAGTTGGCCATGCCCATGGCGAACGTGGTGGCGCCACCGGTGCGGGAGACGATGGAGGTCTCGCCGATGTCGGCGGCGGCCTGCTCAAGCGCCGCGGCGCCTTCGTGGGTCTTGGCCGCGCCGTTCTCGTCCACGGAATCCCAGGTGACCTGCATCTGGTTGCCTTCGATGTCGGAGACCTTCATCGACTCCACGGCCTTGACGGCGGCATCGGCCTGTTCGCCCGGCGTGGAGGTGGCGGAGATGCTCACGCCGGATGCGGCGGTGATCTGTGCGGCGGACATGTTGGTGGAGAAGTACACGCCCTGCGAGATGGTGATCGCGGCGATCAGCGCGATGACGGCGGTGAACGATTCGACGAGCATCGAACCGTAGCCGATCATGCGAATCTGGTTCTCCTTCTCCACGGCCTTCGGGGTCAGGCCGGAGCTCACCGCGCCGTGGAAGCCGGAGAGGGCGCCGCAGGCGATGGTGATGAACAGGAACGGGAATGGGTTGCCGGAGAAGGTCGGGCCGGTGGAGGTGGAGGCCAGTTCGGTCAGATCCGGCACCTTGACGGACGGGTTGGCGATGATGATGCCGATGACGAGCAGCACGAAACCGAGCAACGTGGTCTCAATGACACGGCCGGGGCGCAGGAAACGCTGGTAGCAGCCCATGATCAGGGCGATCGGGATGGTCATACCGATGGAGAACACGGCCCACGGCGAGACGGCCAGAATCGCCCATCCGCAGGCACATACGATGGCGATGGCGGCCCACAGCAGGGCCTTCTTCCATGTCCATACCATTTTGGGACGCACGCCTACGGGCAGTCCCTTCGAATTGCGAATCACACGTTCGGCTTCGGCCGGCGTGTAATCGTCCTTGAATTCCAACTTGCCAGGTGCCGGGGCCTGGGCTGCGGCGGTGGTCATAATAACCCTCTGTTCCTCTCAATAACCTCTGCGAGAAAGGTTCTCTTCCTTGCGACCTTTTTTTTGGGGGGGTATCTCTCGTCTGCTTATGGCACTGGTTGGAAGCGTAGCCACGGCATGTAGCGCCTCAGGAAAATGTCCCAATATGTGAGCTTGGCCACATGTTCACGGACTGCGTTTCATGCCGATTACCCGGGATTCGCACCGCGATGTGCGAAAATGGACACGGTGTCAATCAGGAGGTGCACAGTGGTTGTAAGCACGGATTCGAGCCGCACAATGCCCGATTGGGTGAAGTACGGGGTGTTCTGGCACGTGTATCCGCTGGGCTTCTGCGGTGCCGATATCAGGCCCGCCGGCCCGCGCCTGTTCCATGGCCGCGGCCTTGACGCGATAATTCCCTGGCTGGAGTACGTGCGCGATCTAGGCGCGTCCGGCCTGCTGCTGGGTCCGGTGTTCGAGTCGGCGACGCACGGATACGACACGCTCGACCATATGCATATCGATGTGCGATTGGGTGGGGATGCCACGTTCGATCAGCTTGTCGCAGCCTGCCGGGACATGGGATTGCAGGTGATGCTGGATGGCGTGTTCAATCACGTGAGCCGCAATCATCCGGCCGTTCAGGCGGCGCTTGACGAGACCGCCGGACGCTTGAATCCGGCCGACAACCCGTGGCATGGTCTGGTCCGCGCGCATGTCGGTGATAATGGCGAACCCGCTTTGGATGTGTTCGAGGGGCACGGGGATCTGGTGGCGCTGGACCATTCGGCTGACGAGACCGTTGACTATGTGGCCCATGTGATGATCCATTGGCTGGATCGCGGAGCCGCCGGCTGGCGCCTCGACGCCGCGTATGCCGTGCCGAGCCCGTTCTGGGCGCGCGTGTTGCCGCAGGTCAAAGCCGCACACCCGTATTCGTGGATTTTCGGTGAGGTGATCCATGGCGATTACCCGCGCATCATCGAGGAATCCACGATGGATTCGATCACGCAATACGAGCTATGGAAGTCGATCCAGCATGCGCTGGAGACGGAGAACTTCTTCGAGCTGGATTGGAACTTGAAGCGGCACAACGCGTTCCTGGATTCCTTCGTGCCGCAGACGTTCATCGGCAACCATGACGTGACGCGTATCGCATCGCAGATTGGCCCGGCCAAGGCGGCGTTGGCATTGGCGGTGCTCATGACGGTCGGCGGCGTGCCAAGCATCTATTACGGCGACGAACAGGGCTATGTGGGCGTCAAGCAGGAGCGTTTCGGCGGCGATGACGACGTACGTCCGAAGTTCCCCGACTTCCCTGCCGAACTGTCCACGCTGGGAGAGCCGACATACCGGCTGCATCAGGCGCTGATCGCGCTGCGCCGCCGCAACCCATGGCTGCTGGATGCGCGTACCGAGGCCGTGAAGCTGGAAAACAAGCACTTCGTCTATCGTTCGACGAGCGCCGACGCCCAGCATTCCCTGACCGTGGACCTCAACATCGAGCAATCCCCCACTTTCACCATCCGCAACGCCGATGGCAGTACAGCGTATCAATACTGAGCTCCCTCATCAGAGGGAGCTCACCATTTACCGCCGAATGCCTCGGATCAGCAGGTCGAGCAGGTAACCGTACGACCGGTCGACCCGCGCGCGGCCGCGTGTGCGGGGTTGTGCGGAACGCAGTTCGAATTGGATGAACCCGTGTATGGACACCCAGATGGAGGATGCGATTAGATGGGGGTCATCGCCGCGGAATACAGATGCTGCCTGGCCGTATCGAATGATCTGCGTGATGGCGTCCAGGCAGTGCTGGGCCGAGTCCGACGCCTGCCCCATCCAGACCAGCGCGTAAATGCCGGGGGCGTCCAGCGCGTGTTCACGGTAGATTATGCCCGCCCTGCGCAGGCGCAGCACGGGGTCGGATTCGTCAATGGCGATGAGCTGTTCGCGCAGATCGGTGAAGTATGTGTCGATGAGCGCATCGCACACCGTCTGCTTGCCGCCGATGTGCTGGTAGATACTGGTGGGCGACACATCGGCCTGTGCGGACAGCGCACGGATGGTCAGACCGTCCACACCGTCCCGTTCCACGATCTGCCTTGCCGCGTCAAGGATTCTCCCGCGGATTTCAAGGGTGGGCGTGCGTTTGGATCGGGGCTGCGATTGCGTCATATCCGTTATTCTAGGGTGCGTACAGGCCATTACCGCCGTTTCGGCATGGCCACGATCGCAACGACTGCGGCGATAAGTGCAATCGTCATGGCCGCTAGGCAGGCGAACAGGCATCCGCATCGCAAACACCGGCCTACAACACAATCAGGCCCGACGACCATCAAAGGTCGTCGGGCCTGATTCATACGCGCTGTCGGACTAACGGCGTCCAGACTTCATACGGAATGGCGCATTGTGGCGATTCTTCTTGGAATGGCGGCGGTTCGGGCCTTCCGTGTTGCCGTATTTGGCGATCATGCGGCGTTCGTGACGCTTGGCGCCTTCGGAACGCTCGTCGCGTACGATGCGGTTCTCGTTCTTGCGATGGATGCGCTTGCCGCCTTCGCCCTGGCGGGTGTTGCGCATGGACTGCCTGCGGCCGTCATAGGAACGCTCGTCATAGGAGGAGCCGTAATCCTCGTGGCTGCGTTCATTGCGGCGAGGCTTGCGCGAACGCCCGAAATCGCGGGAATCGGACCGTTCGAAATCACGGCCCGCATTGTGCCTGCGGCCGCCGAAATCGTCGTTGCGGCCATATTCGGCCCTGTCGCGCTTGTCGAATTTTCCGCCCTTGCGGCGCTCCTCGCGGCGGTCATCGCCATGCTCGAACAGATAGTCGCGGCGCTCGGCCTCGGGGTTGCTCATGCCGGCGCGGCGTTCCGCACGGTTGCGGTTCTTCTTCACGGCCTTCTTGCTGGCCTTGTCGCCGTGCTTGCGCTGCGGCTCGTCTTCGGCAACAAACTCGCCGCCTGCGTTCTCGTGCTGGAATTCGATCTCGGCAACGTTCTGCTCGTCGCGATTGCGATTGTGCTTGCGCTTGCCGCCGCGGCCGGAGTCGTCGCCCGCCGCGTTCTTGGCCCCCTTGTTCTTGCCCTTGCGCGGGTTGCCCACGGGCTGCGACTTGTCGAGGCTCCAACCATCCACGCGCTCGGCGCGGTCGCCCACAAGCTCAAGCACTTCGGGCGAATCGTGGGTCACTTCGATCATCTTGGTCTTGATGCCGGCCTGGTTCAGCAAGCGGCGCGTCTCGCGGCGCTGCTCGGGCAGCACGAGGGTGACCACGTCGCCCGCCTTGCCGGCGCGGGCGGTACGACCGGAGCGGTGCACAAAGGACTTCGGGTCGGCCGGCGGTTCGACCTGCACCACGAGCTCCACGCCGCCGACGTCTATGCCACGGGCGGCCACGTCGGTGGCCACCATGACACGCACATCGCCGGAATCGAACGCAGCGAGGTTGCGATCGCGCTGGTTCTGGTTCAGGTTGCCGTGCAGCTCGGCGGCCGGAATGCCGTTCTGCGTCAGGTTCTTGGCGAGCTTCTTGGCCTGGAACTTGGTGCGGGTGAACAGGATGCGGCGGCCTTCGCCCGAGGCGAGTGTACGCACGAGTTCGTGCTTGTCGCCGCGCGTGGTCTCGAACACGTGGTGGGTCATCAGGTCGGGTTCGGCGGTGGCCGAATCGACCTCGTGCACCTTGGGATCGTGCAGGAAGGTGTTCACCACTTCATCCACGCCGTGATCGAGCGTGGCGGAGAACAGCATGTGCTGGGCGTCGGGCGAAATCTGCTCAAGCAGTCGCTTGACCGGCGGCAGGAAGCCCATATCGGCCATTTCGTCGGCCTCATCGATGACCACGACTTCGACGGACGAGAGCGTGAGCGCCTGCTGGCGCAGCAGGTCCTCAAGGCGGCCCGGGCAGGCGACCACGATATCGGCGCCGGCCTTCAGATCGCGGATCTGGTGGATGTACTTGACGCCGCCGTACACCGTGGTGGTGTTCATGCCGAACGTGTGGGCCAGCGGCATCAGCACGTCGTTGATCTGGTTCGCGAGCTCGCGGGTGGGGGCCAGCACCAGGCCACGCGGGTGCGGCAGGAAGTCGTCGGCGCGGCGCTCTTCCAGGCTGGCCTTCTTGCGGCGCTTGATTTCCTTGCGGAACTCCTCCATCGCGATTTCGCCGAACGAATCATAGGAGCCAAGACGGGTGACCAGCGGAATGGAGAAGGCGAGGGTTTTGCCGGAGCCGGTGCGCCCTCGGCCGAGAATGTCGCGGCCGGCCAGTGAATCGGGCAGGGTGTCGGCCTGAATGGGGAATGCGGTCTTCTTGTCATCTGCCGCAAGCACGCGCACCAGCGGTCCGGGTACGCCAAGTTCGCCAAAGGTAAGGGGGCGGGATTCCGCGCTGTCGTTCATCTGGAAATCAGCGGAATCGTCACGATCATCGAAATTATTACGGGGCACAGTGGCCTTTCATGTCAAAGGTTACGCAAATTACGCAAGCTTTCCGAGCTTAGCGTAAGCCCCCTACTTTGCTTGGTGCTCACCACGCTGTCATCCCACTCTTTACTTATGACCCCATGGGGCGGTAACTTGCCCATGGGGCGGTTTGAAGAAATTGTGAAACCGCAGAATAAAGCCATTTTCATCTACCGCCCCATGAGGGTTTTACCACCCCATGGGATGTTTGCCGCCCCATGGGTTCTACCACCACGTAAGGCGAGCACCGCTCCATGGAACACGCAAATGGCCCCTACCCGTGAAGGTAGGAGCCATTGTGCAAAAAGGCTGAGCCACAATACGGCCCAGTAGCCCTAAAACACACTACAAAATATCCGGATCGTCTTTGGCAATAGTGCCGGTTGCCTTGCCAATGGCCTTCAGGCCGTGGTAGGCCACAAGAATCACGATCGTGCCAATGGCAATGCCGTTGAAGGAAATGCCACCAACAGTGAACGCGAATTGGCCGATGGCAATGATCATGGTGATGGCGGCCACCATAATATTCAGCGGCTTGTCGAAGTTGACCTTGTTCTCAACCCAGATGCGGATGCCGATCATGCCGATCATGCCGTACAGCATCGTGGTCACGCCGCCGAGCACGCCGGCGGGGATCGTGTTGATCACGGCGCCGAACTTCGGGCACAGGCTCAGGATCAGGGCGAAGGCGGCTGCGCACCAGTAGGCGGCGGTGGAGTACACCTTGGTGGCGGCCATCACGCCGATATTCTCGCCGTAGGTGGTGGTGCCGGAGCCGCCGCCGAAGCCGGCAAGCGTGGTGCCCAGGCCGTCGGCCATGAGGGCGGTGCCGATCTGGTTGTCGTAGTCGCGGCCGGTCATCTGGGCCACGGACTTGACATGGCCGACGTTCTCAGCCACAAGCACGAGCACAACAGGGACGAACATGGGAAGGATGGAAAAATCGGCCTGCGGCAGGTGGAACTTCGGGAAGCCGATCCATGCGGCGTCACCGATGGCGGAGAAGTCGACCTGGCCACGGCTGCAGGCGTATACATAGCCGATGACCACGCCGACCAAAATATTGAGGCGGCCCAGCAGACCCTTGAACAGCACAGCCACGAGCAGCACGGCCAACAGGGTAACCAGTGCGGTGTCGGGCGCGGCTTGGAAGTTGGTCCACACGGAAGGTGCCAGATTGAAGCCGATGATGGCCACAATCGCGCCGTTGACCACGGGCGGCATGATGATGTCGATCCATTTGGAGCCGGCGTAATGCACGAGCACGCCAACCAGGGCCAGCAGAATACCGGTGACCATGATGCCGAAGCTGGCGACCGCAATGCCCTTGTTGGCGGTGGTGACCGCGGTGATCGGTGCAATGAAGCCGAAGGACGAGCCCAAATAGCTCGGCAGCACGTTCCCGTTGATAAGCAGGAACAGTGCGGTGGACATAGCCGTGAAGAACAGGGTGGTGGACGGGTCGAAGCCCGTCAGAATCGGCACCAGGAAGGTGGCACCGAACATGGCGATGACGTGCTGTGCGCCGATACCGGCGGTGCGCACCCAAGTCAGACGTTCATCGGGCTCGACGACCTCGCCGGGCGCCAGCGTCTTGCCGTCGCCATGCAATTGCCATTGGAAGATATTGGACATTACTACTCTCCTCGCTCTCGCTTGGGGCACGGCATTCACAACCAGCCGCACTACGCGCCATTCTAGCTCACGAAGATTTTGTGAAGTCTCTCTTCCGGGAAAGGCTATTTGCCATAATACTCCAGCAGGTGCGGATCGACGGCCTGCACCACATCCACCAAATCGCCATTGGAGAGATACGGGCGCTTGAATTCGCGCCACGGCTCCACCTTGACCTCCCAGCGGCCGGTTGTCTCGTCGAGCACGGGCCGGGCGGTCTGCTCCCAGCGCACACGCTTGGAGGTGCGGCCGGTTTCCGGGTCGCGGCGTGTGTAGTGCAGGCAGGTGCAGTTGGTGATCTTCCAGTCGTCCGAATCGGCGCGATGCAGGAATTCCTCGTCGGCCAGATCCTCGATGGTGAGCATCAGGGCGAGCATGAAGTCGCCGTGGGTGACCATGACCACGGATTCCGAATCGGATTTGCGGCTCAGCGAGGTCAGGATGTTGTGCACACGGTCCTCGGCCACATCGGCAATCGACTCGCCTGCCGGCGGACGCCAGTACAGCGGATCGGTGTTCTTGAAGTTCCAGTTGCGCGCGTAGTTGTTTTTGAATTCGTCCTTGGTGATGGTGTTGATTTCACCCCAAGAACGTTCGCGCAGCACACGGTTCTCCTCCCATTTGGCTTTGGGCAGGGCCATGGTGGCTGCGGTTTCGCGGGTGCGCACGTATGGCGAGACCATGTAGCGGTCGAACAGCTGCTGCTGGCTGACCAGCCAGCGACCGATGCAGTCGGCCTGCTTGCGTCCGGTGGCGGTAAGTCTCCAGGAGCGGTCGGGTACGGTGACGTTGTCCTGCGTGTACAGGGAATTGTCGCCCTGTTCGCCCGCCTGGACGATGACGTTCGCTTCGGATTCGCCATGCCGGATTACGTAGAGATCGAGCGGCATGCTCATATGTGTTCCTCTTTCGTTATTGGTTACGTTGTGTTGTTTTCTGTTGTTTCCTACTTGACCTGCGTGATGGTGTTCCCCTTGACCATGAACGCATGCCGGGCCATGTCGATCATCGGCTGATCGAACTTGGAGTCGGTGTAGAACTCGTCGATGACGGCGTCCGGACCGTACAGTTCGCGGAACCGTTTGGTCTTGTTGGTGTTGAAGTTGAGGTACGTGACCTTCATCGTCTCCACATCCACCTCGCTGGCCACGAGATTCCTCACGCCGAGTCTGCGGCAGGCCTCCCCCACCGTCAGACCGAAGGATGCGGTGAGGAGCACATCGTCCGACTCAGGCTGGTACCAAGACTTGATACGTGCGTAATATCGGTCCCAGAAGTCGTCCACGAGCTGTTCGACGCTCGCCACCCGTTTGGATCGACTCAGTTCCGTGAGATAGCCTTCGGTCATCTTACCCACGCCGTATTCCATTTGTTCAAGCGTGGCCCGGCCAAGCTTGTATTTGACTGCGTACCGCAGCACGGGGGCAATATAGCGGAACACTTTCGGGTCGTGTCGGGCGGAATACAGGTACAAGTCGAACAGGCTTTCGCCATCATAGATAGTTCCGTCGAAATCGAATACGCGCATACCTTCTGCTTCTACTCTGTTATTCCTTGTCTAAGGCTAATCTCGGTAAGCCGGCGAAAGCGCAAATACGCAGTGAATTTCACATGAACACTGTTTTTTGATTGATTTCGGTACAGGTAACGTACACTGGTGACAGCGTGGAAGGAGGTGCGTAATGGCGACGTCTGAAATCGAACAATGGTGGATTGATAAGTTTCAGGAGAACCTGGGTCCGATTCGCAAGGTAGCCGGATGGACGACTCAGCAACTGGCCGACGAGCTGGGAGTCGCGCGACAGACGGTGTCTAACTTGGAGACCGGCAAAAGCCCGATGACCAAACTGCAGTATCTCGCTTTACGTACGGTGTTCAGCGCCGAAATCGCACGTCGTGAAGACCGCGATCTGGCACGCATCATCAAGACTTTGGTCGACGATCCCATTGAGCAACGCATTCGCGAACGGCGCGCCCAAGAGCAGGACGGCGAGGCCGTTGCCGACAATGCCCCAGTCAATACGGACGGTGGCAACGTTGCCGACAACGCCGCCACCGAGAAACGCAAGCCCAGTGCCGCCACATTGAAGGCTTCAAAGACTGCCGCAACGGGCAAGCCCGCGCTCAGCACAGCGATGCAGGCTCTTGCCGTCATCACCGGCGCATTGGCCAGTGGAGCCGCCGCCGGCATCATCACTTACTTGATGTTCCCGGACGGCGGCCCGAACAAGCGCTGAGCCTCCTCAACAACGCGAGCGTTACTCGCAGGCCACGCCATCGTGATTGCGATTGAGCTTGCTACTGTATCCGGGCTACCCCTGATAAATCGGAGCCGCTCCAGCCGCGCGAGCTTCAGAGCAGTTTGCATAGCACACATTCTGCTGTGCTTGTTGTTGCTGTTGTGCCTGCCGAGCGGCCTCCTCCTGCGCTATATCGCTGGCTTTACGAACATTGATAACAGGCTTGTCTCCATCTTCCACGGATTGAACAACCCAGTTCGAAGCCCTGAGCACCATTTTGTCCGTGTCGCTTTTCACCTCATAATCAGATGAGAAAAAACCGGCATCCTTGAGCTCGTCCTTCACGTCAGACAGCGAACGCCCTTTCTTGGCGATGGCGGCAATTTTCGAATTGTGGATTCCTCCTTGCCGTCCACACCGTCAGAAGACCCCGAGCATCCCGCAAGCGCAAGACCCAGAACCATCACAAGAATCACGGCCAACGCCCAAACCGCACGATTGACACGCTTCATGTTCCCGAAACGAACCCCGTTGTTCAACATTATTCTCTCCCTTGTAGTCGCAGATCCGCGGATGGTCGGAACCACGTCAATGTGAATCCAACCATCCTGATAATTACTGCTTATTCAATGATATGTTCATTCATTGTTCTCTCCGTCATACCGCACCAACGTTTCCCTCATTATCAACTGTCTCGAGTTGCATGAATGCGCCGTTTATAGGCCGAGAATTTCGTGCTTTTTTGCATCAAATTCTTCTTGGGAAAGAATGCCGATATCAACCAATTCCTTCAATTTCTTCATCGCCTCGACTTGTTCTTCCACAGACATGGATGCCGTGTGAGAGGCGGGAGCAGCGGCTTCCGGTGCCGGCGCAGGTGCCGGCGCTTGAACCGGGGCGGCGGTCATAGGATTGATGGATTGCGCCATATTCATACCAAGCAACATGCCACCATCGCCAAAGCCGTTGTCTTGAATGCCTTGCGCAATGCGCTGCTGGGCAGCCATATTGCCAGCTTGTTGGGAAACGCCCTCGTATGCGGCAACATTCATCTTATTCGAGGCGAACTGCTGCACGAGTTGACGTGATTGCTCGGTGAACTCGATGCTCTCGATGCCCACGCTGGACACTTCAAAGCCAAAACGATCATTCCATGTACCGGCATTGGCTCGATCGCCACGCACGCATGCTGCGATGTCATTCGCCTTGCCGGGCAATTGCGAAATACGATATTCATTGGACAGCGAATTGATGGCCACAATAAACGACTGTACGAATTCAGACAGAATTTGCCTACGTGGCCCTTCATCATCGAATGAATACGACACGGTAGTGGCAGGCACAAAGTTACGAACGAATCGAACTGGATCAGTGACCTTTAGCGACATGGATCCGCGTGCGCGAATTTCCAAATCGACGCCATAGAACCGGTCGTTATACACCAGCGGCGCAGAAGTGCCGAATTTGATGCCACGAATCTCACGCAGGTTGACGAAGGCCACATATTTGGTGCGGCCAGGCTGGCCTCCGAAGGTGAATCGATCGGCGACCTGGTTGAAGAACGATCCGATGCCGTCTCCGGCGAGCACGCTCTGTTCCCCGTTGCGATATTCATAACCGCCCGACTCGGTGATGACGTTTTCGATACCTGTTTCAGAGAAAATGAACGCCGCAGTATTCTCTGG
Source organism: Bifidobacterium sp. 2450 (assembly GCF_041900695.1). NCBI lineage: Bacteria > Bacillati > Actinomycetota > Actinomycetes > Bifidobacteriales > Bifidobacteriaceae > Bifidobacterium > Bifidobacterium sp. 2450. The sequence goes on from NZ_JBHEEA010000003.1 coordinate 26,125, forward strand.
CACATAGATACGCGAACCATTGGTGATTATTCCCTCGGAACCGTATTCATTCGAACCGCGATCGTTGTTGCTTCCGCGGGGAATGCCCGGCACAACGACGGTGTGTTCCGTGAACGGACCAGCGGTGATGATATCACGCCACAGGTCCGCGAATGTACCGCCGAGCGCGCCGGCGAACGCCTTAATAACTGCCATCTGTTTTTCCTCGATATCTCATGCATATGGCCGGTCTTGCGACTATGCAATCGCAAGACCGGCCGTTATGCTGGCATGTTGGTTATAGCCGCGTTTCGCGATCGCAGTATTCGCATCGAACGACTTCTTTGCGATGACCGGAAAGCGGAGCGCCACAACCTTCGCAATTCACCGAAACCACGGGTTCGGTAATCCCAAGCCCACTACGGAATGCGCCAAAAGTGTCTTTCAGTGTCCCGGCCAGAGCCTCCGTTCCGGGGATGGCCTTGTTGAAGGCCGGCTCATCCATTGGCGTATACTGTCTGCCGCGTATGCCCATATACCGTCATCGTCCCCTTTCTTGGAAAACCGTTACCTCGATACGCCAGTCTGATCACTGGCCCACCGATGCGAGCTTCTGCGTGCATCGAGTCATGACCTCGGTGTAGTAGGCCAAATCCTCACTGCTGAGGGAGTTTTCGTCAATGGCGTCTACCTTCTGGGAGAACTCAGAGTAACGCTTCATCATGCTGGCATAGTCGGTAGCCATGCTGACCACGTTATCGGATTTCTGATATTTGTTCATGAAGGCAACATACTCATCGATAAAGGCCTCATAGCTGTCCATCGTGGACTTGAAGTCAGCACTGTCATTGGTGTTCTGCTGCGCCTTCTGATCCGAAGACTGGTCGCTCTGCTTGTTGGCATCGCTGGAATCAGTGCCCGTATCAGTGCTCTTATCATCCTGCTTCGCGGCGTCGCCGTCCGTAGACGTATCTTCCTTCTTCTCCGGAACCCGGATAGTGATGGACATGATGGTCTCGTCGTCAGTGTCACGAGAAACGCTCACCCTGTATCCATCGGCGTTCTTGGCATTGAAGATGTCAGCGGACTTGTTATAGTCCACGGTGAAACCGTTGTCTTGCACGGACTTGACGTAGTCGGCATACTGCTTGGCGTCGGTATCGCACACCTCGATGGAGAAGTAGTCCGAAGACTCGCTTTTAATTTCACCCTTGGTGGATTTCGGCTGCGGCAGCAGCGCCGCGATATCCGACTCCGGCCATGAATATGCTTCGCACTTGGTGGCGAGCGATGCTTCCAATTCCGCCTGATCAGCCTTGGCCTTCGCACCGTCACGAATTACGAACACGCCACCGATTACCAGACCCACAACGGTGATACCGACTGCCACCCAGGCCAGCACTCGGCCTTGCACCTTGCCACTCGGGCGAGTCACGTATACGGCGAAGCCTGAGAGCAGTGCCGGAATCACCGTGGCGAACAGCAGTCCGCCCCAGGATCGGCCAAAAACATCCACAAATTGGGCGAGTACGAACAACACTCCCCAAATAATGGCGAACACAGCCAGCTTGGAAGTCTTCTTCACCCCTTGTGCATTCGGAGCAAGCACGGCAGGCGCAGCGGCACCAGCAAAACCAGCGGCAGCACCGGCACCATGTGTGGCAGGTGCAGGAGCCACACCAATACGCTTGTCCAGAGCGGCGAGGAACTCATCAACGCGCTTGGCGCTTTCGTTCCCGGTCGCCTCCAGACGAACGGCGGCCCCTGCCGCACCCTGCGGGACTACGGTTAGCATGCAGTTCACCCCATCGTAGGAGTGGAAGGAAAACGCTCCGGTCTGGGTGTTTTCGTTATCCAAGGTAAACGTGGCGCCAGTAGTCAGCTGGTCGTGAATAACTTGGAACAGCTGTTGCGGACTGACCGCATATACACGATCAAATGGCGCGCCAGCGGGCTGCTGCGATGCCGTAGCCGGAGTCATCGGAGTAGTGGTAGCACCATCAGACGCTACGTTTGGTTGGCCAGCCGGTACAGTATTCGGCACGGTAGGCGCATTCGCGCGATCTTCCGGTGCGTCATTCGTGCCTTCGGACGGTGGAACCGGCTGAGGTTGTTGATCAAATGGCGTTGTCATGATGTCCTTCTTTCCTTAAGCAGCAGCATTACCAGCACAGAAGAGGCAAGCCCGGCAACCGTTACGGTCAATCCGACTGCCATGGCAAGCCGGTATCGTTCGCTCATCATTGCGTCCCTTCTTATTGCTCGCTTTGCTCTGCGATACATCGAAACCAGTGTATGGCGTTGTTATTATGTACGCAAATTAGCATTTTGTATGCATGTTAGCTTTATTGTCGATGCTTGATACCGCGCATGAACATCCTTTCCGCCACCGCGCCTACACGGATGGCATCGACCATTCTCGACGACACGCGCGGGTCATACATCAGCTGACAACGGAATTCTTCGGCGTGTTTCCGAAAAGTCGGCGTCCTGTACGCTGGGAATCGAGCAACCGCGTACGATGGCGCAGCACAGCACCCGCAGCACAGCGACAAGGAGCATGGGCAATGGCAGACATCCCCGAAGAACATTTGACCGAGGAACTGTTGGATCGGCTGCTCGCCAGCGCCAGCATTGAGCAGTATCTCGATGAGGGACTTGTCAGCGCACGCACGCTGACCGACTATCTGTTCGACCGTATGGAAGCCCATGGCCTGAGACGAGCCGACGTGGTGCGGACATCCGGCCTCAACGCCACAGTGGTTTATGACATTTTCTCCGGCAAAAGCCGCCCCGGCCGAGATCACGCCATCATGCTGGCTTTTGGTCTCAAGTGCACATTACGCGAGACCCAACGGCTGCTTCGTCTTGCAGGCGTTTCCGAACTGTGGTGCAAACAGCGACGTGACGCGATTATCATCTGGTGCATACGCAATGGATTCGACCGCATTGCCACGGACGACGAGTTGTATCGTATGGGAGAGGCGACGTTGCTGCCGGCCGATTGACGACATTCGGCCCAACAACACTCACCAGTGAGACGCAAGTCAGAGGGCATCAAGGAGAGACATGGACGATAAGCAAGCGATGCATGCGATGAGCATCGACGATGCGTACCATGTTGAGCGCACGCTTGCTCGCGGACCTTCCGGCGTCACCGAACTGGTGAGCATTGACGGCAACGGCCCGTTCGTACGCAAGAAGATTCCCTCTCCCCTAGCGCAACGCAATGTGTGGGCGGCGCTCAGCGCCTGCCAGAGTAATCGTCTGCCGCGCGTGGAGGCAACGTACGAGCTGCCCGACCGGTTCGTCATCGTCTACGATTACGTGCCGGGCAGCACGCTTGCGCAAATTATGGAGGAAAACGGGCGGCTTGCACCGAATGTGGCCGTGCAGCTTATCGACCAAATTTGCGAAGCCGTGCAGGAACTGCACCAGCACGGCGTTATTCACCGCGACATCACGCCGGCCAACATCATCGTGGCCCAGGATGGCGCGCATCTCATCGATTTCGGCATCGCGCGCATCCGGTCAGAGGCAAGCAACCGTTCACGGGATACCACGGCGCTTGGCACCTACGGATTCGCCTCGCCTGAGCAATATGGCTTTGCCAAAACCGACGCGCGTTCCGACGTATTCTCGCTGGGCCGACTGCTCGGATTCATGCTGACCGGCGTATATCCCGATGCCAGCGACTACGAGCAACGACTTGCCGATGATGCCGCAGTACCGGCTCGACTACGCGCCGTCATCGGCTATGCGTGCGCATTCGAGCCCAGCAAACGGCCACAGAGCGTCCAAGAGTTTCGTCAGGCGCTGTTCTCCCAGTCCAATCCGCCCATACCGAACGCATCATCGGCAAATCCGCCATCGACGAACACAACGAACGGCAGCACGTCGGCGTCTCGACTATTCCGGCGTCTGCACTTGAGCAAACGCGCCATCGTGCTGTGGTCCATTGCCGGAGCGGCACTGATAATCGCCGCCATTGCGGGAGGCATTGTGTTGGCAGGCCAAATCGGCATTATCGGATCGGCAACATCACCCGATTCCTCGACACAATCCAGCAGCCAATCAACCGATAAGGCCGATGGCGGGCACTCCTCGAACGGATCAGGAACCGACAATGCCAATGGCACGGGCGGAGTAGGCGGCACTGACGGCGCTGATGGAGACAATCAAGACACCGTCACCGACAATCCTCTGAAAATAGTGGAATCCGGCTGGTCGGCGAACCAGCAGGGGTATGTCCACTACGCTTTCGCCCTGCGCAACACCAGTACGACCCAGCAGGTGCAGTATCCGCAGATTACCATTACGGGGCGGGCCAAAGACGGTTCCATCGTGTTCTCGCAGGCGCAAACGCTGAATATGGCATTCCCGAATCAGACTGTATATGACGCCGGCCAAGCAGGCGAAGGCACCGCCCCGGAAACGGTTGATTTTACTGTGCTCAATCCGGATACATACAACGTCGCCAAAGCTCAGGGAGCCGTCACCTTCCCCATCAGCGGAACATCCAAAATAGACAACAGGGACGGCGGCACGACGTTCAATGGCGAGGTCCGCGTCGCATCAGACGGATTCAAGCCATCTGATGGGCAGCAGATCAAGATTTCCCTAGTACTGCGCAACGCACAGAACGCAATCATCTATGGAGATATCGCATTCGTGGATTGGCCGGGCAATGGCCGATCCACGCCATTCTCGATTACCGTCTACGATCTGCCGAAGTACGCATCTTACGATCTGTATGCGCAAATCTGCTAGTTGACTTTGCGCCTGCAAGGTGACTGTCAGGCGACTGTCAGGCTTGTGTCCGAGTCACCTGTGCACTGGTGTTGTGGCGCGCCTGGCCGAACAGATAGATGCCGATGGGCAGAGTCAGCACACCGCCGATGATGAACACCAGCGAAATCGGGATCACGTCGGCCAGTGGCGCGAAGATCAACATGCCGAGCGGCATTCCGAGCGTGCTCAGGGTGGTGTCGAGGCCGAAGACGCGGCCGACCATTTTTTCATCGGCATCAGTCTGCATAATCGTGCGCATCGGGCCCACGCAGATGGCCGAGGCGACGCCGTTCGCCACGTCGACAAGCAGATATACCAGCAGGTTCGGGGCTGTGCCGAGGCCCACCACAGTAACGCCCACCAACGTGATGCCGAGCGCGACCATGAACATGTGATTTCGGATGAATTTGGCGCCGATGGTGGACATAAACGCGCCGCCGAGCAGCATGCCGATGCTCAGTCCCAGTTCGTTGGCGGCGAGCTTGTCCGAGGCGGTGGTCAGGGTAATGAATCCGAGATTCAGATCAATGCCCTCGTATTCTCGGGCCATAAGCAACAGCGTCAGATTCATTGGAGCGACGGCGATGAAACAGGTCAGCGCGTCTCCAAGCACCACGTTGCGCAGGTTCGGCCGGTTCCACGTGTAGACGAGTCCCGCCTTGAGATCGGCTAGAACGCGGCGGATGCTAGCGATCAGCGAACGGTCGGCATTATCGTCGTCGGCTGGTTGCAGCGAGGCCTGGCCTGCGGCCGCTGACGGTGTGCGTTTCTCCGGCACCTTGATCATTGCCACAAAACCTACGCCGATGATCGCCGTGGTTACGTCGACCAGCAGAATCGACCACAGCGGCACCATGTTGATAAGCACGGCCGCCACCGCTGGAGCCACAATCATATTCGCCGAATTGATCACGCCATATATTGAATTGACACGTAGCAGTTTGCCGGAGGGCGCAACGTCTGGAATGAACGACTGGACCGCTGGCGTCTGGATGCCGCCGCCAGCCGAGCGAATGAACAGCACCACAAAGATCAGAGTGAGACTGGCCCACCCCATCGCGAAGCTCAGCGATAGCACGACGGTGACTGCGGCAATCACCATGTCCGGCAGCATAATGAGCAGTTTGCGATTGTGCCGGTCGGCCCAGGAGCCGCCGAAAATCGAGACGATCGACTGCGGCACCACGCCAAACAACGTGGCCAGCAGCATACCCATGCCGCTGTTCGTCTGCAATACGATCCACCACCAGATGGCATATTGCACGATGCTGGAACCCAGCAGTGAGAACGCCTGGCCAGTAAGCAACAATGCCACACGGCGAATCCACGTGTTATCGGGTTCTGCCGTTGCCACGGCCTCGGCATATGCATCGGATGAGGCTTGAGCTGGGGTTGGAGACAAGGTTTGGGTTGAAGTCTGGGCTGGGGTTAAGGTCTGTGTTGGGGCCGATGGCTTCGTGTCCGCACCTATATCGGAGTTGCCGGAAACTTCGGGCGTTTCGGACATGGTTGGTTCAGTTGATTCAACGGTAAGAGACATACGAGTGTTCTGGATTCCTATTTCACGACAAATTTCATATCAATCAATTACGCATGACATTCGATGACAATGCGTATGCATGCGCCGGCCCCAGCAACGGGCCGAGCCAGCCGTTAGATGGCAGGCTTGAACATCATGGCGCTATTCATTTGCGCCAGCATGCAACGATAAGAACACATGGCTCGAACCATATCAATCAGCCACGACTACAGGCTCCCGCCCATTGTTCTCGACGTGTTGCTGCACATGCATCGCGGATCATCGATATGCCCGAGCGAACAGGCGGAATGTGTCGTCAGCGACGTATCCAACGTAATCGAGAACGGGGCACGCATCATCATGAATGCGGCCATTCTCGTGCTTGGAGCTGGCATGGGTTTGGCCGGTCGATAATATGGGATGGTCGTGTTTCGCCAGCGGCTGGAATCATCCACGGCAATCCATCCGTCACGCCACGAGAACGATACCGGCCACTTCCCAAGGGATCTTAGGGTTGAGCAACGTGCCGCCCAAATCCTTGGCCGCAGGCGTCTCATGGCCGGACACCGCGGTCCAGAACATGGCCAATGGCATATCGAACTTGAGGCCGGGGCCGATTTCATAGCATTCGATATCGTTATGCCAGCCACGGTTGCGCCAATGCCGAGGATTACGGGCCGGATTGTTCGCTCAGAAACCTTCCCTCGTATTCTCGAACATTGCTTCCACCTGCTGTCGTTTTTTTAAAAAAAAATGGCTTCCTTCATATTGCGGTCATACGACCAACACCATATGAAGGAAGCCACTATGAATGGTCTAACGGCAATCAGCTTCTCATACGTGATTGCCCGTCATTCACCGAATCAGCCGCGGTTGTCGAACATCTGCAGCAGCATCTTGCCGGGTTCGACGGCATAGACGGTGTGCGGCAGACGGGCGCTCAGGTAGACGATGCCGCCGGCCGTAAGCTCGACTTCACGGCCTTCGCCGCCGACGCGCAGCTTGCCTTCCAGCACCTGGATGGTCACGGGCATGGTCGCGGTGTGCTCGCTCAGTGCCTGGTCCTTGTCGAAGCCGAACAGCACGGCGCGCAGGCCATCCTCGCGCAGCACCGTACGGGAGACGGTGGCCTCCTCCTGGATATCGATCAACGAGGCCTAGTCTTCGATGAATCCAAGATGCGGCTCGGTCGAAACGGCGTGGCCTTCGGCGTCGTGGGCGTCGTGCTTGCAGGCGCAGTGGTGTTCGCCGTTGGCGGCAGCCGCTTCGGCTGCCGCGGCGGTTTCCCTACGCTGCTTGCACTTGCAATGCTGCTTGTCGCGTCCTGCCTTGCATGCGGTCTGCTGCTCGTTCTCATCGGCCATGTTGTTCTCCCATTCGTCGCGCGTACCTCACGTACGCGTCATCGCTTTTGCTTGTTTTCCCATTATCCGGCCATCGTGGGCCGGCACACCGTCGTTACGCTTCGGGCTTGCGCACCACGAACGCGATACCGGTGAGTTCGTTGCGGTACTTGTCGAAGGTGTGCTTCATGTTGAGCACGCGGGCGCGGATGTCCTTGTTGCCCAGAACGTTGCGCAGGATGCGCAGCACGCGCTTGCCGATGCCGGCCAGAAGCCAGTGGCCCTGCAGGTGGGCGGGGTCGCGGTCGGACTGCGGCAGGGGCAGCTCGCGGTTGGTGGCGGGTTTGGTGGCGGTGGACTGAGATGCCTGAGAAGGCTGCGGTGTAGTGGTCATGTGTCGTGATGCTATAGTCCACAGCCCGCCCGCACAAGGGTTTTTCGCTAGAAATCAGCCGAATGTGAGAATGCTCACCCGAGTAGGCGCCTGAGCATGCGGCTCAGGGACGATTCAGGGGATGCTCAGGGGTCCCGTCACCGATTCCCCACATTTCGCCCGCGTTCGCCCAATAGAATGGAATCCAGCATTCGATTCGGTATCCGGCACCATGCCGGCAAACGTGAGGAACTTACGATGAGGGTCATCGGCAATATTCTGTGGATCATTCTGGGCGGACTGGCAATCGCCATCAGCTGGGCACTGATCGGACTGTTTCTGTGCATCACCATTATCGGTATTCCACTAGGAGTTCAGGCGTTCAAAATGGCGGGTCTTACCTTGACGCCGTTCGGCAAAACCGTGCAATACGGTGGCGGCGTTGGCTCCACGCTGGTCAATATCCTCTGGGTGGTACTGGTCGGCTGGTGGATGGCACTCGGCTATCTGGGTGCAGGCGTGCTCAACTGCATCACCATCATCGGCATTCCGTTCGGCATCCAGTCGTTCAAAATGGCCAAGCTCGCGCTCTGGCCGTTCAGCGCGCAAATCTACAGTCTGTAACAATTATTTCTGCAGTAGGTCCGGTGCAGCGCATTATCATCGTGCGTTGCACCGGACTTTTTTTATATACAACGGGCATTTCACACACCTCGTGATTTGACGGATTTGGACGTAAGACCTTATGGTGTGCACACCATGATTCAACACATCGCATTCAGCAGCAACGGCGTGAACGAACACGCCAAGCGCCAGCAGATGAAACTGCCGGCGATGCTCGAATGCGCTTTCAAACAGGGTTTGCGCACTGCTCAGTTCCAGCCAATAACCGGAAACAAGCGCAGCCTGCTCGCTGCCATACAAATCTGATCAGTACACCTCTCATTGGCGCATAGCTGAATCATTGCCGGTGATATCGAGCCGACTCGTTCGCACCATGCCTCATAAACGCACCTGTACGAGCATGCGTTCTTGGCATAGTCGCAACTCAATGCACCGCGGCAAAACCCATTGCATACCATCACATATTCAGAAAGAACAACAGATCATGAAGTATTTCACTACTGACACGCATTTCGGGCATCCGCTGGTCAGCGTGCTGCGCGGATTCACCACGTTCGACCCTGGGCACACACAGTATGACGTTCTCCTCTCCTCGCAAGGACGCAAGGCCGCCGAGGATTGGGCGAAGGGCGTGGTGCTTGATGACTCCCGGCTCAATTTCCGCAAGGCCGCGGACGCCGATGCGCACGATGAAGCAATTGTGGCCAATATCAATCGGATTGTCGGCGAGGACGACGAGCTGTGGATTTTGGGCGATATCGGATACCGAACATCGGTCCGGCATCTGAAGAGCTGCCTGCGTCAGCTGCGCTGCAGGCATCTGCACGCGGTTATCGGCAATCACGATGACTGGTGGCTGGACGATGCACCCGCACGAGATCTGTTCGAATCGATTGAGCCGAACAGCACGGCGGAGCTGACCGGTCTCGAAATTGGCCGCCCGCAGGCGACGGAGACCGTCAATCTATCGCATTTCCCCTACCGTGAGGATCTTGCCTATGGCTGGCCGGATGATGCCGTACGTTTCCGCGATCAGGCATTGCCGTTCGACGGACATCGTCTGCTGTATGGTCACACGCACCAGCTGTCTCCGGAGGGCGCAGCCACGAAGCCCTCAACGTTGGACTGGACGCATGGAATCTGCAACCGGTAAGCGAAACACAGATTGCCGACTGGTTCCATGCACACGCGACCGATTCAACGCGCGTATCACCGCTGGATATGCTCGACTCCGCCGCACAGCAGGAACCAGGCGGCTCGGTTTCGGCAGCCGAATCATAATACAAGCAATATTGGGGCGAGCAGAACCTTATGCCATCGCTGGCACCTGTCTCGCCCCACAGCACAACGAAAGGAGCTTGGCTATGGCAAAGCTCATTATTCTGCGAGGACTGCCCGCTTCAGGCAAGTCCACGTGGGCACGCTCATGGTGTGAGGACCCCGCCAACACGTGGCCGCATTGCGTGATTTCTCTCGATGACATTCGGCTCATGATCGCCGGCTCGGCACAGGCCCGAGACCGACTGCAATCCGAGCACGGCAAGCGATTCAATGACATGGTGGTTGCCATGGGACGGCACATGATTGCCGACGCATTGGATGCGGGGTGGGATGTGGTGGCGGATGCGCAACACGCTAATCCCCGGTATGCAGCCGAACTGGCGCTACTCGCTCAACGGCATGGCGCACTGTGGGAAACGAGGGATTTTGACGTTCCTCTGGACGAATTGTTGCGTCGCAATGCGGCGCGTGATACCGCTGACCGTGTTCCGGAAGATTACATTCGTTCGTCCTGGAAGCGTTTTCACACCGCGATGTTCCGCCCGTTGGAACCGGGCGATCCGAATGGAAACCTGTTGGAGCGTATGCGCGCGGACCCTTACGTTCGGGTTATTCCGGTGCGCGGCGAAACAGACGTGTATGCGTGCAATTTCACTGCAGAGGCATTTCGTGAACATCGGTGGACGGATCGCACCATCAATGCGCGAGGGCTTTTTGTCGGCGGCAACGGTCAGGTGGTACAACGCGGGTTCGAGAAGTTCTTTGCTGTGGACGAGACGGAGGAGACGTCGTTCACCCAAGTCGTCAATCACGCTCAAGAACATCCAGAGTCGTTGCCCGTGCGCGTTGAGCGCAAGGAGAACGGATTTCTCGGGCTCGTGGGCGCGGCGGGAACTCCTGGATTGTTCCGCTTCTGGTCGAAGTCGGGGCAAACGGATTATTCCGCGCTTATCGAGCGCCTGTTTCCTTCAGATTCAGCGGTACGTGCCGAATTGTGGCGTATGTTGCATGAGTGGAATGTCACGGCGGCGTTTGAAGTCATCGATCGCGAGTCCGACCGGCACATCGTTGGATACGAATCATCCGGGCTGCGCTTGCTGCATCTGATTCGTAATGCCGAATCGTTCTCCATCGATGCCGCTCGCGAGGAAACGTTCACTCTTGCCGGCGGCTTCGTGCGGCCGGAAACGGTGGCGATCTGCCATTCGCCGGAAGAAGTCGCCCAGGCAATCGGCGACGCCAAGGCGAGTCTGCGCGAAGGCGTGGTGCTGTATTTTGCCGACGGTTGGATGGTGAAGGTGAAGTCAGACCGGTACAAGTTGGTCAAGGCGATGCGCCCTCTTATGCAACGCGTGCTGCTGCGTGGCCGTTCCTTCAACAAGTCCGGCGACATTGCCGATTTGGCTCGCCGTATCATCGATTACGCACACGAACACCACATCGACCTGACCTACGAGCGGCAGGCATTCGGCGAGCGCGATATCGATACGGCCAAGGTCAACGACATCGTGGACCACGTGCGGTGACTGCTGAGTTCTAGCGCAATATCTTCTGACCAACGTATGTATTACGAAAGCATGTGTCGTGAAAGCATGTATTGCGCTAGAACCAAATCATTCTCGTTGAGGCCGGATAATGAATCTCTATGCTTTGAACATGACGCACCATATGCCGGCATTTCCTTGCGCGAACAACTGTTCTACGAACATTGTACTGATGCCGTTACAGAACAGAAGAGGGTGCTGTTCCAGCGTAGCGCCAACCATCCGACCCGGTTCTGCCAGGCACCGAACCGATTCGACAAGGACGTCGTGAAAGACATCATGTTCGGACGGGATGACACGAAGAAGGACTCCAACGGAGTGACCGTCATCCCCTATTCCAAACTAGACGAGCGTGCGCCCGTGGAACTCGCCGCATAACCCATCTCAATACTGCATACTTGAAACCGCCTATAGCTGCTCTTCGTAAACACTGAGGCGGTTTATCGTGTCTCTTTGCGTCTCGTCACGATGTTTATCGCGGAATGGAGAAAGAATACGGGACACAAGCTTCAAGACCCTCATTTTCAGCGCTGCCTCAAATGCTTTGCTTATTCCCGCAATGTTTCATATGGCATATGTCACTCACACGCAGTCATGCGCACAACTATATTTTTGTATTATCCATGATTTTATAGTTGTTTATTGACTCATTTCCTTCTCTATATTATACTTTCTACAATCAAGGATGCTCTTTGGGAAGCGAGTCTCTCTCATGGATATGAAGTATAGAAGTTTGGCAAGGCTGTTCCATGCCGACAGGTCAGTCGATTCCTTCAATAACCATGCGGCACTCGCACGGCAGCGGCTTGAGGCAGATTCCACATTCAGGACCGGGGCCATCACGCCATTGGGCGAACTGTTCTCCGCCACGCCACGCGAGACGACCCTGCTCACGGACAATATACTTCTCGCCGAAAGGCGCATATCACGGCTCTGGAACCAGATTCCCGGCGTCATGCGCTGGGACTACATACGGCATTCCATCAGTGAGGAACTGTTCGCCACCAACGAGATGGAAGGCGTGCGCAGCACCCGCGAGGAAACCCAGGACGCCGTGGACGCGGCCGACAAGGCAAGGAGGGACGGCGACGACTCCAAGGCGCGGTTCAGCGAATTTGCCAAGCTGTACCTGAACCTCACGGACAAGGACTCCGCGTTGCCGGCGGGCATCGCCGACATCCGCGACATCTATGACAAGGTCGTGCTCGACGAAATCGATGAGAGCGATCAGCCGGACGGCGACCTGTTCCGGAAAGGCGATGTGGAAATACAGGGGCCGCACGGCCTCGCGATCCATAACGGAGTCAAAGGCGAAGGCAACATCGGCGCACTCCTCACCGACATGATCCACCTCACGGCCTCCGACGAGATTCCCCGGCTGCAGTCGGCCATCATGTCGCACTTCCTGTTCGAGTATGTTCACCCGTTTTACGACGGCAACGGCAGGACCGGCCGGTATCTCCTGGCCCTGTACCTGAACCACGACCTGACTATGCCCACCGTGCTATCCCTGTCCCGCACCATCGCGGAGAACAAGAACGCCTACTACAAAGCATTCATGGAGGCGGAGGACAAGCTGAACTGCGGCGAACTCACGCTCTTCGTGAACACCATCCTCGGATTCATCCAACAAGCCCAGGATGAGCTGATTGACGAACTCAGTATCAAGGTCGATCAGCTCGACAAAGGTCGGATACTCTGTACACAGCTTGAAAAGAGGCATGGCCTATCGCGCAATGCCGTCTCGGTGCTCTATGGCGTGATTCAGGAAGAGCTGTTCGACTCGTCCAAATCCATGTCGTTGGACGAAGTGGCCCATCACATCGGACTGTCCAAACAGAGCGCAAGGAAATACGTGGAAGAGCTCTTGGCCGCGGGGCTGGTCGTACAGACCGGAAAACGTCCGCTGAAAATACAGGTATCGAAATCATTGAGGAATGTTCTCGTCACAGGAGCCGACGAGAACGCGGAAGCCTGAGAAAGGTGGACGCAAACATCTCATCTCAACGAGGTTCATAAAGGTTCGCAGCATGAAGAAAGGTCCGGGCAACCAACACTGCTCGGACCTTTCCGAAACACTCCCCTCAGTCGCTTTCAGCGACAGCTCCCCCTCAGAGAGGGGAGCCGAGGAAAACTACTTGGAGACGTTGAACTTGAACTCCACCCAGCGTCCGCTCTCGTTAACGCCAGCTAAGCCAGGCACGCTTTGCAGTGTTAGCTTTGAGTTCTCGCGTCGAGATATTTGTTTATCGCGGCCACGAATCTGATTCTCTCGAATTTCCTTAGATACACGAGAACTGGTACCGAATACAATGAGCCCAGCTGCTCCCGGACGCCCTTGATTTGTCGGTCCAGTTGGGCGCAGGTCTTCTTCAATCCTTCACGCTCATTTCTTTCGGTCGTCGTTAGGCCACGACGACCCTTAAGCGCCTCGTATTTTGAGAGCGCCTCCAGTCGCTCGCTCTCCAACTCAAGCAACTTGGCACGCACCAGTTCGGCCGTGTCCTCAGCAGTCTTTGCAAGGCAACTTTTGAAATGCTCTGAGAAAAGGAGCTCGTTGATCTGAGCCGGAAGAGGCTTCAGGACAACTCTGTAGAACACGAACAGAATCACGATTTGCATGAGCAGAAAGAAAACGAAGAGAATGATCCACCCCATACAATCCCAATCCTTCCTTACGATTGCCAAGTTCAGTACCCAGCTGAATCAGGCTACACCCGTCCGTCGTTGAATAAGAGCGACCCCATGGGCCCTGACGGGGAGTCTTGCAGCCCTTTGAATATGCTTCTCTTCCAGACTCTTGACTGAATACAGCCTCTCGATGTGACCCGCCGGATTTCAAGTCAGAACCCATATAGATGCTGACGAGCATTAAACGCGACTGACCCACCCTCCAGAATATTCTCCACAAGCAAGCGCACCGAGCGTTCATCCAAGGAGCCGACGCCGCCCTTCGCAGGACACCCATGCGTTCCATCACTTTCAAGAGCCACGATAAGTTCAGCATCACCTAGGACTGGCACGTTGGCATTGTGAGTACTCACAACAATCTGTCGCTTTCCTTTAAGATCCCGAAGCCGTCGAACAACACCCTGGTAAACGAAGTTGTTGTCCAGGTCGTCCTCAGGCTGGTCGATTATAAGCGGCGCATCGGATGCTCCGAGCAGTAGCAGCAAAAGCGCCGTCGCACGCTGCCCCTTGGACAGTTGGTCCATGCTACGGAGGCCCTGCAGCCCATCCATTCTGAGGAGAACCTCAACACCCAATCCAACAGTTAGCTCTTCCAGCTCTCGCGCCAGTTCCTCACCAGCCTCAAGCATATTTTTTGCCTGCGCCCCTTTGATTCCGAACTCTCCGAGAGCTTCATTGCCGTTTCTGATCGCTTCTGCGAGTGCAAGTGGAGTGAAATCAGAACTGTCGATAGCTGCCTCAATCTGCTTTCGCTGCCCGCGAATGTGGCTTTTGACGACATCAAAGACGTGGCTGCGATCCTTAATCGGCGTCGACTTCACCACCACAACCCCACCCGTCGCGTCGTTGGCACATCGAATGGCATCATGGAGCCCGTCAGAGACTGCTATCTCGCGGTTACGAAGCTTCTTGAGGAGTTCGGTCCGCTCATCCAAGAGCCGCCTAATCTCCTTCCGCTTCTGATCCAGTCGGGGTTTGGCGGCCTGAATGTCCATCAATTCCTTGCGTTTGGAAATATACAGACGTGGATTCAGTCCCTCGTCTGAGAGCTGTCGGAGTACTTCTGCGTACGTCTCCTTCTCAGCCGATGTTGCCTTGCTCCAGTCAGACTGCGCAGCAGCGATCTTACTTCGAGCAGACTCGACCGCACCGGAGGCAGTCTTCATCAGCTCTGCCAAGGTCGTATACAAAACCGACAGCTCATCCGACGCTCGCGACAGATATCCGGCCTGCGGCGCGCCGTCAATGTTGTCAAGGGGCACTACAAGATCACTCAGACAACCGGAACTCTGATCCTGCTCCAGCAAATCTCCCACCGCATCCACACGCTTCAAGGCTTCTTTAAACACGGCTTCATCGAGTGCGAGTCGCTGATGTCCCTCAAGCTTCCCAGGCACATCCGTTTCTTGATAGCGGTTGAGCTGCTCTTCGAGCCTGTCAGCCTGCGCCTGTTCCTCCTCCAGATCCGCTTTATCCTTCTCCATCCCTTTGAGCGCTTCCCGATTGGCTCGGAGCTGCTCGCGCAAATCGATGAGAGTTGGATCGTCCCCTTCTGATCCAGCAAAACGCTGAACTAGTCGGGCAATACTCACCGAGTCGCCTGCTAATTCAGCTAGCTCATGCTGCCCGAACACTTCAACGGGTCCGATCACATCTGACGGGGCAAGGTTTGTTATCTGGTCGCTAGAGGTCAGGACAACGGGCTGCTGGTTGACCTCTCGCTGAATGGTAAAGCTCTCCGTCGTTGGTGACACACTCTCTACCTTGACACGTACGACCGTGCCGACATTCAAAACTGATTCAACAATGTTCTTGTGATCTTTCTTCATCTGATCTGAGATAGGGCTAAGATCCAGCGCGTATCGAAGGCTCTCGATCACAGTCGATTTCCCTGCACCACGACCGCCGATCAGCGCAGTCAGATCTGAGGAGATTGGCACGGTCACTCCATCGAGATAACCCCCAATCCAAGACACACTCATAATGCGCGCACGCGGTACAGACAGGGGGTCACAGAGAGAAACTCGAGTCTCCGGTGTACGAACAGCTAGCTTGAGACTCTCCAGGGAAACAGAGCTTACCTTAAACCAGCAACTTGCTCCCTCGGTTCTCAAATGACGAGGCCCCATGACGTCATCAGCATAAATGACAGCCAAGGGGTGCACTCGCTCAAAAATCCCAGTACCTTCTACAACTGCTTTTTGATCGCGAGCTGCCTCACGACGAGGGGATACCCCGATAGCATGCAAATCTGGCTGTCGAATCATCGCCGCGAGAGGCTGACCAGACCGAGTGGTAAGAAGACCTGCAGGACTCGCATTCACATGCGCAGGAATCGGAAGAGCTCCTGCTCGCGTCATCTTCTCCATAATAACTGCATACGATTCACCTACTTCGCCATTAGCACACCCTGGTTTGGCACCACACTGTCCAATTGCAGCATTGATCTCATCAAATGGTGTTCCATCTTCAAATATGACAAGGATATGAATTCCTTCCGATGAATTTGCCTCAAATCCAGGAAGCGCAACAATTCCTCTATCTTGCGCTGCATTGATTAAGCCAACTGCCGAATCAACTCGCCAATGGTCCGTGATTGCAATCAGGCCGATACCCTGTTCGTCGCAGCAGTCCAAAAGTGCCGTATTATATGATTCCTCATCATTGAAATAGTCTTTCGGGCTGCTGCGCCCCACATAGCCATATGGGTTCACCTGTAACGCAGCTCGAATCCATTGCGCCCCAGGCATGAGCGAGGCACTATCCCATTCTTTGAGACTATCGTCCACAGAAGTTGCATTCTTGTTTCCCACTATTTCCTCCCGCCAGACGTAAGCCCCGTGCGGAACTCGACAATATCTCCGTCGGCCATGACGTAGTCGCGGCCTTCCTGACGGAGCTTGCCTTCCTCCTTGATCTTGGCCATGGAGCCGTCGGCGGCCACGAAATCGTCGTAGGAGACGATGTCGGCCTTGATGAAGCCCTTTTCGAAGTCGGTATGGATCACGCCGGCGGCCTGCGGGGCGGTCCAGCCCTTGTGGATCTGCCAGGCGCGCACTTCCTTGACGCCTGCGGTCAGGAAGGTCTGCAGGCCGAGGATGTCGAAGCCCACGCGGGCCAGCTGGTCGAGGCCGGACTCGCTCAAGCCAGCGTCGGCCAGCATTTCGCGGGCATCCGCCTCGTCGAGCTCGGTCAGGTCTGCCTCGAACTGAGCGTTGAGGAACACGGCCGGCGCCGGGGCCACGGAAGCGGCGAGCTTGGCCTGAAGATCCTTGTTGGCCAGCTCGTTGTCGTCCACGTTGAACACGTAGATGAACGGCTTGGCGGTCATCAGATGCAGGTCGTAGACGGAATCCTTGTCGAAGCGGCCCTCGCGTGCGGCCTTGTCGAGCGTCTCGCCAGCTTCAAGGATGGTCTTTGCCTGCTTGACTGCGTCCATGTAGGCCGGCTCGATCTTCTTGCCGCGCAGATCCTTCTCCAGCTTGGGCAGCGCGTTTTCGATGGTCTGCAGGTCGGCGAGGATCAGCTCGGTGTTGATGGTGTCGATGTCGTCGGCCGGATCCACCTTGCCGTTGACGTGGACGATGTCGTCATCCTCGAAGGCGCGCACGACCTCGCAGATCGCGTCCGCCTCGCGGATGTTGGCCAGGAACTTGTTGCCCAGGCCTTCGCCTTCGGAGGCGCCCTTGACGATGCCGGCGATGTCCACGAAGGTCACCGTGGCGGGCACGACCTTTTCGGTGTGGACCAGCTTGGCCAGTACCGGCAGGCGCTTGTCCGGCAACGGCACGATGCCGGTGTTCGGCTCGATGGTGGCGAACGGGTAGTTTTCGGCAAGCACGTTGTTGCGGGTCAGTGCGTTGAACATGGTGGACTTGCCGACGTTGGGCAGTCCGACGATTCCGATAGTAAGAGACATGATTCCAGTCTAGGGAGAAGCTGGACACATTGAACGTGCATGTGGCGAACCAACCATATGCAAAGGCCTCCGAGCATACGGCTCGAAGGCCTTGACTGTGATATGCGAATATACGCGAACTCTGATTGGCAGTCAGCCGACGATGGCGTCGACGGCGTCGATGACCGAGCCGCGGAAACCGTCCTTTTCGAGCTGGGCGACGCCCTTGATGGTGGTACCACCGGGCGAGCAGACGGCGTCCTTCATGGCACCGGGGTGGGTTTCGGTGGCCATGTAGAGCGCGCCGACACCTTCGACCATCTTGGCGGCGAGCCGGTAGGCGGTGGCTCGCTGCAGACCGTACTGCACGCCGGCGTCGCCCAAGGCCTCGATGTACATGTCAGTGAAGGCGGGCGCGCAGCCAGCCACCACCATGGCGATGTTCATATGCGCGGTGTCCACGCGCTCGATGAGGCTGATGGGGCCGAACAGGCTTTCGAAGGTTTCGGTTTCGTCGTCAGTCAGGGTGTTGACGGATTCGGTGACGAGCACGCCCTTGCCCACGGCCATCGGAGTGTTCGGAATGGTGCACTGGATATGGATGTCCGAAGAGTCAACGGATTCGCCGTCTTTGGTGGTGAACAGGTCCTGGTACTTCTTGAGATTCCAGCCGGCGGCGATGGAGACGACGATCTTGCCCGGCTTGGCAAGTTCGTCGGCCAGCGGCTTGACAACGGCGGCAATCTGGTAGGGCTTGATGGCGATGATGACCACGTCAGCGGCCGTCACCACTTCCAGCGCATTGTGCAACGGACGCACGCCAAGTTCGGCGGTGGTCTTCTCAAGCTTGTCGTAGTGGGCGGCGCAGGCAATCATCTGGCCGCCGGTGACCACGCCCGCGTCAACGAAGCCTTGGGCGATGGCCTGGGCCATGTTGCCATATCCGATAAAACCGATGGTGAGGTTCTGAGTCATACGTTTTCCTTTCGTGCATGTATACAGAGCTCCCTCATCAGAGGGAGCTTGCTTCCTTGAGTCAGAACAGTTCTTCGAGGTCGCCTCGGTTGAGGGCTTCGGTGTAGAGGTGCTTGAAGACGAGCGAGCCGTGCAGACCGTCATGCTCGAATTCGTTGGTGGTCCAGTAGTGGCTTTTACCCACGCGGCTCAAGGTGTCGAGCTGCATACCGGAATCGACATACATGTCGTCGAAGTAAACGGCGGCCTGCAGCGGCACCTCATTGCGGGCCAGCTGTTCTTCGTCATAGATCACGCCGAAGTGCGTGTCTTCCATGAGCAGGTCCATGGCCGGCTTGAACGGGCGTAACGCAGACTCCTGTTCGAACATCCACGGGAACATGGCCTCGCCGGTGAAGTTGAGCGGGCGTTCATCAGCACCGAATTCGGGCTTGCCATCGCGCACGCGCTGGGCGGCCCAGCGAATCGGCTGTTCCATCTCACCGTTGGCGTAGATGAACTCCTGCAGCGGCCAGTACAGCGGGCGCGACGAAGTGGCGTTCATCACCTTGGTCAAAAATTCGTCAGACAACGGCGAGTCGGTAGAAGCGGAACCATCGCCATCAAGGAAGGCGTCGTCAAGAATCCAATGGACACGCTCGAAGCTCGGCTTCATGCCAAAGTCGGATCCCAAGCACTGGAAGCGTTCGACGGTGAGCGGGTCGCCGTTCGGCATCAGCGGGAAGCCGTGGGCGGCCATGCCGGCGATCACGCCAAGTCGATGCTCCACATCGGTACCAGCCATCGGATTCAGTACGGAATCGGTGAGTTTGCCAACGAATTCGGCGACTTCCGCAGTAGTCGGCAGCTTGTCGGTGATGGCGGCCACGCGCTCCTTGTCCTGTGGGTAGCGCTCGTAGAACTGAGTCGTCTTGCGCACCATGCGCGGGAAGGTATGCTCGTACACTTCAGCGGCGTCGGCCGGCACGTGCGGGATGCCGCCGGTGGTGAAGCTGGCGATTACGCCGGCCGGGAACAGGGACAGTGTGGTCAGGGTCAGGAAGCCGCCGTAGCTTT
Source organism: Bifidobacterium sp. 2450 (assembly GCF_041900695.1). Lineage (NCBI taxonomy): Bacteria > Bacillati > Actinomycetota > Actinomycetes > Bifidobacteriales > Bifidobacteriaceae > Bifidobacterium > Bifidobacterium sp. 2450. The sequence continues at coordinate 46,199 of NZ_JBHEEA010000003.1, forward strand.
GGCCCATCGTCACCCACTTGCGGCCACCGAATTCGGTCAGGCGCAGATGTTCGAAGTCACGCACGATGGAATCGGCAAGGAACTTCTTCAGAAAATCAGCTTGAGCGCGGGCGGCACCGGCTGCATCATCCTCGTGAGCGGCGGCCAATCGCGCCATCGTGTGCGTATCCACTCGGGAGGAACGTCCAGTTCCGCGCTGGTCCGGAAGGATCACGCGGAAATGCTTGGTTGCCTCTTCAATCCACCCATCGGAAGTAGGGCTGTTCAAACGCGGGCCGGATCCGCCAGGACCACCTTGCAGGAATATCAGCAGCGGCAGATCGTCATGCACGTGTTCGGGCGCGGTGACCACGCGATAGAACAGTTTGATGGTTTCCCCGCCGAACGCCCGCCCGGGCTCGTGGCCGGTCCAGTCGAGCGGAACATCGATGGAATGGTCTTCGATGGCGAGGCCCGGTACATAGTATTTGCTCAGCAATGTCATGGCTCAAACTCTAGCCCACAAATCCGTCTGAAGGGTGATGTCGGCTTGTTAACGGACACGCTAGCCTTGGGACATATGGAAATGGTCGCGCACGTGAGGGCATGGTTCGCTCGGAAGCCGAGTCACACCCTGCTATGGGACACCCTGCTCGCCGCAGTACTGACATCCGGACTCGTCCCGTTCATCAGTTCCACCAGTTCCTCTTCGACTCCTGGACTGTTGTTCGTGTCGAACAATTATTCATTGTTGTTCTGGTCGCTACCGACGTTCGTTCCGCTGATGCTGCGACGATACCAGCCGGAGATCGCCACTTGGTTGTTCGTGGCTCTGACCGCCGCCCATCTCGTCTTCGGCCCGTCGATGACCTACGGCGACTTCTACACGCTTATCATCCTGTATTCGGTGCTCGTGTACGGCAATCCCAAGCATTCCTTGCGATTCATTATCACCGCCTTTGCCATGGGATTGGCCGCGGCTGCGGTCTGGGCGGTGTCAATGAACGTCGGCCCACTATTCAAAAGCGGTTCCTCCAATGCTTGGACCGCCTGGATCAGCTGGCTGCCCACCGCTGCGACCATGCCCACATGCCCGGCCTCTCCCGGTCTCATCAGTGAACCGAGCGTATCCAACTGCGGAATCAAAATGCTGCGGGATATGGGTGTGCTGGCGCTGTGCATGGAAATCAGCGTGCTGAGCGTCATCATCATGGCCTTGTGGCAGCGAGCGCGCAACGCCACGCTGGCGGCCATGCGCGAACGCAATGCTTCCATCGTGGCCCGGGAAGCAGAGGAGACGCATATCGCGGCGCTGGCCGAGCGTGCGCGCATCGCCCGTGATATGCATGATGTGGTGGCACATACGCTCTCCACGATTATTGTGCAGTCGGATGGCGGCCGGTATGCGGGTGCGCATGATCTGGCCATCGCCAAGCACACGATGGGTACGATTCGGCATGAGGCCGAACGCGCGCAGCATGATATGCAGCGTCTGTTCAATGTGTTCGGTGCGAGTGGCAGTACCGGATATGCCGACATCGATTCGCTGTTTGATGGACATCTGGTGGTGTCCCGGCATATGACCGGCAAAGCGCAACCTGACCGGCTGTCCGCCGACGCGGAAACCGCCGTGTTCCGTCTTGTGCAGGAAGCGCTGACCAATACGCGCAAACATGCGGGCGAGGGTGCTAAAGCCACCATCGATGAAATCTGGTCAAACGATGTGCTGTCGATTACCGTATCCGATAACGGCCGTGGCGCGACGTCTGCAGCAGACGGTCATAAGCCCGGATACGGATTGGTTGGTATGCACGAACGCATTGAGTCGTTGGGTGGCAGCGTGCAGGCCGGTCCAAGGCCGAATGGTGGCTTTATTGTGGCGGCTACGATTCCGCTCTCCCCTGCTGCCCCACAGTCTGGCACCGATACGGAGGATCCGGTGCTAACCGTTATCTCGCGTATACGAGGATTGATGGATCGGGCGCGTCCCAAAGTACTCGACCAAGGAGATGCGCATGAGTCGAACTGGGTGGGTCGATTTGCGCAGTGGACCGAGCGGCACTATCTTCTGATGGACGTTATCGCCACTATCGTGCTGATTGCGCTATTTGATTCCGCCACGTATGGCGATTTGCGAATGATCGGCAATGCCCCGTATTCGCCGAACCGCGTGCCGACTATAACGCTGACGATTATTATGCTCTCGCCTTTGGCGTTCCGCCGCCGCTTCCCAGAGGGCAGCGCGCTGGCGATGGCGGTGCTGTCTGCTGTGCAACTGTTGTTCTTGCCATCGATTTTGACCATCAATATGTTTGCGATGGTATCCGTGTATTCGGCGGTATTGTATGGACGAGAGTCCGCTTGGCGCTGGGTGAGCGTGGCGCTGGCAGCCGATTCGTGGCTTGCGGGCATCAAGGTGATGACTGGGTGGAATGGATACAGTCAGCTGTTCCATCTGTTTTTGCCCGATGGTAGTTCCATGCTCTCAAAATGGAGGCTGGTTTTGTCCGGCTTGCTGCCGGGCGGGGGAATCATGTTGGTCGGTTTTGCCTGCATTGCGATGGCTCGATGGAGCCGTTCGCGTGGCGCAAACGCTCTGGTGCTGTTGCAACGCGAGGAGACGCTGCGAGCCGAGCAGGAGCGGCAAAAGGTGCTGGCGGCCAACTTAGAGCGCAACCGTATTAGTGCGACGATGCAAACCGAAGTACTGACCACGCTGGAATCGGTGATTGCGCAGGCTGATGAGGGACTGGTGATGCTCAACGCCGAACCTGCGCCTGATAGTATGCAGATTGCAGCGGCTTTTGCCGCGATTGGCGCTCGGGGGCGCGCCGCATTGGCTCATATGCGTCAGCTGTTGAAAGTGTTGCGTGAAACCGGGTTCAGCGACGAGACCCATGAGGGTGTGCAGCCGGATATGCAGTTGCGACCGGCGGCTTCGTTGGATAGTCAGATGCAGCACGCGGGAACGTTACCCCGGTGAGAGACTTGCCCAATAAGAACTCAGGGAACAATCAGGGTGTTTATGGAGCGGCGCTCCGATAGGAAACGGATACAGTGGAGAGCATGAACGAGAGCAGAAGCATTCGCGTGATTATTGCGGACGACCAGGAGCTGGTGCGTGCCGGTTTTGCCATGGTCATTGGTTCGCAGTCGGATATGGAGGTGGTCGGGCAGGCGTCCGACGGCGCCCAAGCCGTGGCGTTGGCGGAATCCCTGCATCCCGACGTGGTGCTGATGGATGTGCGCATGCCCGGCATGGATGGCATTGAGGCCACGAGCCGTATTACCTCGCTCTCCGCCGCGCCGGGAGACGCGGCCGATTCGGCCAGCCCGGCCGCCGACGCGACCATCTCGGCCGAATCGGCTGACGACCGGCCGACGCGCGTAATCATTCTGACGACGTTCGATTTGGACGAGTATGTGATGGCGGCCATCAATGCCGGTGCCTCGGGCTTCCTGCTCAAGGACACCGAACCGGAGACGCTGCTCAATTCGATTCGTACTGTATTCCAAGGCAATGCGATCATCGCGCCTTCCGCCACCAAGCGACTCATCGAAAAGATGATGCAGGACGGTTACGCGCAGCATGGTTCGCTGACCGGCGATGTCGCGCGCTCCGGTGCCATGTACGGTTCCGCCGGCGGCGTCTCTGGCGGTGCGGCCCGCAACGGTGCCGGCTCGATGACCGGCATCCCCTCCCCTGCCGGAGCCGCTTCCGACGGTTCCAATACGTCACGCCCGGCATACACCGATCCCGAACTGGATCTGCTTACCGACCGTGAACGCGAGGTGCTGGTGGAGATCGCCCATGGTCTGAGCAATCAGGAGATCGCGGACAAGCTCTTTATCTCTCTTCCCACCGTCAAAACCCACGTGGCGCACATCCTCGCCAAAATCAACGCCCGTGACCGCGTACAGGCTGTAGTCTTCGCGTACGATAACGGGCTGGTGTAGCAAAGCTCCCTCTGATGAGGGAGCTTATTGCTCTACGCCTCGGCCAAGGCCTCGACGGGTGGCGTTTTGACGGCCCGGCGGGCGGGTGCCACGCTGGCCAGCAGAGCGGCGAGCGCGGCGACGCCGAGCACCACACCGTTGGTGGCCCATTCGAACGGGAACACGGTGTCGCCGTACAAACTAAACACCATGTAGGATCCAAGCCAGCCGAACAGGGTACCCAATACCACTCCCACCACGCCGGAGACGAGCGAAAGCAGCAAAGCTTCCACCGCCAGCGAGCGCCGCAGTTGGCCGCGCGTCATGCCGATGGCACGCAAGGTGGCGGATTCGCGTGTGCGTTCGATCACCGACAGACTCAGCGTGTTCGCCACACCGACCAAGGCGATGAGCACAGCCACCGCAATCAAACCGACCAACAATGCCATCATGCCGTTGATCATGGTCTCCCATTGCGTACGTTCGGCCACCGGACCGGTCACGGTAACACCCGCACTGGCGGAGAACACATTCTGCACGTTGGTGAATACGTCGTTCAACGCAACACCCGCGCCTTCGGTGTCAATGCGCATAAGCATGATATGCCCGTCGGCCTTGATTCCACCGTTGGTGAAGTGGCTGGCGTCTACGAAGGCGACCGCGGCGTAGTTGGAGGCGATGCGGCGATAGTCCACCTTCCGCGGTTTGAGCGTCAGCGTCTGTGTGCCGCCGGATTGTCCATTGCCGTTTTCGGCGCTGCCGTTCGCATCATTACCGGACGGACCATTGGTGGCATCGGCTTGCGCTTCGGCCGCTCCAGCCGTGAACGTAACGCTCTTGTCCAGCGGAATATCCTTGCCTGTAGCGGCGGAATACTTGGGCATCAGTACGGAATCGCCATCAATGGTCACACCGGACAAATCGGAGCGCACCACCTTGCGCAGCGCGTCGACGCCATCCACGCCCACGACCAGCACACTCAGACTCTTGCCGTCGGCATCCTTCATGGTCATCATGCGGGTCGGCGCGTAGATACTGCTCTGAACGCCCTTGACTTTGGCTGCCTCGCTGGCCTGTTTGCCAGTCATATCGGTGCCAGCGGCAATCATGTCGACGCTGTAGCGCGTGGTCAGCGCCTCGTTCATGGTTTGCTTGGCGCTGGCGGCACCGGTGGCGATGGTGGAGACCAGCGTCACGCCGATAAGCAGTGCGGCACCGGTGGCGGCCACGCGGCGCGGGTTCTTCTGAATGTTCGCATGTGCCACTTTGGCGGACGGACCGGCCAGTGCAACCAGCGCGCCCACGCCGCGCATGAGCACCGGTAGCCAGAACGTGGCGGAAAGCACCAGTCCAAGGAAAATCAATGCACATCCGATGATGGCGGCGAGCAGCACCAGCGGATACTGCTTGTCGGCCATTGAATCACGTCCGGCGATGTTCTCGGACATCTGCCATACAGAGAATGCGCACAGTGCCACGCCGGCCACAATCAGCAGCATGGAAATCACGGCGCGGACCACACCGGCCCGTCGCGTGTCGGTCAGTTCGATGGGTCGCAACGCTTCCAGCGGGGTGACGGCGGTAGCGGAACGCGCGGAGCCTAGCGAGGCAATCACCGTCATAATGATACCGAATGCCATCGGCACCGTGAACACCGGACCGGATAGTACCAGTCGCATGGTCATGCCGGTGGCTTTCATCAGGCCCGACTGGCATAGCGCGGCCATGAGTCCGATGCCCAGGCCCACTCCCAGTGCGGAGGCGATCAGTCCCAGCACACCGGCTTCAAACAGCACGGAGACATACAGCTGGCTTTTGTTCGCGCCGATGGTGCGCAGCAGGGCGAGTGTGCGGCGGCGCTGTGCCACGAGCACTTGGAAGGTGTTGGCGATGACGAGTGCCGCGACCAGCATGGCAAGTATGCCGAAGCTCAGCAGGAAGATGGTGGTGATGCTGGTTTCGCCCGAACTCATGTTTTTGACGGATTCTTCGACGAGCGCGGCACGGGATTGCACGCTGAAATGCTTAGGAAGCAGTGTGCTGATCTGTTTTACGGTGGACGCCGTGGCCGCGTCGCTGGCATCGTCGATATCGAGATAGACGAGGTAGACAGGCAGGTTGCCGAAATCGTTGCTACCGGCCATTGCGGTAATAACGTTGTCGGAAAGCACGGAAGCGCCACCGTAGTAGGCGTAGGCACCGTTCGGGTCGTCGGTGAGGCCTACCACGCGCACGGTCATGCCGGAGTCGGCAGTGTTGGCGCCATCGGATGAGGCGGACACGCCGGACGCGGCATCGGAATCACCGTCGTGCGAGCTCGTGACATCGGCGTTCTGGGCCGACTCATCACCAGCGTCACCGGTATTACCGGCCGAATCGCCGGTCTTGCCCGCATACTGCGCCGCCTGCGAGTTGACGGTCACACGGTCCCCTACCTTGACGCCAAGCTGGTCGGCTACGGACTTGGTCAGGGCAATCTCGTTGCTGTCCGCCGGCTGGTCTCCTTGCGTGATGGTGACCGGCAGCAGCGTACGTTTTGCGGCGGTGGTGATGACGTAGCTGCTGGCATGCTTGTTGCCACGGGTTACGGTCACGGAACCCGCGTAGCTGGCGCGTGCGTCCTTGACGCCTTCGGTGGCGCGGATGCGGTCAAGCTGGAAGTCGTTAACCGTGCGCGTGTAGATGTAGTCCTGGTCCTTATCGGTCAGGTCCTTGCCGCTATCCGGGCTGATCACGTAGTTCGCGCCGCCGAGCCGGGCGGTGTTCTGGGCGGCAAGCGCATCGTTCATCGCGTTGCCGAACAGGAAGGTAGCGGCGATGAACGCAGTGCCGATCAGGATGGCGATGCCTGCCGGAATCAGCATCCTGGCGCTTTTCTTCATAAGTTTCAGAGTGATGGAAAACATGGGGGTGTCCTGTCTCTCGCTTTCCGGCTCAGCGAGCGTGCTGTGCGGCGGCGCGGGCATGGCGCATGGTGCCGGTTCTCCCAGCTGGGGGCAATGGAGCGTCGGTGATGGGCAGGTTGGGCACATCCTTTACGCCGGCAAGACGGGCGAGCGTGTCGGCGCGTGTGCTGGTGACGGCAGTGCGCGTGGCACGTTCGCGTTCGGCCATAAGCAGCTCGCTCATCGTTTCGGCAGTGGGATTCGCCTCGTCGGCCACGATCTGTCCGTCGGCGAATACGATGGCACGGTCGGCGTAGGAGGCGGCCACCGCATCGTGCGTGACCATGACGATGGTTTGGCCAAGCTCGTTGACCGAACGCTTCAGGAAGCCGAGCACTTCGGCGCTGGAAACGGAGTCGAGGTTGCCGGTCGGCTCGTCAGCAAACACCAGCTTCGGCTTGGTAATCAGCGCGCGGGCGATGGCCACGCGCTGCTGCTGGCCACCGGACAGTTCATTCGGTCGGTGGTTCAGGCGCTGCTTCAGTCCCAGGGTATCGACAAGCAGGTCGAACCAGGCGCGGTCGGGCTTGTCTCCGGCGAGAGTCAGTGGCATGAGGATGTTCTGTTCGGCGGTGAACATGGGCAACAGGTTGAAGCTTTGGAAGATGAAGCCGATCTTGTGGCGACGTAGCAAGGTGAGCTGCTTGTCGTCCATGCGGGTCAGGTCTGCCCCGTCGAAAAGAATATGCCCGGATGTGGCGGAGTCGAGGCCGGCGAGCGTGTGCATAAGCGTGGATTTGCCGGAGCCGGACGGGCCCATGATGGCGGTGAATTTGCCGCGTTCGAAACTCACGTTCACGCCGCGCAGGGCATGGACCATATTGCTGCCAGTGCCGTAGTTCTTGACCAAGTCGACGGCCTGAATAGCGATGCCGCGCGATGCGGCCGGGTTCTGCACGTTCATAATGTCTCTCCATATTTGGCCGGGCCTTATGCCCGGATGATGATTCCAACTTATGAAGAAATAACGGCGCGCCCCATCGTGCGCCAGACTGAATTGGGCGGTCGGCCACGCGCCGGCCCTCATCCTTGAGGATTATGTCGTCTCAGGTCTCACACTATTCATGCCTCTGCGCAGACAGTGTGAGGCATACAGACGCAAGAAAGCCCGCACTGCATGACATCAGTGCGAGCTTTCTACTCCTTGGGTCAAGCGATCAGGCGGAAGGCGCCCCATGCGGCTCGATGATTCGCGATGCACCCCATTAGCATCGCGCCCCTTCTCATCGGGCCGTCAACCCTCCTGTCGACCTCACTTGGCCAAGCCGGAAGCGCGAAGGGCTTCGAAGCCGCCCTTCAGGTCATCGAGGATGTCCTCGATGTTCTCGGTGCCGATGGACAGGCGGATGGTGCCCTGGTGAATGCCCTGGTCCTCGAGCTCTTCCAGGGTCTCCTGGGAGTGCGTGGTGGAAGCCGGGTGGATGACGAGGGACTTTGCGTCGGCCACATTGGCAAGCAGAGAGAACAGGTGCAGATTGTCGATGAAGACGCGAGCCGCATCCTTTCCGCCCTTGATATCGAAGGTGAAGATGGAGCCTGCTCCGTTCGGGAAGTACTTCTCGTACAGGTCGTGATCCGGACGGTCCGGGATGGACGGGTGGGAAACGAACTCGACTTCCGGCACGGTCTGCAGGTACTCGACGACCTTCAGCGCGTTCTGGACGTGGCGCTCAACACGCAGGGACAGGGTTTCGGTGCCCTGCAGCAGCAAGAATGCGGCGAACGGAGACAGGGTGGCACCGGTATCGCGCAGCAGGATGGCGCGGATACGGGTCACGAAGGCGGTGCCGCCGAGAGCCTCGTAGAAGTTCAGGCCGTGGTAGGAGGGGTCCGGCTCGGTCAGGGTCGGGAACTTGCCCGGCACCTCGGCCCAGTTGAACTTGCCGCTTTCGACGATCACACCACCCAAAGTGGTGCCGTGGCCGCCGATGAACTTGGTGGCGGATTCAACCACCACGTCGGCGCCGTGCTCCAGCGGGCGGAACAGGTACGGAGTGGCGAAGGTGTTGTCCACAATCACCGGCAGGTGATGCTTGTGGGCGATTTCGGAGATTGCCTCGAAGTCCGGCAGATCAGCGTTCGGGTTGCCGAAGGTCTCGAAGTAGACGAGCTTGGTGTTCTCCTGGATGGCGTCCTCGAACTCCTGCGGGTTCTCGGCGGAAACGAAGGTGGTGGTGATGCCGTCGCGCGGCAGAGTGTGGCGCAGCAGGTTGAAGGTGCCGCCGTAGATGTTCTTGGCGGCGACGATGTGGTCGCCGGACTGGGTGATGTTGCGCACCGCGTATTCCACGGCGGCTGCACCAGAGGCGACGGCAAGGCCTGCGGTACCACCTTCAAGAGCGGCGATACGGTCTTCGAACACGCCCTGGGTAGAGTTGGTCAGACGGCCGTAGATGTTGCCCGGGTCGGCAAGGCCGAATCGGGCCTCAGCGTGATCGAAGTTGTGGAAGACGTAGGAGGTGGTCTGGTAGATCGGCACGGCGCGGGAATCGGTGGCCGGGTCGGCCTGTTCCTGGCCCACATGCAGCTGCAGGGTTTCAAAACGGTACTTCTTGTTGTTCTCGGCCATGGTATTCTCCTTGGTTGTGCTAGGTCGCGAGGATTTTTCCTTGCCACCCGCCTGCCGTGTTCGGGCGGTTGGCGAGGTGTTGGTTATGAAGTTACGACGCTTGGGCCGCGCGGCGCAAGCTGAACGTTATCGGACTTGCCTATAAGGGCTTATAAAGCCTTGGGATCATTGACGTGAGCGACTGTCAGAAGTCACGAAAAAGTCGTTGAAATTATCGCGACACGCCGGGCCGCACGCATGCGCTTTCAAGGTCGACTGCGGTCACGGTGATATCGCTGCCATGCCTTTCGCGCATGGCTCAAGTGTCCGTGATGATTGCTTGTTCCACCCGTCACCAAGACGGTTTGCCCGCTCGGTGATGACATCTGTTTCATTTTCTGCCGCCCGGTTACATGGTTTACATGACGAACGACTACAGTCAAACATCGCCAATGAATTATTCCGCCAACATGGTGAAGGGATTCGAACAGACATGACCGATGTAACACTGTATGACCGTGATCCGAACTATATTCCGCGCGTGGCCGCCGTGCACGACATGTGCGGCTACGGCAAGTGCTCGCTGACCGCCGCGATTCCGATTCTCTCGGCCGCCGGCTGCGATGTGTGCCCGGTGCCGACCGCCCTGTTCTCGGCGCACACGCGCTATGCAGTGTTCACGTTCCATGACACCACGGATATTCTCTCCGGTTACTTGGATGCCTGGCAGAAGGAAGACGTGGAGCTGGATGGCGTGTATTCAGGCTTCCTCGGCTCCCCCGATCAGGTGGCAATCATTCAGCGTCTCTACCGCGAATATCCGAACGCGCTGCGTCTGGTTGACCCGGTGATGGGAGACGCCGGCGAAATGTACCCCACGTACACACCGGAGCTGTGTGAGGCAATGGGCGCGCTGGCCGATGGTGCCGACGTGTTGATGCCGAACCTCACCGAAGCAAGCATTCTCACCAAGCGTGACTATCCTGGCCAGGATATTGATGAGGCCACGGTTAACGAGCTGCTTGGTGCTCTGCTGGAGTTGGGTGCCAAGAACGTGGTGCTGAAGGGCATCGACCATGGCGATGGCAAAATCGTCAACTATGTGGCCAGCGCTTCCACTGGTGTTGCCGGCAAGACCGAGCTGGCTCATGAGAAGTTGCCATACATGATTCATGGCACGGGTGACGCCTTCGCCTCTGCCCTGTGCGGCGCGGTGATGGCCGGCCGCGACCTGGCCGAGTCGGCCGAAATCGCCGGTGAGTTCGTGCGCCACGCCATGGTCAGCACCCGTAACCAGCCGCATTTCGAGGATCGTGGCGTCAGTTTCGAACTGAGCCTTGGCGAACTCACCGATTTGGTGAAGTGACCGCACCTTGGCTCCCCTCTCCGCTCACTGGGTCTGACGCGTTTAGCGAACAACCCGGCGGGTTGTTTGTCATCCACAGGTAAGTCAGCTGGGGAGCCTTGGTAAACCTTCTGAACTAATGGTGGATAATCGGGTTTTCATCCACACGTTATCCACAACACGCCAAACCGCGTCATAGTATCCACATTTGCCGGTTGCGCTTGTGCTCTTACATAAGTAACCCGCACAGTGGAATCATGAACGCTTTACCACCTACCCAGCCGACGACGAAGTCCGGCATCGACGCCGGTCTTGCCTTTCACCAGCCCATGCTGGCTTCACCTGATCCGCAGGCAACGCTGTCTTCGGAACGGATTGCGGCCACAATGGGCGACCGCAATCTGACGCCCAAACAGTTCGGCGCGCTCGGCGAGCAGTATGCCGCCGCGTGGCTGGAGGAACATGGTTGGACGACCCTGAGCCGCAATTGGCATACCCGTTACGGCGAATTGGACATCGTGATGCTCAATCCCGAGTACACGGTGGTGTTCGTCGAAGTGAAATCACGCCGGTCCATGCATTACGGATATCCGCAAGAGGCCATTACGCCGGCGAAACAGCACAATCTCAGGAAAGCCGCCTGCGATTGGCTGCTTGACCGGCGTAATCGTGTGCCGCATTCGGCGGTCCGTTTCGATGTTGTCACCATCGTGCTTCGGGTGGGCAGGCCGCTCGTGCATCACATTGAAAATGCCTTCTGAAGCCCCCCCAAAAAAAACAGCCACGTTGCGAAACACATTGTGAAAGGAGTAGACATGGCTATCGGCAGTGCCCTCTCAGTCGGACTGATCGGCCTTAAGGCCTTCATCGTCCAAGTGCAGGCTTTCATCAGCCCTGGCTTGCCATACTTCAGCATCATCGGATTGCCAGATGCATCGTTGTCCGAAGCCCGCGAGCGCGTGAAATCGGCGTGTCAAGCCACTGGATTCGGTTGGCCGCAAACCCGTGTAACCGTGAACATGAGCCCTGCGGCCATGCCCAAACGCGGTTCGTCGCATGATCTGACCATCGCGGCCAGCGTCCTATGTGCGGCGGGTGCCATAGGGCATGATTGCCTAGAAGATACCATTGTGCTCGGCGAAGTGAATCTTGACGGCTCGGTGCTGCCGATTCATGGGCTGCTCCCGATCATGCTGCATGCCGAGGAACGTGGCGTGCGCAAAATGATTGTTCCCCATCGCAATCTTGACGAGGCTTCGATGGTGGATGGACTGGATGTAGTGGGCGTGAGGCATGTGGGTGAGCTCATCGAACTGATGGGCGGCGATGCCACCTATACGATTCCCGATACACCGGTTACCGACGAGACCACCACGGATCAATCGCCCACAAGTCATCCCAACGATTGTGGCGATATGAACGAGGTTCTGGGTCAGGAGCATGCCAAATGGGCGCTGCAAGTGGCGGCGGCAGGCGGGCATAATCTCATCATGACCGGCCCACCAGGCAGCGGCAAAACCATGCTGGCCTCACGTATGCCCGGCATCATGTGCCCGTTGAACGAGGCGGAACAACTGGAGGTGGCATCGATTCGATCGCTGTGCGGCATACTGCCTCAGTACGGCATCACCGACATGCCGCCGTTCGAGGCACCGCACCACACCGCCAGCACGGCGGCCTTGGTGGGTGGTGGCAGCGGCATCGCCGTTCCCGGCGCAATCACGCGCGCGCATCGAGGCATTCTGTTTCTGGACGAGGCACCGGAATTCAGCGCACGCGCCCTGCAGACGTTGCGCGAACCATTGGAATCCGGGTATGTGGCGCTTTCCCGTTCAAAAGGCAGCACCTATTACCCGGCCTCATTCCAACTCATCATGGCGGCCAACCCCTGTCCGTGCGGATACTATTACGGCACCGGCGAACGTTGCGCTTGCCGGGAAAAAGACCGTATACGTTATTTCTCGCGATTGTCCGGACCGATATTGGATCGTGTGGATATTCAGATGGCGGTGCCACCAGTCTCGCGCATTGCCGCGCAAAGCGAGCCAATCGGCGAGTCCAGTGCCGGGATACAAGCTCGTGTGATTCGTGCCCGTCAAGTGGCCAAAGATCGGTTCAGACAGTATGGATGGGTGTGCAACGCGCAAGCTTCGGGCAAATGGCTGCACGCCAATACATCGCTGAAAGCGATGGAATTGGTCAATCGGGCCCTGTCCAATCATCAACTCACATTGCGCGGGGCTGATCGCGCCATGCGTCTGTCTTGGACGCTCGCCGATCTGGCCGGCCGCGTATCCCCCACTGAACAGGACGTCCATCAGGGCATCGAAATGAGAACGAGGATGACATGAGTAACGCTACTGATATCCGGCAATCTGGCGGCACCGCAGGCAGTGTGGATCACACCGATACGAGTCTCGCCGTTTCGCGCACTATTCCCGTACCTCCCACGGATACGTTGTATCGTGCCGCGCTCACGTTCTGTCTTGATGGTGCGGATGTGATGATGTACGCCACGCTCAAAGGCGCGGAAAACGCCGAATCCCTCTGGCATGCGTTGGCGCAATCCCACCCAAGCCAGCCATCTGAAATCTGCGGCCCGGCGCTGTCACGTATTGACCGCATGTTCGTGGACGGCCTCACTCGATGGGGCCGCAAGGCGTCGGCGAACGCGATGCGCTCCTTCCGCAATGCACTGGCCGGCTGGCATAACCGCATGATGGACCTGCCCTCGCAAGACATCATCCAACTGGCCGACTGGTTCACTATGGATGGCACGCAATGGATTATCGGCCCTGGCCATCCATGTTGGCCCTCGCAGTTGGCCGACCTGTCCATTCGCTCCGATTGGGCGCCACCGCTGTGTTTGTGGATCAAAGGCGATTCACGCGCATTGATCAGTTGCGCCAAACCGGTCGGCATCGTCGGTTCACGGGACGTGACCGAATATGGCCGGTATGTGGCACACACCGTAGCCGAACAGGCAGCCGTTGCCGGGCATCTGGTCGTGTCCGGAGGCGCGATGGGCACGGATGCGGCGGCACATTGGGGAGCGTTGAATGCGCTGCACGGCAGAATACCCGCCAATGTGGGCAGAACCGTTGCCGTATTCGCCGGCGGGCTCAACCATATCGGACCGATGCGTAACCGCACGCTGTTCGAACGTATCGAGGCGCAGGGTGGTGCACTGATCAGTGAACTGTGCCCAGGGACGATTCCCGAAGCCCGTCGTTTTCTACTCCGCAACCGCATTATCGCGGCCATGTCTTCCACATTGATTGTGACGCAAGCCCGGTTGCGTTCCGGAGCGCTCAACACCGCGGGATGGGCATGCGAATTGCTGCGCGAAGTGTATGCGGTTCCCGGTGACATCAATCAGCCTTGCAACGCCGGGTGCAATAAGATGATCGGCGACCAACGAGCGATGATTCTGTGTGCCGCCACATCCACCGAGGATATATGCCATGAACGGCATAAGCCCGTTATGGCAGCATGCCCCGGCATATCGAAATCCACAGGTCAGGACTCGTCCGAAAACGAGGAGGCCATGGAAGTGCCGGCAACGACTCCGTTATCGCCAGCATCCTCGGAATCATCGGCGTCACAGGAGTCGTCACAAGATTCAGGTCATTCGAAACGTCTTAAGACCAAGCATACTCAGCCTACACTCGTTCAATCCAAGGATGGGCCGGCGAGCGCAACTGCCGAAGCCGGTGCCAACAAGAGCAAGGGTGAAGAGCTGCCCTCGTCGCATCAGATGCCGGATCTTCGTGCCAAGCCGAAGCCCGATCCCGAGAAGGAAGCCCAACAACGTATCATTATCGCCAAGCTGCCGGAAATGGAACGCACATTAGTGGCATTGATTCGTGAATGCCGTAAACGACATCTCATCGTCACCCCGGACGCACTATTGCGTGTGGCGCGAGAGACGGTACCCGACGAGATTCCCAATATCGGCACCATACTTGAGCTACTCGGCGCATTGGAGCTGAAGGGAGTGATCGAGCGTGATGCCGGCATACTCAAGCTGAGCAGCCGTGTCGGCTAATCGGCTTCCATGACACGGCTCGAAGGCTGTTCGGCGGGTGTGCGAGAATCGAACCCATGAGTCCGAAACGTTTGGAAGATATGTATGATGCGGTGATCGTCGGCGCCGGAGCGGCCGGCCTGTCGGCGGCGTTGGGACTGCTGCGCTCCCCCGAAATCACCGAGCTCAAGGAACAAGGCGTGGACCCGAAGATCCTCGTGGTCTCCAAACTGCAGCCGCTGCGTTCGCACACCGGTTCGGCCGAGGGCGGCATCGCCGCGAGCCTGGGCAATGTGGAGTTCGATGACTGGCACTGGCATTACTACGACACCATCAAGGGCGGCGACTGGCTCGTCGACCAGGACGCGGCCAAACTGCTCGCCGAATACGCGCCGCAGACCGTGATCAACCTGGAGCGTCAGGGCGTGGCCTTCTCCCGTACCGATGACGGGCATATCGCCCAGCGCCGGTTCGGCGGCCACACGCGCGAGTTCGGCGGTGCCCCGGTCAAGCGCGCCGCCTATGCGGCCGACCGCATCGGCCACCAGATTCTGCACGCCTTGTGGCAGCAGTGCGTGGCGGCAGGCGTCGAGTTCGCCGAGGAATGGTATGTGACCGACCTGGTGCTCGCCGACGACGGCAAGCAGGCGGCCAGCATCGTGGCATTTGACACGCATTCGGGCAAGATTCAAGCCATCCACGCGCGCAACGTGCTTCTTGCCACCGGTGGCGCGGGCCGACTGTTCCACACCACGTCGAATTCCTGGGACCTGACCGGCGACGGCATGGCATTGACCTTGGCCGCCGGATTGCAGCTTGAGGACATCGAATTCGTGCAGTTCCACCCCACCGGGCTCGCACACACCGGCATCCTGCTGTCCGAGGCGGCCCGCGCCGAAGGCGGCATCCTGAGGAACGCCGACGGTGAGCCGTTCATGGAACGCTACGCCCCGGAGCATAGGGATCTGGCCGCACGAGACGTGGTCTCCCGCTCCATCATGGCAGAGATCGACGCCGGCCGCGGCGTCGCCGACCCAAAGGACCCGGATGGTCCGAAGGACTGCGTCTGGCTGGACATGACCGGCATCAACCCCGAACGTATGAAGGAAGTGCTGCCGCAGGTGGTCGAAACCATCGAGCAATACGCGAACCTCGATCCGGCCAAGGACCTGGTGCCTATCAAGCCCACTGCGCATTACACGATGGGCGGCATCCCCATCACCACCAATGGCGAGGTGTACCGTTGGGCCGACGGTGCCGTGCAGGTAGTCGATGGATTGTTCGCCGCTGGCGAATGCTCTTGTGTCTCCGTACATGGTGCGAATCGTCTGGGCGGCAATTCTCTGCTCGACGCCTGTCTGTTCGGTACACGTGCTGGTCAGACGATGGCCGCACGCATCGCCGAGAACCCGGTTGACTCCCCCATGGCCGATGATTCGGCCGATGACATGCTGACCGATGCCGCCGGTCAGGCTGCCGATTCCCGCAAGGCAGAGCTTGACGAACTGCTCGCTGGACCGATGGATGATTCAGACGATGGCGGGCCCACCGACAATCCTTATCAGCTCATGGCCCAACTCGGATCAGTGATGGAGCAGGCTCTGGCCGTACGTTGCACCGCTCAGACCATCGATACGGCGTTGACTCAGATCAACAACGACATCACACCGGTTGCCGATACCTTGCGGGCCCATGACAAGACCGCCGCATTCAATCAGGAGGTCACCGCCATCTGGGAAGTCCGTCATCTGATTGAACTGGCCGAGGCCATGCTGCACGCTTCCGAATCCCGTCAGGAATCTCGCGGATCCATGCAACGCCTTGATTTCCCCGAACGCGACGATGAGCATTTCCTTGCTCACTCGATGGTCGCCGATGATGGTTCGGTAAGTTTCAAGCCGGTGCACATCACCGACTATCCGCCCAAGAAGCGCGAGTACTGATCCGCTGGTGGTAATACCCAAGCCGCCTAGGGCTTGTGGCACAATAGGTTGGCTAATATTGGACTTGACATCCCACTGTTTCATGGAGGCAGAACATGGCTGAGTCGAGCAACACGACGGTTACCCTGCAAGTGCATCGTTTCACGCCGCGACCCGGGCGTGCCGAACGTGCACGCGGTGGCAGCCCGTTTGCCAAGAAAAGCTCCCCGTTCGGCGGCGGCTCGGATTCGGCGGCGCGCCGTCGTCCGCGCGGCAAGCAGTGGGTGCAGGAATACACGATTCCCGCGCGCCCCTCGGACACCGTGCTCGACTGCCTGCTGACCATCAAACGCACCGTCGACCCGACGCTGGCCTTCCGTTATTCATGCGGTCATGGCATGTGCGGTTCGGACGCCGTGGCCATCAACGGCATCCCCACCCTGCTGTGCACAGCCACCATCCGCGATTGGGCCAAGCAACCCGGCGCCATGCCCGAAGTCGATGACGAAGGGTTCCGACACACCGGCACCGAGGCTGAGGAATCCGACGATTCCGCGGAAAACGTCGCAAACGCGGCGGCCGACCAGAACTCAGCCGCAAACGGTTCGCTGGGAGTCATCGAACTGGCGTCCCTGCCCGGCTTCCCACCGCAGCGCGACCTCATCGCCGACATCGACCCTATGCTCAACCAGATCAGGAAGCTCACCCCGTATCTTCAGGCGGACGGCGTGCTCGCCACCACCGCCGAAGGCAAGGTGGACGTGTTCGAATACCTGCAGAACCCCGAACAACTCGCCAAATACGAGCTGCTGAGCAACTGCATCGCCTGCGGCGTGTGCGAAGGCGCCTGCCCGGTGTACGCCGGCGGCGACGCCTTCATCGGCCCGGGTGCGCTGATTTGGGCCTCCCGTTTCGTCAACGATTCGCGCGACACCAAGGCCATGGAGCGTATGGATGCCATCGACACCGCCGACGGCGTGGCCGCCTGCCAGTCCGTGCGCGCCTGCTCCCGCCACTGCCCGCGCGGCATCGATGTGGGCGAGGAGATGTGGCAGATCGTGGCTAAGGTCCGCGAGCGCTAAGCCGCGCCGCGGCTGGCTGCGGCGATCGCCTAAGCACGTGCGTCGATGCATCCGCCGGGTGCCCGCACGAGAGAAGACATGAAGGAACGAGTTATGGACAGAACGCAGTACACCAACCTCGCCAAGGCATGGGAATTCACCGAGGAACACGCGCGCGAACGTGAATCCGATGCGTTGACCGACACCCGTACGGCCACCGACGAGTCCGGCCAGTTGCAGGGTTCGGCGGCGCAGGCCCGTCTGCTGGGCATGCTGGTGCGCATCACCGGCGCCGCTTCGGTGATCGCCGTGGGCACCGGCTCGCTGGTGGAGACCTTGCAGCTCGCCCATGCGCTGGATAACAAGGGCCTGCTGACTGCGGTCGATTCCACCGCTCAGGGCATCGCGCTGATTCGCAAGGCGTTCGCCGAGCTGCAGGATGAGACCGACACCACGTTGCGTGCGGTGAACGCCCCGGCCAGCGTGTTTCTGCCGCGCCTCAACGCCAATGATTACGATCTGATCGTGGTGGCGGGCGACGCCGAGAACTATGCCGCCACGTTCGCCCAGGCCTCTCGTCTGCTGCGCGCGCACGGCGTGATCGTGTTCACCGATGTGCTGGCGTTGGAGGACGGTCAGGGCGGCGTGATCAATCCGGCCGACCGCAGCGACAAGGCCATCGCCATGCGTGAGCTGCTCACCACCGTCGAAGATGACGAAGGTTTCGAGTCCACGCTCACCCCTGACGGCACCGGCCTGCTCATCGCCTACAAAAAGTAACTCTGTCCTTGGCTCCCCTCTCCGAGGGGAGCCACTCTATCTCGCTTACCTCACAATTGCGCTGACGGCCACGTCCACGGCTTCGTCGGCGTCATCGGTTACCGTGACCAGTTTCGGGTCGATCGTTGAGATCATGCCGTGCTCGGCCACCGGACCGTTGAGCCAGTCAAAGAGCCCCTGCCAGTATTCCTTGCCGTAGAGCACCACCGGAATATTCGCCACCTTGTGGGTCTGGACCAAGGTCAGCAGCTCGAACATCTCATCCAGTGTGCCGAAGCCGCCCGGGCATACGATCACGCCGGAGGAATACTTGATGAACATGGTTTTCCGCACAAAGAAGTACCGGAAGCTCATGCCGAGGTTCACCCACTGGTTCAACCCCTGCTCGTGCGGCAATTCGATGCCGAGTCCCACGGATTTGCCGCCGGCCAGTGCCGCTCCCCTATTCGCGGCTTCCATGATGCCGGGACCACCGCCGGTGATGACGGCGATGTTGCGCTTGGCTATCTGACTACCCATGCGCCGTGCTGCCTTGTAGATCGATTCGGTGCGCTGGGTGCGTGCGGAGCCGAAAATTGAGACCGCGGGTCCGAGCTCGGCGAGTGCCCCGAAACCGTCCACGAATTCCGATTGGAT
The DNA here is from genome assembly GCF_041900695.1 of Bifidobacterium sp. 2450. Lineage (NCBI taxonomy): Bacteria > Bacillati > Actinomycetota > Actinomycetes > Bifidobacteriales > Bifidobacteriaceae > Bifidobacterium > Bifidobacterium sp. 2450. The sequence goes on from NZ_JBHEEA010000003.1 coordinate 65,378, forward strand.
GCGCAGCACACGCCATGGATCCATGTGCAGCCAGCCGGTGTCCTGATCGGGTTTCAGCAGGTTGGCGGTGGTGTTGTCCGAAGGAATCATCTGGCCGCGTAGAATCACCGAGCCGCGATGATAGGTGTCGCCCAGCGGCGAGGCGTCCTCCAAGTCGACCGGGTTCACCGGTGTGGCCGCAGCCTCAGTTGCTGTCTCAGCCTCCAACGTTGCCATATCATTCGCAGCTGTGGCTTCCAATGGTTCCATATCGTCCACGACTGCGGACTCGGATGCGGCCTCGGCTAGATTCTTTGCTTCAGCGGCCTTCTTGCCGTCGTTCTTCTTGGATTTCTTCTGCTTCTTTGCCATCCAATGTCCTCCCGTACGGTGCTATCGACTCTTCGCATTCTAGCGCCTGAAGCTCTGCATACGTTTTCCGCGAAATCATCCTTGACTTCGTGAAGAACGTACGGTGAGTGACACTGAGCGTACGGTTTTCACGAAACAAGGCCTCATCTCGTGAAGAACGTACGGTGAGTGACACTGAGCGTACGGTTTTCACGAAACAAGGCCTCATCTCGTGAAGAACGTACACTGAGCACGTCTCAGCGTACGGTTTTCACGAAACAAGGCCAACAATGGAGCAGGGACCGTCTAAGCAATCAGTGGCGGAAGTCGATTTCCACACTGGCGGTGCCGTCGGCGAGGGTGCCGGGGTGTTCCGTGGGCGTGGTGGGCTTTGTGGTGTGGCTTGGCTGCCCGGTGCCATCACCATCAATCGATTCGTCATCCTCCGCATCGGCCGCTGCTGCAGCTGCGGCCTTCTCGAATCGCTTGGACTGACGGCTCAGCAGCACACCGGAAATCGCGGCGGCAATCAGGGAGGCCACCAGCACGCCGAAGCGCGCCTCAGCGGAAAGTTCCGCGTTCTTGTACGCCAGCGAAGCGATGAGGAAGGACACAGTGAAGCCAATGCCGCAGGCGACGGCAGCGGGAATCATGTCGCGCACGCGCAGCCCCTTGGCCATCTTGAGCCCGCCCACATGCGTGGACAGCCATGCCGTGGTGATGATACCCAGAGGTTTGCCGACCACCAAAGCCACAATCAGTGCGATGACCAGCGGCGAGGCCAACAATAGCGGGCTCATCGACTCGAAGTGTACGCCGGTGGCGAACAAGGCGAAGATGGGCAGGGCCAGCAGTGCGGAGAATGGCTGGAGCTTGTTGGCATAGCGTTCGGCACGCGGCGAGAGTTCGCCGTGCATTTCACGAGAGGGGGTCAGCAGGCCAACCAGCACGCCGGCCAGTGTGGGGTGCACGCCTGCCTCGAACATCATGATCCAAGCGAGGATACCGACGATGCCAACCGCGATCCACGGCACTTTTTTCAGTCGTACGAGGTATGCCCAGATGGCGGCGCATACGGCGATGCCGATGGACCAATACCAGGCGTTAATCGAGGAGAAGAATACGGCGATCAGAATAATGGCCAGCAGGTCGTCGACGGTGGCAAGCGTCATCAGGAACGCGCGGATCGAACCGGGCAGGGCCTTGGCAAACAGGGCGAGCACGGCCAGCGAGAACGCGATATCCGTGGCGGTGGGCACTGCCCAGCCGTGCGACATCTCCGAGAACGGGATGCTGCTGCCGGTGGTGGTCAGAATCAGCGTGCCGGGTTCACCAGGCCCGATCTGAGAGAACAATGCCGTGACGGCCAGGAACAGGATGGGCGGGGCGATCATGCCGCCCACCGCGCACAGCATCGGCACGGCGGCCGCTTTCGGATTGGCGAGCGAGCCGGTGGTGAGTTCCTGCTTCAGTTCGAGGCCCACGGTCAGGAAGAAGATGGTAAGCAGACCGTCCTGGGCCCAGTGGCCAATCGGCAGGTCGAGATTGGTGTAGGGGATGAACAGATGCGTTTCCGCGACGGTCTCGAACGCATGCGCGGTGGCGGGCAGGTTCGCGAGCACCAGGCCGGTGAGCGCGAAGCCGAGCATGATGAGTCCGGAAATACGGTCTGAGGCGGCGATTCGCCTGATGGTGGACCAAAGTCCCTTCTTCGCGCCGGCGGTCGTGGCCATCGCGTCTCCTTGCTGCACTCTCTTGGATGAACCGTATGTAATAGTACGGAATATCTCAGGACGTTCCGCTCCGGGCTGAGTCGCGAAGGGCAACCTTAGCCCAACCCTGTGTGGCCGACTCAACCGACTCAAACGGGCCAATACAATTGGAAAAGCCTCGAAAGCATTTCGCTTTCGAGGCTCACTGTGCGCCAGACAGGATTCGAACCTGCGACCTGCTGATCCGTAGTCAGCTGCTCTAATCCGCTGGGCTACTGGCGCATACCACTGTTATCCCCGTGGTTCGGGAGTGCGCCAGACAGGATTCGAACCTGCGACCTGCTGATCCGTAGTCAGCTGCTCTAATCCGCTGGGCTACTGGCGCATGTTGTCTTTCAGACAGCTCGATATATAATACACGCCGTTCAGCTGAATGCAACTCGGCGTGTTGCGGCGAGTCGCACCATCCCGACCACTACTGCAACGGCGTATTTACTGGCCTCACGCCTCGTGTGTGCGAACTCGGTCAAGCAAAACCGACTACACAACTTTGAGACGTCCCTGCGGCACATCCACGGCTTCGCGCAAGAGTTTGGGCGTGCTGGAACCCTCTACGGACGCCTTGTCCACAATCACCTGCCTCACATCATCCAAACTCGGCAACTGGAACATCGTGTCCTGCAACGTACGTTCGATAATCGAACGCAACCCGCGTGCGCCGGTCCCCTGCTTGATAGCGATATCAGCAATCGCCCGAATGGCCTGTTCTGTGAATTGCAGGTCGACGCCGTCGACGGCGAACAGTTTACGGTACTGCTTGATCAGCGCGTTGGCTGGCTGGGTGAGAATCGCCGTCAGATCGTCTACGGTAAGTTCCTTCAGCACACTGGTGACCGGCAAACGTCCGATGAACTCAGGCAACAGTCCGAACTCGGCCAGATCATCGGCATTGACCTGTTCGAGCAATTCCTCGTCTTTCATGTCGGCGTCGTGCCAATTCGCGCCGAAGCCGGTCTCTCGACGGCCCAATCGCTTGCGAACAATGTCCGTCAGCCCCACGAACGCACCGCCGCAGATGAATAGGATGCCGCGTGTGTCCATCTGCGCAACGTCCTGCTCCTTATGCTTGCGCGTGCCCTCCAACGGCACGGAGGCGATGGTTCCTTCCAAGATCTTCAGCAACGCCTGCTGAACGCCCTCACCGGACACGTCACGGGTGATGGAGGTGTTCTCACCGGATTTGCGGGCGATCTTATCGATTTCGTCAATGTAGATGATGCCGTGCTGGGCTCGGCTTACATCGCCATCCGCGGCTTGGAGAAGACGTTGGAGCACGGTTTCCACATCGTCGCCTACATAGCCGGCTTCAGTCAGGGTGGTGGCGTCGGTGATGACGAACGGCACGTTCATTACGCGGGCCAACGCCTGCGCAAGATAGGTTTTGCCCACGCCGGTGGGGCCAAGCAATAGAATGTTTGATTTGGCGACCTCGACGTCAGCCAAAGGGTCATTGCTGCGGCGGGTAGCACGCGTCTGGGTGGGAGCGGATTGCTTGGCTTGTTTGCCGGTCTGGCCACTGTGCCCGTTATTCCCGTCAAGCTGCTCAGCGGACTCCTGAAGCTCCATATTGACGCGCTTGTAATGGTTGTATACGGCTACGGACAATGCGCGCTTAGCGTTCTCCTGACCGATGACGTAGCGGTTGAGATAATCGAAAATCTGAGCGGGCTTGGGCAGGCTCAGCGAATTGACCTCGGCATCTTTGACACGCTCCTCGGAGATGATGTCCACGCACAGGGCGATGCATTCATCGCAGATGGAGGCATTGGGACCGGCCACCAGTTTTCGTACCTGATGTTCGGTTTTGCCGCAGAACGTGCAACGGGGTACGTCCTCGTTGTAGCTCACCACACGTCCCATGATTCTCCTTTGCCGACTGCGCCGCACCGTCGAACCGCCACGCTGCGCATTATCATTGTCATCCTTGAAGTACAATACCCCCGGTCGTTGCCGACCGAGGGTATTGCAATGTCCGGAAGTTTTACTGGCGGTGTTCCAACACCTCGTCCACGATGCCGTATTCCTTGGCTTCAGGAGCGGTCAGGAAAGTGTCCACTTCGATGTCGCGGCGAATCTTCTCGACGTCCTGGCCGGTGTGCTTGGCGAGGGTCTCCTCCAGCCATTCGCGCATACGCAGCATTTCCTTGGCCTGAATCTCGATCTCCGTGGCCTTGCCGAAGCCTTGGTCGATGGCCGGCTGGTGGATGAGCACACGGGCGTTCGGCAGCATCAGGCGCTTGTCCTTGGTGCCGGAGGCCAGCAGAATGGCAGCGGCGGAGGCGGCCTGGCCGAGACACACGGTCTGCACGTCGGGCTTGATGTACTGCATGGTGTCGTAGATGGCGGTCATGGCCGTCATCGAACCGCCGGGTGAGTTGATGTACATCATCACGTCACGGTTCGAATCTTGGGATTCGAGGACCAGCAGCTGGGCCATCACGTCGTCGGCGGAGGCGTCGTCCACCTGCACGCCGAGGAAGATGATGCGATCCTCGAACAGGCGGGAGTAGGCGTCCTGGGTCTTCATGCCATACGGGGTCTTCTCCACGAACTGCGGCATGATGTAACGGTTGGTCGGCGCGGGCTGGGCTGCGCGGGCGGAGGCCGGCATGAAACCGGCTACGCCCTGACGGCCGGCCAAGCGGTCGGCACGGGCGGCGAACTTTGCTTCTTCACTTGCCATGAGTCTCACTCCCCCTGCTGGTTGTTGCCGATGGTGTCCGGCGTGGTCACGAGCTTGTCCACGAAGCCATAGTCGAGGGCTTCCTGGGCGGTGAACCAGTGGTCGTATTCGTTGTCGCGGTAGATTTCCTCGAGGGTGTGGCCGGTCTGCTCAGCGGTCAGCTCGCTCATCGTCTTCTTCATGTCCATGATGAGCTCGGCGTTGATGCGCACGTCAGTGGCGGTGCCGCCGATGCCGCCGGAAGGCTGGTGCATGAGCACACGGGCGTGCGAGGTCAGGTATCGCTTGCCCTTGGTGCCGGAGCTCAGCAGGAACTGCCCCATGGAAGCACACATGCCCAGGCCCACGGTCGCCACGTCAGGCTCGATGAGCTGCATGGTGTCGTAGATGGCCATGCCGGCGGTGATGGAGCCGCCCGGCGAGTTGATGTACAGCCAGATGTCCTTCTTCGGGTCTTCGGCGGCCAGCATCAGCAGCTGAGCGCAGATGCGGTTGGCCATATCGTCCTTGACCTCTTCACCCATCCAGATGATGCGGTCTTTGAGCAGACGGTTAAAAATCGGGTCGACGGGGCCGGCCGGGACGTCATCGCCCGCCATGACCGGCAAGGTCGCAAAGGTATTGCTCACCTTGATTCTCCTTCTAATTACTCGAACATTGTTCAGACTACCGCCTTGAAGCGACTGAAGGCGTCTTTTCGCGTGCTTTTTGGCGGGTAGCGTAGGGATTTCGGTTTATTCCAAGGTATCGAGGACGTCGTCAATGAGGAGGCGCGTCTGGGAGGCGGCATCGTCGCCCAGACGCGGGAAGCGACGGGCGGCATTGGCGGGGCTGGCACCGGCGGCTCGCGCTACGTTGGACTTGCTGGCACCATGGGCCACGGCTTTTTCCGCAAGCCGATCGACCAGTGAATCGGCGACTTGGCGCATCTGTTCGGCCACCCATAATTGGGCCATATCCGCAGGTAAGTCGTAGTCTTCGGCCACATCGCTGGCTGCCTCCTGAATGGCGGCCCATAACACCATGAATGGCTTTCGATAGTAGTCAATCTGCTCAGTGAGCGGCTCAGCGGCAAGCAATTCAAGTGCCGAGCGAATTTCTGTATTTTCTGACATAGCTTTCTTTACCTCGGCTCCCCTCTCTGAGGGGAGCTGTCGCCATAGGCGGCTGAGGGGAGTTTCGACCGGGGCAGCTCCGCCTCAGAGAGGGGAGCCAGAATATATGTATTTACTTACTTACGACTCAGCAACCACTTTGATATCAGTGACGACGTGGCCACGGCCATGCCGACCGGCACAAAGAAGGCAATCGGCGCTTCAGAGAGCTCCATCACCAAGCACATGGCCATAAGCGGTGCCTGTTGTGAGGCCGAAAGCAACGAAGCCGCACCGATCAAGGCACACGCAGTTACCGAATCAGTCGGAAACATCAGTATCCATACGAGCCCGAGCATCGCACCCAGCGTGGAACCTAATGCGATGCCGGGCTGCAGCACACCGCCCGACGCACCGGAGCGAATGGTCATCAGCGTCACCAGCGCTTTGGCAACAAAGGTGAGTGCCAACACACCCAGCAACATCCAGATATTGGACTGGGACAGCGGGAAACCGGCGTTCATCACGGATCCAGAAGGGCCGCTCCCACCCTGAAGCATGGCCCAGAACGATGCCATTCCAGAGCCCGCTCCCCCGCCAGAGGCCGAATCGGATACATTACCGCCGCCCGTCAGCAAGTTCCATGGAGAGGCGGCCGCTGAAGATGCCGACTGCATGGCACCAGCAGTGCCGGCGGTTTCAGGAATGAATGTGCTGAATCCAAGTTGCGCTGCGGCACGGCCGTTGCCCATCACCTGCGGCACAACAATCGCCACCAAACCGGTGATGAGACCAGCCAGCGGCATCTGCCACAGAATAGCCTTACCGGTTGGCTTGTGCGCTTCCGCCCATTGCGAACCTTTTCGGAACAATGCGCCGCCCACTCCACATGCCGCACCGCAGATCGGAGCGAACAGCATTAACGTTGGCGTGGATTCCGGTTGCATGGCGGTAATGTCGTAGAACAGGTGATGCCCTTTGATCGCAACCGCCACGAATGCGGCAATGGCAGACATGCCCAGTCCAAACGCAACTTTTTCGATTGTCACATCTACCAACAGGATTTCGACGGCGAAGAACATGCCGGCCAGTGGCGCGTCATAGACGCCTCCTAGACCGGCACCGGCAGCCACTGCCACCACCATGCGCCGGTCGATGCCGTCAACGCCCTCGATATGGAACAGGTCGCAGAAACGTTGCGCGAGCATGGCGCCGAGTTCGCGTGGGGCGACTTCTCGGCCAATCGAGGCACCGGAGCCGACGATGAAAATCTGCAATACCACATGCACAATGGTTTGCCAGAAAGGCATTCGCTCCCCTGCCACTGCCTTCTTGACTGAAGGCATCGCAGTCGTTTTGCGCCGTAACAGATACCAGATAATGCCCGCGATGCTGAGTCCCACGGTCACCGATATCGCACGGCGTGCAGCGGGCACGCCGAATGGACCAGACAATTCTGGGCCTTCGATGTGGCCGAGCAGCACATGTTCAACGCCGTAGAGCAACAGGGTCAGCAGACCTGCTCCCACACCGATGAGCACGCCGAGCACAATGGTCGCCGCAGCGAGCCAACCAAGTCGTTTGATAGTAACCGTTGGCTGCATGTCAACCTCCGCACCCTATGCAACGAGTATGCCTTGGGAACTCCCCTTAGTCTCGCTACGCTCGACAGCTCCCCTCAAAGAGGGGAGCCAAAGAAATAGTCCTTTTGCCAGAATAGGAAGAGCCCGGAACCATGAAACACGATTCCGGGCTCAAACAATCACGCTAACGCGATGAGGCTATGCTCACTCAGCATCCTTGGCGTCATCCTTGGCGGACAGTTCGTCGGCCACGGCGGCAGCAGCGGAAGCGGCCTCGACGGACTCGGACTCTTCGTCCTCAACGGCCTCGCCCAGGAAGCCGGAGAGGTCCACAACCTCGCCATCAGCGGTGAACTTGACGGCGCGCATGCCGGCGAGCAGGCCCTTGGAACGGCCGACTTCCTGCACAGCGGAGCCAAGCTGGCCATTCTTGATGATGGCCTGGATAAAGTTGTTCGGGTCCATGCCGTACTGCTGGGCGATGGAAGCGAGGAAGTTGAACACGTCGGACTGGGACACCTGAACGTCCAGCTTCTCGGCCAGAGCGTCGAGCACCATCTGATCGCGCAGATCCTTCTCCACGGTCTCCTCGGCCTGAGCCTTCTGCTCCTTGGTGGCCTTCTCCGGGTCCGGGGTCAGGCCCTTGAGCTGCTCTTCGACCATGTTGGCCTTGACGCCCTTCGGCACCGGGATCTCGAGGCCTTCCTGCAGCTTGGCGATGAAGGCATCGCGAGCCTCGGTGGCCTGACGACCTTCGGCGTCCTGAGCGGCAGCCTTGCGAATGTCAGCCTTGAGCTCGTCCAGAGTGTCGAACTCGGAAGCTTCGGAAGCGAACTCATCGTTCAGCTCCGGCAGTTCCTCAGCCTTGACGGAGTTGACCTTGACCTTCACGGTGGCCTTCTGGCCCTCGTGCTCGCCGGCTTCCAGCGTGCCTTCGAAGGTGGTCTCCTCGCCGGCGGACAGGCCGTCAAGGGCCTCGTCCAGACCGTCAAGCATGGTGTTGGAGCCGAGCTCGTAGCTCACGCCTTCCTGGGAGTCGACGGTCTCGCCGTCAATCTCAGCAGTCAGGTCGATGTTGGCGAAGTCGCCCTTGGCGGCCGGGCGGTCCACGCCGACCAAGGTGCCGAAGCGCTGACGCAGGGTCTCGAGGCGCTTGTCGACGTCCTCATCCTTGACTTCCGGCTTGGAGATGGCGATCTCAAGACCGTCGATTTCCGGCAGTTCGATGTCAGGACGACGCTCGACGGTGGCGGTGAACTTCAGCTTGGTCTCGTCGTTGGCGGACTGCGGAACATCCTGCACGTCGAACTCCGGCTGAGCCATCGGGCGAATCTTCTTCTCATCCAGGGCCTTGGAGTACAGCTCCGGGACCGCGTCGTTCACGGCCTCACCGGCGACGGCGGCGAAACCGATGCGCTGGTCGATGATCTTGCCGGGAACGTGGCCCTTACGGAAGCCGGGAACGTTCACCTGCTTGGCGATTTCCTTACGGGCCGCATCCAGATACGGGTTGAGCTCTTCCGGTTCAACAGTGACGGTGAGCTTCACCTTGGTGGGCTCGAGGTTACGAACGCTGATCTTCACGCTAATGACTCCTCAAAAGTCGTTATTTCTTACAGTTCTGCCGTAAGGCAACCTATACATGATAACGCCACTTACGGACGGTGCAATGAGTTTCACTTGCCAGTTCCTTGCGCCCTGCTCGATCAGGAACGTCTCGACGTCCACTTCCACCGGGTCTTCCACCCAGCACAGGTTGCGTAGGGCCTGTGGCTTGATGATCATCTCGGCCGGCGTGCGGGTGTCTTCGGCGATGCGGTTGATCACACGCCGTACCCGTTGCAGACGGTCATAACGCTCCGGATGGCGCTGCTGCCACAGCCGCATGGATCGGGGCGCGTTCACCACACCGTTTTCGTCCTGTTCGGGGGCGGGCATGGTAGGCCATTGGGTGGGCTTCAGGGCCATGGCTCGATCGATGGCCTGCTTCCAGACCTTCGGTTTGACCGCACGCTGAATCGGCGCGTACCGCTCGAACATTTTGTCCTGCTCGGTGCCGGTATGGATGCGCACACGCTCGTTCAGGGATCGGAGCGCGCGGAATTGGGCAGCATTGTGCGGCTTGTTGGTCGCCGCCTCGATGATTGATGAATCGGCCAATAATAGGCTGGGCGCAATATCGTATTGCCGGGCGAGTCGGTCGCGCTCCTCCCATAGGGATTTGGCGATGGCCAAGCCCCTTGGATCACGACTCAGCTGGGTGATGCGCGAGATACGCAGCCAAGGAATCGGATGCGGTTTGCGCGGGGCAAGGCCCGCAACCAAAGCGTGAGAGAACTCTTCAGCGGCCCACTCGTCCTTGCCTGCGACTTTCAGGTCACGAAGCATTATGGTTTCAAGTTCGATAAGCACCTCCACGTCGAGCGCCGCATAGTTGCGCCAGTCGCGCGGCAGCGGACGGTAGGACCAATCGGCGGCGGAATGCTCTTTGGCTAGCGTGATGCCGAGGTAGTGTTCGGTGACGGCGGCCAGACCGAAGCGGTGCAGGCCGAGCAATCGCGCCGCTATTTCCGTGTCGAACAGGGCTTTGGGTTTGAGCCCGATTTCGGCGAATCCGGGCAAGTCCATCAGAGAATCATGCAGAATCCACGTGGCGTCGCCCACGGCGTCATTGAATTCATTCCAATCAGCTCCGGCCCGGGTCAGGGCGACGGGATCAAGCAAGGCGATGCCTGCACCCTCACGTTTGCACTGAATCAGCCAATCCTCGTGTCCATAGCGGAAGCCGGACGCCCGTTCGGCGTCGGCGGCCAGCGAGCCCGTCGCCTCGGCCAGCGCATCGCAGACACGATGATAGTCGTCCAGCGTCGAAGTGACATCGGGCACTCCCCCGCGAGGCTCTTTCAGCAGTCGGGGTTCGGTGTCACGGACGTCACTCAACTGGCGTCATCCTCCTCAAAACGGATGGTGGATCTGATGAATGCGGCCCACGAGCGGACTTGTGCGCCGGCGTCCATAGTACCGTCCGGCCCGGTCCCGTCAAGCGGGGTCCATGAGACGCGAATCTCACACCCGGCGCTGGTGGAGCCGGCCATCGAGCCAAAAGCCGTGTTCTGGGTCACGGTGACCGTGCCGGATACCGAATCCGGCTCGATGCCGTCGAAATAGTCGCACATGTCATCCCAGTACATGCCGGGGGTCAGAGAATCGTTTTCGGCGGTTTCCAGCGGCAGTCGCGCGAACGACACGCAACGCCAGTTGGAATCCCAGTCAATGCGCAGCTCATGAGCATAAAGCATCATGATCCAGCCTGTGGCGATTCGTGATTCAGCATCGCTGCCAAGACCGGCGGAAAAGGCATCGCCGAGGGCATGCTCTCCCGCTTCGAATTCCACGCCGATACCATAATCGGCCAAGGTGGAAGGCACGGGAATCTCCCGATAGCGCACGTCATGGATGCGCTTCATGGTGCTGACGGATTCGACGGCTGCCCATACTTCATCCGGCACACCCTGAGGGCGCACGGGGCGTCCGTCGTTGGACTCTCCCGTAGGAAATGCGTAGATGTCGGCCATATCTCTAGGGTATGGGCGAACGGGCCGAATCGTGGTATTTACGCGCGGTTCGGCCCTGCAATTTAATACACGGTGAAGCCGTGGTCCTTGAACTGGTTGGCCACCCGTTCGCGGGTGGCGGCGTTGGGTCCCTTCTGGTTCTCCAGCGGGTATGGGATGCGCAGTTCGTGCCACTTCGGGCGGCCAAGCTGGTGGAATCCCAGCACGTCGATGTGTTCGACGGCATCGCCGAAGGACTCGCAGATCTTCGCCACGTTTTCGACGTTCTCTTCGGAGTCGGTCAGGCCCGGCACGAGCACAAATCGCACCCAGATCTTCTTGCCGGCCTTGGCCAGTCGCTGGCCAAAATCGATGGTGGGCTGCAAGGTGCCGCCGGTGACCTTGTGATAGGTCTCCTCGTCGCCGGATTTGACGTCGAGCAGACACAGGTCGATGTCCTCGAGCATCTCGTCGGTGTAATTCGTGTTGAGGAAGCCGGACGTGTCGAGGCAGGTGTGCACGCCCATCTCCTTGGCGGCATGGAACACACGCGAGACGAAGGCGGGCTGCATCATGGATTCGCCGCCGGAGAAGGTGATACCGCCATGCGTGGCCTTGAACAGGTCCTTGTAACGATCGACCTTCTTGATCATGGCGTCAAGGTAGACGGGCTTGCCGTCGCGCATCTTCCAAGTGTCCGGGTTCTGGCAGTACTGGCAGCGCAGCGGGCAGCCGGACATGAACACGGTCATGCGGGTGCCCGGTCCGTCCACGGAGGTGTTGATGTCCCAAGAGTGGACGAAGCCGATATCGCCGGATTTCAGGGCGGAAAGGCGGTCACGTCGGTCGAGTCCGATTGGGGATTCAAAGCCGGAAAGGCCGCCCATCAAAGTCTGCGAGGCATAGGTCTTCGATTCCTTGAGCATATGCCTGGTCGTGGTGCGGAACGTGGGTGTTGCGGGCATCGTTGTCCTCCTGTTCCAAATGATGCGAAAGTCTGTGGGAAATAAGGAAGGGGTGGAGCCGTGCCCCACCCCTTCAGTTAGTCATTGCCGCGGTTCGCGGGGTTGGTCATCAGTCGACGACGGCACCCTGGTGGAAGGTACGGGAGATGACGTCGAGCTGCTGCTCCTTGGTGAGCTTGACGAAGTTCACCGCGTAGCCGGAGACACGCACAGTCAGGTGCGGGTACTTTTCGGGGTGCTCGACGGCGTCCTCCATGGTCTCCTTGCGCAGAACGTTGATGTTCGCGTGGTAGAGGCCGTGGCCGTTGCCGGCGTCCAGGATGCCGACCAGGTTGCCGATGCGCTCGTCCTCGTCGCGGCCCAGGCCATCAGGGGTGATGGTGTTGGTCAGCGAGATGCCGTCAAGAGCGTCGTTGTAGTCGATCTTGCCGACGGAGAACATGGACGGCAGCATGCCGTGGGAGTCCATGCCGTTCTCCGGGTTGGCGCCCGGAGCGTACGGAGTGCCCTTCTTGTGGCGGGACGGGAAGGAACCGGTGTTCTTGCCGTACTCCACGTTGGAGGTGATGGTCAGGATGGACTGGGTCGGGACAGCACCACGGTAGACGGGCAGACGCTTGACCTGGCCCATCACAGTAGAGACAACCCACTTGGCGATGTCGTCGGCGCGATCGTCGTCGTTGCCGTAGACCGGGAACTCGCCCTCGGTGCGGTAGCCGACAACCAGATCGTCATCAGCGCCCTCGACGTACTCGTACTCATGGCCTTCGAGGTCCTTGGCTTCCTTGTTGTAGATCGGGTACACCTTGGCGTACTTGATGGCAGCCAGGGAGTCGGCGGCGATGGACAGACCGGACATACCGCAACCGAGGGTACGGTACACTTCCTTGTCGTGCAGAGCCATCTCGATGGACTCGTAGGCGTACTTATCGTGCATGTAGTGGATGATGTTCAGGGCTTCGACGTAAGTCTCGGACAGCCACTCGAGAGCCTTCTCGTAGTTGTTCTTGACCTTCTCGTAGTCCAGGGTGCCGTCGGCTTCCGGGGTGACCGGGTCGATGACGCCCTTGTTGATGACCTGCATGCCGGTCATCTCATCGCGGCCGCCGTTGACGGCGTACAGCAGGGCCTTGGCGGAGTTCACGCGAGCGGCGAAGAACTGCATCTGCTTGCCCACGCGCATCGGGGAGACGCAGCATGCGATGGCAGCGTCGTCGCCCCAGTGGTTACGAATTTCCTTGTCGGACTCGTACTGGATGGCGGAGGTGTCGATGGAGATCTTGGCGCAGAAGCGCTTGTAGCCTTCCGGCAGCTTCGGATCCCAGAAGATGGTGATGTTCGGCTCAGGGCCAGGTCCGAGGTGCTCAAGGGTCAGGGTGTTGAGCAGACGGAAGGAGGTCTTGGTGACCATCGGACGGCCATCGTCGCCGAAGCCGGCGTCGGACCAAGTCGCCCAGTACGGGTCGCCGGAGAAGATGTTGTCGTAGTCCTTGGTGCGCAGGAAGCGGACGATGCGCAGCTTCATGACGATGTTGTCGATGAGCTCCTGGGCGTCAGTCTCGGTAATCTTGCCGGCCTCGAGGTCGCGCTCGATGAAGCAGTCGAGGAAGGCGGAATTACGGCCGAAGGACATGGCAGCACCGTCCTGAGACTTGATGGAGGCCAGGTAGCCCATGTAGGTCCACTGCACGGCTTCCTGAGCGGTCTGAGCCGGGCGGGACAGATCCAGACCGTACTCGTTGCCGAGGTTGATGAGCTGCTTCAGAGCCTTGATCTGCTCGTCGTGCTCCTCGCGGAAGCGGATCCAGTGCTCAATCTCCGGCTCGGTGAAGTCGTTGCGGTACGGGATGGAGTCCTTGTCGCGCTTCTTGAATGCGATCAGCTTGTTGACACCGTACAGGGCAACACGACGGTAGTCGCCGATGATGCGGCCACGGCCGTAGGCATCCGGCAGACCGGTGAGGATCTTGTTGTGGCGGGCGACCTTGATGTTCTTGGTGTAGACGCCGAACACGCCGTCATTGTGGGTCTTGCGGTACTTGGTGAAGATCTTCTTGATCTCCGGATCCGGCTCCCTGCCGGCTTCCTTGATGGCCTGCTCGACCATACGCCAGCCGCCGTTCGGCATCATGGCGCGCTTGCAGGGCACGTCGGTCTGCAAGCCGACGACCACGTTGTCGACTTCCGGGGAGTCGATGTAGCCGGCCGGGAAGGCATCGATGCCAGCCGGGGTGTGGGTGTCCACGTCGTAGACGCGCTGCTTGCGCTCCACGGCCAGGTAGTTGTCGTCGAGGTACTTCCACAGGTGCTTGGTCTTCTCGGTGGCAGGAGCCAGGAATGTCTCGTCGCCCTCGTACGGGGTGTAGTTCTTCTGGATGAAGTCGCGGACGTCAACATCCTTCTGCCAGTTGCCCTCGGTGAAGCCGGCCCACGCCTTGGCGTCGAGCTCCTCCTGGGAGACAGCTGCATTTTCCACTGCGGTCATGTCACTCCTTAAATGGGGTTGTAGGTTTCGCATCTTCACGGAACTCTTGCTTCACTAGTGTAGTTTGCACAGTCTTGAGAAAAACTGAAATTGGGAGTGAGCTATCTCACATTCTTCTGTGAGCGCTATCATTCCAATGGTTTCTAGCGTTTGCGGGCCTTATTATGGCCCATTGGACAAGAAAAAACCGCTCATGTCTCGCTGTGAGCATGAGCGGTTTCCCAACAATCGGACAATCGCCCCGCACTCGTCCGTCCTGACGGGCGGTGCGGGGCGCAACGGGAGGTCATAGGTCAGTCGTCTTCCTGTTGCGCCGACCTCACCCCGTAGTTCTTCCAGCGCCGGTTCTCTTCCTCCCATTTGGCGTTGCGATCCACGACGATATCCCAAGCGTGTTCGGCGTCCTCCTTGGTCTTATACGGCCCCATGCGCTGTTCGATCGGTGAGACCATGCCCAACTCGGCCTGCTTCTTGACGGTGTTGAAATACCACTGCTTCTTGTTATCGTCTGTCATTGGTACCTCCTCAACGGTATTACTTGCTCCCGCTGGCGGGAGCAATATATGTTTATTCCCTGAACGCGTTGGTGACGGGCAGGCGGCGGTCGCGGCCGAACGCGAGGGCCGTGACCTTCGGTCCCAGCGGGTATTGGCGGCGCTTCCATTCGGCGCGGTCCACCAATCGCATCACGGTGTCTACGGTGACCTGGTCGAAGCCGTCGGCTAACAGGTCGGCACGGCCGTGCGCGTGCTCGATGTATGCGGCGAGCACCTTGTCGAGCAGCGCGTATTCGGGCAGGGAGTCGGAGTCCTCCTGCCCGGGGCGCAACTCGGCCGAGGGTGCCTTCTCGATGGAGGAGACCGGAATCATCACGCCGTCCTCCAACGGGATGCCGGCGTTGCCGTCCTCATTGCCCACTATCTTGAGCCCGCCGATGCCGACGCCTGCGGCCGCGGCCTTGTTACGCCAACGGCTGATCTCCCAGACACGGGTCTTGAGCAGGTCCTTGATGGGCGCGTAGCCGCCTACCGCATCGCCGTAGATGGTCGAGTAGCCGCAGGCGAGCTCTGACTTGTTGCCGGTGGCCACGGCGAGCAGGCCGCGAGAATTGGAACTGGCCATCACGATCACACCGCGGATGCGGGCCTGCAGGTTCTCGGCGGAGACGCCATCAAGGTCAAGTTGCTGTTGGTAGGCGTTGAACAATGGCTCAATGGGCTGGACCTCGTAATGGGCACCGATGTTGGAGGCCAAATCGGCGGCGTCGTCTTTGGAACCATCGGAGGAGTACATGGAAGGCATGGAGATGCCCCAGACGTTCTCGCCGCCGCATGCGTCGGCCGCCATGGCGGCTACCAGTGCGGAGTCGATGCCTCCTGAAAGGCCCAGCGTCACGCCGGTGAAGTGGTTCTTGGCCATGTAGTCCTTGAGGCCGAGCACGCAGGCGGTGTATACCTCTTCGTCCGGGTCGAGTTCCGGAACGATCTCAGCCCTGGCCTGATGTTCGGCGGCGGAATCGAAGTCCCAGAACGTCAGGTTTTCCATGAACATCGGGCTGCGTTCGATAAGCGTGCCGTCGGCGTCGACCACGAAGCTGCCGCCGTCGAAGACGAGGTCGTCTTGACCGCCGACCTGATTCAGGTAGATGACCGGGGCGTTAACCTCGGCGGCACGACGCTGGGCGAGCTCGAAACGGGTGTTGGTCTTGCCTTCCTCATACGGCGAGCCGTTGATGGTGAGCAGCAGGTCGATGTTCTTGGTGGCCAGGTCGGCCACCGGGCCGCCGTCCTGCCAGATGTCCTCGCAGATGGCCACGCCAATGGTGGCGCCGTCCACGTCGAGGGTCACGGAGCGGTCGCCAGCGGAGAAGATGCGGAATTCATCGAACACGCCGTAGTTGGGCAGGAAGTGCTTGTCGTAGCCAGCCCAGACCACGCCCTGGTGCAAGACCACCAGTCGGTTGCGCGGCTTGGATGTCTTGCGGTCGGTGCCCACGGTGCCGACCACCACGAACAGATCGCCGAGGCCGTCGTCGTTGAGCTGGGTGGCGAGTTCGTTGGCCTTGTCCCATGCGGCTTGGCGGAAGGTGCGGCGCAGGGCCAGATCCTCGATGGGGTATCCGGTGAGGGTCATTTCCGAGAAGACGACCACCTGGGCGTTTCCTGCGGCGGCTTTACGGGAGTAGTCGAGCACCTTGGCGGCGTTGGCGTCGAGCGCGCCGACGCAGGTGTCGATTTGGGCGAGTGCGAAGCGAAGCTGTGTCATAGCTCCTTAGTGTAGCCGCGTATGGCGTCGGATTGCCCGTTCTTCCGGCTCGGCGCCATTCATTAGGTCGTTTTTGCATTCATTAGGTCATTGCAATGCGATATCGGTTGTTGCAATGACGCGATTCCAACAACCGGTATCGCCGCTCACCGACCTAATGAACGACGAATCGACCTAATGAACGAATGCCACTCCCTTCAGTCAGCTTCGCTGATAGCTCGTCCTGCACTTATGGACGGGCGAGGCCCGCGCATATCTGGTTCGGCTGTCGCCTCACCTTCGGCTACAGACAGCCCACTGGGCTGTCTGCCTAACGCCTCAGCCTCCAGAGGGGAGCCAGAAAAGGATTTACCTCAGCTCGTTGAGCACGCGCAGAGCGGTGTTGACGTAGAAGTTGACGAAGGTGGGAATGGATTCGTCGAGACCCACGAAATGCGGGCTATGCCAGTCGGCGCAACCTTCCTGGCCGTTTGACCCGACGAACGCGAACACCGGCAACGTCACCTTGGCGAATTCGCAGAAGTCCTCCCCCGCCATCGACTGACGTATCGGTTCGAGCTGCGCGTAGTCGTTGACATCCGCCGCCACGGCCTTGGCAAGACCTGGATCGGAGACCAGCGGGTCTTGAAAGTCATCCCAGACCACGTCGGCGCTGATGCCGTATGCCTCGGCGGTGTGTTCCACCACTTCCTTGAATCGGCGGCCGACCAGATTGCCATCCGACTTGTGGAAATAGCGCACAGTCCCTTGGAATCCGGCTTCGGCGGGCACCACGTTCCACACATGGCCGCCGTGCACTTCGGTAACGGACAGCACCAGCGGGTGGAAGGGCGTGACGTTGCGGCTCACGATGGTCTGCAGGCTCAGAATAATACTGGCGAGTGCTTCGATGGGCCCGGTGCCCTTGTACGGGTAGCCGGCGTGGGTGCCTTGGGCGTGGAGGGTCACGCGGAATTTCACGCAGCCGGCCATCATCGGCTCAACGCCGATGGCCAGCTGGCCGGGCGCATAGTTGGGGTTGTTGTGCGTACCGATAATGGCTTCGACGTCATCCACGAGTCCGGCGTCGATCATGGCGCGAGCGCCTTGGCCGGTCTCCTCACTCGGCTGGAACAGAATCTTGATTGAGCCGGCGAACTTGTCACGGTGCTCGGCGAGCCAGAAGGCGGCACCGAGCAGACCGGTCATGTGCAGGTCGTGGCCGCAGCCGTGCATCACGCCTCCATTGACGGAGCTGAACTCCAGTCCGGAGTCTTCCACGATGGGCAGGCCGTCGATGTCAGCGCGCAGCCCGATACGCGGCCCGGGACCGGCCTCGCCCTGAATGAGCCCCACAACACCAGTCTCCAGCGGATTGTGCAAGATCTCGATGCCGTGCGCCTTGAGCTGGTCGGTCAGATAGATGCTGGTGCCGAATTCACGGAAACTACGCTCCGGATGGGCGTGCAGGTAGTGGCGGATGGTGATGAGTTCGTGGTCGATGTCGATATGTTCACTCATGGTTCCCGATTCTAGTAGCGCGAAGAATATATTGCGGCCCTCGCTCCATATTGGCGAGGGCCGCTATCTATGGGGTCAGTATGCCTTGTTATTGCTGGCGTTTGAGCAGTCGTTTGGCGATGGCGTTGGCGATGCCCTGCACCACCTGGACCAGTACGATCATGATGATCACGGCCGTCCAGGTGACGGTCTGGTCGAACTTCTGGTAGCCGTAGGCGATGGCGAAGTTACCGAGACCGCCACCGCCGATGTAGCCGGCCATGGCAGACATGTCGAGCACGCCGATGAACAGGAAGGCGTAGGCCAGGATCAGCGGTGCCAGGGCTTCGGGGATGAGCACGGTGCGGATGATGGTGAGCTTGCCGGCACCCATCGAACGCGCGGCCTCGATTACTCCCGGGTCGACCGGCACGAGATTCTGCTCGACCAGACGAGAAGTGGCGAAGGTGCACATGACCACCATCGGGAAGATGGCGGCCACGGTGCCGATGGACGTGCCGACCACGACGATGGTGAGCGGCTGCATGGCTGCCAGGAAAATGATGAACGGAATCGGGCGCACGATGTTGACGATGATGTCAAGGATGCGGTAGACGACCGCGTTCTCGAACAGGTTGCCGGGGCGGGTGCCATAGAGCACCACGCCGAGGATCAGGCCGAGGAATCCGCCGATGACGAGGGTGACGAGCACCATGGTCAGGGTCTGGCCAATGGATTCGAACAGTAGCGGGCGCAGCACGTTCCAGTCGCTACGCGGGTTGGCGAGGATGATCATGCGTTGTCTCCTTCATGTGCGGCGGCGGATACAGCGGGCGCGGTGGATACAGAGGCAGTATCGGCCGCCAGCGGGTCATAGGATCGGTCTTCGGCGTAGGCGGCGTGTCCAGCGACCGCGTCGGCGTAAGCCACAGGCTTTGCGGCGGTGCCGAAGTCGATGACGTCGCTATTGACGGCGAGCTCGCGCAGGAATTCGTCCACATGCCAGCCGGGCCCGTTGAATTCGTAGGTGATGGCACCGATGGCGGTACCTTTGACCGTGTCGATACCGCCGTAGAGCAGGCTGGATTCAACGCCGTATTTGGCGATGAGTCCGGAGATATTCTGTCCGGATGCCTTGAGTTCATGGCCTTGGGTGCCGGAAACGTCCTTTTGGCGGATAAGCACGGTGACAATGCGGCCCGACCATTCGTGATGCAATCGCTCGACCCGGTCTTCCTCGGGCAGGCCAGACAATGCGGTGGCGATGAATCGCTTGGTCACCGGCTGCTGGGGTGCAGCGAACACGTCGTATACGTCGCCGGATTCGACCACGCGTCCGGCGCTCATTACGGCCACGCGGCCGGCAATCTGCTGGACCACGTTCATCTGATGGGTGATAAGCACAATGGTGATGCCGAATTCCTCGTTCACACGCTTGAGCAAGGCCAGCACTTCGGTGGTGGTTTCCGGATCGAGCGCGCTGGTGGCTTCGTCGGCGAGCAGAATCTCCGGATTAGTGGCCAGTGCGCGGGCGATGCCGACGCGCTGCTTCTGGCCGCCGGACAGCTGCGAAGGGTATTTGTTTGCGTGCTCACTGAGGCCCACGAATTCAAGGAGTTCGTTGACACGACGATCCTGATAGTCCTTGCGCCAGTGATCGAGTTGCAGCGGGTAGGCGATGTTCTGGGCCACGGTTTTGGTGGAGAACAGGTTGAACTGCTGGAAAATCATGCCGATTTTCTGGCGGATGGGCCGCAGCTTGGTCTCACTCAGAGAGGTGATATCAGTGCCAAGCACGGTCACAGTGCCGGAGGTGGGTCGTTCGAGCGCGTTGATAAGCCGGACCAGTGTGGATTTGCCTGCACCGGAATAGCCGATGATGCCGAAGATGTCGCCGCGATCGATGGTCAGGCTGACGTCATCCACGGCTCGTGCGATGTTCGCGCCGCGTCCGCGTGTTTTGAATTCCTTCACGACATGGTCGAAGGTGATGATGGGGTCGCTCATAGTGCTCCCTGATGCTGGTTGTTGGTGTCCGGTCACGGAAGCGGAGCGAATCCCGATTGTTGGCTCGGGTACTCGTTCCGCTTGGTGGTAATGGCTATGGATAGGTTAGTCGTGCACTCGTATCAGCACGGCTCACTGCTGGGCTTTGGCGTCCTTCTCAATGTCGGACAGGAAGCCTTGCAGCTCGCTGGCGCTGAACTTGTCGGCGAACACCGCGGTACCGCCGGAGTTCTCCTGCAGGGCGTCGAGCACATCTTTCTGCTGGTAGATGGAAACGAGCTTCTTGTAGGTCTCGTTGTTCACGTCCGCCTTGCGGGCCACCCACACGTTGATGTAGGGGCGAGCTTCTTCGGATTCGGCGTCATCCTGGTAGATGGCGTCCTTCGGGTCGAGACCGGCGTCGGCCACGTAGTCGTTGTTGATCACACCAGCGGCGATGGTCGGGTCCTTCAGGGTGGTGGCCACCTGTTCGGCCTTGAGCGGGGTGACCTTGACCTTGCTCTTGGCTTCGTTGATGTCGGCCGGGGTGGAGAAGGCGGTCCAGTCGCCCTTGAGCGTCACGAGACCGGCGGCCTTGAGCACGCCGATAGCGCGAGCCTGGTTGGTTTCGTCGTTCGGAATGGTGACGGTGTCGCCCTGCTTCAGGTCCTTGATGTCCTTGACCTTGGTGGAGTACACGCCGAGCGGGTAGATGGCGGTGCCGCCGATGGGCTGCAGGTCCTTCTTGTTGCTCACGTTGTAGTTGGCCAAGTAGAGCAGGTGCTGGAATTCGTTGAGGTCCAGCTCGCCGGAGTCAAGGGCCGGGTTTTCGGAGGTGTAGTCCTGGAAGTCGACGATGTCGACGTAGATGCCGGCCTTCTCGGCGTCCTGCTTGAACTTGACCCATTCGGGGTTGGTAGCGCCGACCACGCCGATCTTGACCGGGTTGCCCTTGCTGCCCTTGGCGGACGACTCGTTGGCACCGGCAAACGCGCGGTAGCCGAAGAACGCGGCCACGGCGATAATCGCCACGACCACGATGGTGATGATGACGTTGCGGGCGGTGTGGTTCACACGCACCGGCTCGTTATTGTTAGGAGCGGCCGGAGTTGCCGGCTGGGTTGCTGCGGTCATTGGATTTCCTCTCTCCAAAACCGATGTCGGGTAACACCATAACGCGCTTGAACCGCGAAAGTGGCGGAAATGGCCGATTGCCATATAGGTGTCTTTTATGGCGCGCATGCAATGTCCGGGATTCGTGCGTTTGATAACCCGCTATAGGCGTGCCGAACACGCCGGAAAGCACGTCGAGAGGGGCTTTGACAATGGAAACTATGACTACCGATACCGCCAATGCCGATATCCGAGCCGTATTCTTCGATATCGATGGCACGCTCACCAGTTTCACGACCCATACGGTGCCGGATTCCACAATCGAGGCGATTCACCGGCTGCAGGCCGCAGACGTCAAGGTGCTGATTTGCACGGGCCGAGCGCCTTCACAGATGCACGTGGTGCTGGATACCATGCCGGTGACGTTCGATGGCGTGGTGGCGTTCAATGGGCAGTATTGCTTTGATGACACCGGCTTCTTTGCCTCGCAGGCCTTGGATACTGCTGATATTGAGGTGATTCTCGACTGGCTGGACCGTCACCCCGATGTGGTGTGCAATTTCGGTGAGAAGGATTACGTGTACTTCAACCAGTCCAATGATCTGCTTCGCGCCACGTGGAGCAAACTGGGCAAAACCGCACCGACCCGGTATTTTGAGGACCCACGCACCCGCGCGCTGGATCATGAGACTTTCCAGATCAGTCCCTTTGTCAGGCCCGAGTTGGAGGCCGAACTGGTGGGACTGTGCAGCAATGTGCGCGGGGTGCGTTGGCATCCGGATTTCACGGATCTGATTCCGGCCGATGGTGGCAAGCCGCGCGGCATCCAGCGGTTCATGGCGCATTACGGCATCACGCGCGAGCAGACCATGGCCTTCGGCGATGGCGGCAATGACACGGATATGCTCGCCTACGCCGGCATCGGGATCGCGATGGGCAATGCGGCCGCCGAGCCCAAGGCCGCCGCCGACTACATCACTGACGATGTGGACCACGACGGTGTGCGCAATGCCCTGCTGCATTTCGGGGTGCTACGCGATTAAAACATCACAACAGTTCGCTTTGTTCTGCCCCGCCGTGACAGGGCTTATGAATAAGCAAAGGGCTCGGGACGAATCCCGAGCCCTTTGGTGTTAGCGAACTAACAACACCGTGGAGGTGTTATCACTCGTTGTCGCCAGCGGTAGCGGCGGTAGCGGTGACGGCACCCTTCTTGTCGGTGTTCACGCCGGAGTACACCCAGTCGGTGTAGTCCGGGTGGTCGTAGCCGTTGTCGACGGCGAACTGGAAGGCCTCATCACGGAACTTCTCGAGCTCGTCGATCTTGTCGGCGTACTTGTCGGCGTCGATCATGCGCAGAGCCTCAGCGGTCAGCTCGTAGCGGTCGATGCGGTTGACACGAACCATGTCGTACGGGGTGGTGGTGGAGCCCTCCTCCTCGTAGCCGTGGACGTTGAAGTTGTCGTGGTTCGGACGGTCGTAGATCAGGCCACGCACGTCGTGAGCGTAGGAGTGGTACGCGAACAGCACCGGCTTGTCGGCGGTGAAGATGTCGGCGAACTCCTCGTCGGTCAGAGCCTCGTCGTTCTCCTTGGCGGACTGCAGGGAGAGCAGGTCGGCAACGTTCACAACCTTGAACTTGACGCCCAGTTCCTTCAGCCTGTCGGAAGCAGCCATGATCTCCTGAGTCGGGACATCGCCGGCGGCGGCAAGCACGACCTCGGCCTCATCGTTGTTCTTGGCGGTGGAAGCCCAATCCCAGGCGGCGGCACCCTTCTCGAGCTCGGCACGAGCCTCGTCCAGGGTCAGCCAGGTGGCAGCAGGCTGCTTACCAGCGATGATGGCGTTGATCTTGTTGGTGGACTTGTAGCACTTCTCGGCGATGGCCAGCAGCATGTTCGCATCGGTGGCGAAGTAGATGCCGATGACGTGGTCGTTGTGGAAGCACTTGTTCAGCAGGACGGAGGTGACACCCGGGTCCTGGTGGGAGAAGCCGTTGTGGTCCTGACGCCAAACGTGGGAGGAGACCAGCAGGTTCATGGAGGCGATCGGCTTGCGCCACGGAATCTCGCGGACGGTAGCCTCAAGCCACTTGGCGTGCTGGTTCAGCATGGAGTCGATCACGTGGACGAAGGACTCGTAGGAGCTCCAGATGCCGTGACGACCGGTCAGCAGGTAGGCCTCGAGGAAGCCTTCCATCTGGTGCTCGGACAGCTGCTCAACGACCTGGCCGGAGACGTGCATGTGCTCGTCGACCTCGTCGGAGATGTAGCCGGCATCCCACTGCTTGTTGGTGACTTCGTAGGAAGCCTGCAGACGGTTGGAAGCGGTCTCATCCGGTCCGAAGATGCGGAAGTCGCGCGGGTTGTTCTTGATGATGTCGCGAGTGTAGACACCCAGGGTACGGGTGGCCTCGAGCTGGCCCCAGCCGTGACCGTACTCAGCCACTTCCTTGACCTCGTAGTCTTCGAGGTTCGGCAGCTTCAGGTCGTTGCGGATCACACCACCGTTGGCGTTCGGGTTGGCACCGATACGCAGCTCGCCCTTCGGCATGAAGGCAAGGACGTCGTCCTTGACAGCGCCGTTGGCGTCGAACAGCTCTTCCGGCTTGTAGGACTCGAGCCAGTTCTTGAGAACCTCGAAGTGGGCCTCGGTGTCGCGGGCGGAAGCCAGCGGCACCTGGTGGGAACGCCAAGAGCCCTCGGTCTTCTTGCCGTCGATGTACTTCGGGCAGGTCCAGCCCTTCGGGGTGCGGAAGATCAGCATCGGGTAGAACGGACGGTGCACGTTGTCGGTCTGAGCGGTGGCCTTGATGTCGCAGATCTCGTCCCAGATGGTCTCCCACAGCTCGGCGAAGCGACGGTGGATGGACATGTGGTCCTCATCATCGAAGCCAGCGACGAACTCGTAGGGCTCGTACCCCATGCCGTGGAAGAACTCGTGGAGCTCTTCGTCGGAGATGCGGGACAGGATGGTCGGGTTGGCGATCTTGTAGCCGTTGAGGTGCAGGATCGGCAGCACGATACCGTCGGTGCGCGGGTTCACGAGCTTGTTGGACTGCCAACCGGTAGCCAGCGGGCCGGTCTCAGCCTCGCCGTCGCCGACGATGGCCGGGACGAACAGGCTCGGGTTGTCCATGATGGCGCCGTAAGCGTGGGACAGAGCGTAACCCAGCTCACCACCCTCGTGGATGGAGCCCGGGGTCTCCGGAGCGAAGTGGGACGGAATACCGCCCGGGTAAGAGAACTGACGGAAGAACTTCTGCAGACCAGCTTCGTCCTTGGTGATCTTCGGGAAGGTCTCGGTGTAGGTGCCGTCCAGGTAGGACTGGGAGGTACCGGCCGGGCCACCGTGGCCCGGGCCCATGATGATCACGGTGTTCTGGCCGTGGTCAGCAATGAAACGGTTGATGTGGCCGATGAGGAAGTTCAGGCCAGGGGTAGTGCCCCAGTGGCCCACCAGACGGTGCTTCACATCTTCGCGGGTGAAGGGCTCCTTCATCAGCGGGTTGGAACGCATATAAATCTGGCCGATGGAAAGGTAGTTGGCAACGCGCCAGTACTTGTCAACGCCTTCGAGGGCTTCCTCGGAAACCGGAGCGTTGAGCTTCTTCCAAGGGGTGCCAATAACAGGACTCGTCATGTGTACTCCTGTACTCCTGCACGTGATCGTGCGATTGATTATTTCTGTTCGGTCACGGTCCCTGACCCTTGCGGTGCCAAGGTTTTCCGTTCCCAATCAATCGTCATGGTACGAGGACAACGCGACTTTTGAACGATTTCTTGCGGGTGTGTTCGAAATTGTTGCGGATATTTCAGTATTTGTGCGGTTCGACTGACCGTTTGTCAACATTAGTTTTTTCAGCTAACTTTTTCAAAACGGCGGAAGCATGCGGAAATTCAGCATTTGGCTAGAACAGCGCACGTTCGATTTCCCATGTTCGAAATCGGCGTGTTGTCCGACTACAGGCATGTAGTTTGTTCGATTTACGCACATAGTCTCCGCGTGTCGGCCTTGTCGCCTTGACCGGTGATAATCAGGGGTGTTCAGCCCACGTAAAATTCCAATGAACGTTAGGGGAATATCAATGGCAAACGGTCCTGTGCTTGTCGTCGACTTCGGCGCCCAGTACGCCCAGCTCATCGCCCGCCGCGTGCGCGAAGCAGGCGTGTACTCCGAGCTGGTCCCTCATTCCATGCCGGTTGACGAGATCCTAGCCAAGGATCCGAAGGCGATTATTCTGTCCGGCGGCCCGGCCTCCGTGTTCGAGCCCAGCGCGCCGACCATAGACACTAAGGTATTCGAATCCGGTGTTCCGGTGCTTGGTATCTGCTACGGCTTCCAGGTCATGGCCTATGAGCTCGGCGGCAAGGTGGATAAGGCCGCTCTCGGCGAATACGGCAAGACCTCAGCCACCATCGGCGACGCCGACGGCATCCTCGCCGACTCCCCCGCCGAGCAGACCACGTGGATGAGCCACGGTGTGGCGGTCGAACAGGCCCCGGCCGGCTTCGAAGTGCTGGCCCACACCGAAGGCGCGCCCGTGGCCGCCATGGCGGACGAATCCCGCAAGCTCTATGGTGTGCAGTGGCACCCGGAAGTCAAGCACTCCCCGCTTGGCCAGAAGCTTATCGAAAACTTCCTGCACCGTTGCGCCGCGCTGCCCAACGACTGGGACGCCTCCTCGATTATCGAGGATCAAGTCAAGAAGATCCGCGAGCAGGTCGGCGACGCCGAGGTGATCTGCGGCCTGTCCGGCGGCGTTGACTCCGCCGTGGCCGCCGCCCTCGTGCACAAGGCCATCGGTGACCAGCTCACCTGCGTGTTCGTGGACCACGGCCTGCTGCGCAAGGGCGAAGTCGAGCAGGTCAAGCACGACTTCGTCGCCGCGACCGGCATCCGCCTCATCACCGTCGACGCCGCCGACGACTTCCTCGACGCCCTCGCAGGCGTCTCCGAGCCGGAGCGCAAGCGCAAGATCATCGGCGAGAAGTTCATCCGCACCTTCGAGAAGGCCCAGCGCCAGGTCCTCGAAGAGGCCGGCGCCCGCGGCAAGGAGGTCAAGTTCCTCGTGCAGGGCACGCTCTACCCGGACGTCGTCGAATCCGGCGGCGGCGACGGCGCGGCCAACATCAAGAGCCACCACAACGTCGGCGGCCTGCCCGAGGATCTCAAGTTCGAACTCGTCGAGCCGCTGCGCACCCTCTTCAAGGACGAGGTGCGCGCCATCGGCACCGAGCTCGGCCTGCCCGACGAGATCGTCTGGCGCCAGCCGTTCCCGGGCCCGGGCCTCGGCATCCGCATCGTCGGCGAGATCACGCGCGAACGCCTCGCCGTGCTGCGCGAGGCCGACGCCATCGCCCGCGAGGAGCTCACCCGCGCCGGCCTCGACCGCGACATCTGGCAGTGCCCCGTCGTGCTGCTCGCCGACGTCCACTCCGTCGGCGTGCAGGGCGACGAGCGCACCTACGGCTCGCCGATCGTCCTGCGCCCGGTCAGCTCGGAGGACGCCATGACCGCCGACTGGTCGCGTCTGCCCTACGACGTGCTCGCCACGATCTCCACGCGCATCACCAACGAATGCCGCCAGATCAACCGAGTCGTCCTCGACTGCACCTCCAAGCCGCCGGCGACCATCGAATGGGAGTAAGCCGATAGGGCTTTGACCTGCTCTTTTGAGTGCCGTGGTGTACCGCTGAGTTTCGTTTCGTATGCGACTCATGACAAAGCCACCAGCGGCATCGGTGAGCAAATACGGTAATCGAGCCTCCGTTCCCGCGTTGGGACGGAGGCTTCTTCTTTGCTGTTTTAGGCGCTATTGCTGTTTTCGTGGGTGGTGGTTCGTTGTTGAACCGTTGTGGGAGTAAATGAAGAGCGCTTTTTGGGTAGGCGAGGTGGTGCCGTTTTCTTGGACTGTGATCCGAGGAGGAAACGGCACCACCTCGAAACGGCAATCGTCGCCTGCCAAAAAACTACCGCACCCCCGTTTTTGTCACATGGGTTACAAACTGGCTGATTAAGCCATTCACCATGTACGGCATCGCAAGCCTGTTCTTCTTTGTCATTTTCAAAGGCTTTATTACGCCGGAACTGGCAACGGAATATCTGGCAGGTGCGGTTCTGTTGGGTGCTGCTCCCTGTACCGCTATGGTGTTTGTGCGGAGCAGTCTGACCAAGGGCGATCCAGCTTACACTGTCGTTCAGGTGGCCACCAATGACTTGATAATTCTGGTAGCTTTCGTCCCGATTGTAAAGTTTTTGCTGGGCGTTTCCAATGTTCCCGTTCCGTGGGATACCCTGATTCTCTCTGTGGTACTGTTTGTGGTGATTCCTCTGGCTGGCGGTATGCTGACCCGTTCGGCTGTCATCAAGCGGAAGGGGCAGTGTACTTTGAGGAGACTTTCATCCGTATGTTTGACAGTGCAACTACCATTGGCTTATCGCTGATGCTGGTGATGATTTTCTCGTTCCAAGGCAATACCATTCTGGAAAAACCTCTGCACATTGTTTTGATTGCGGTACCGCTGATTTTACAGACCTTCCTGTTTTTTGCGATTGCGTATATCGCTTGCCGGGTTTTGAAGTTGCCCTACAAGATTGCTGCTCCCGCCGGAATGATTGGGGCTTCCAACTTCTTTGAACTGGCTGTTGCTGTTGCAATCGCCTTGTTTGGAACGACTTCCCCTGCGGCACTGGCAACGACTGTGGGTGTGCTGACAGAAGTTCCCGTGATGCTGTTCCTTGTAAAAAAACGCAAATAAGACGAAAGACTGGTTCAAATATGAGTAAGAAAAAGGTGGCATTTATCTGTGTCCATAATTCCTGCCGCAGTCAGATTGCCGAGGCCCTGGGAAAGCACTTGGCTTCCGATGTGTTTGAAAGCTATTCCGCAGGAACGGAAACAAAACCGCAAATCAATCAGGATGCTGTCCGCATTATGAAAGAACTGTACGGGATTGACATGGAGAAAACCCAGTATTCCAAACTGATCTCGGATATTCCTGCCCCTGATATTGCAATCTCCATGGGGTGCAATGTAGACTGTCCTTTCATTGGTAGAGCATTTGACGATAACTGGGGATTAGAAGATCCGACCGGAAGCGAAGATCAAGTCTTCGTCGAGGTCATTCGAGAGATTGAAAAACGGATTCTACAGTTGAAGCAATGCTTGGAGCCACGCGTGTAGCCCCGGGCATTCGCGTATAATCTTCCCGTTTACGACGCCGTTTCGGAAAGGTCTGCCGGACCACATGCGACAGGGATTCGACAACGACAAATACATCGAACTGCAGGCCGCCAACATCAGGAGGCGCATCGACCAGTTCGGAGGCAAGCTGTATCTGGAATTCGGAGGCAAGCTCTTCGACGACTACCACGCCTCGCGCGTGCTGCCCGGCTTCGAGCCGGACACCAAGTTCCGCATGCTCGAGAGCATGGCCGCGGACGTGGAGATCGTCATCGCGATCAACGCCAACCACATCCAGCAGGGCAAGACCCGCGGCGACCTCGGTATCCCCTACGACGAGGACGTGCTGCGCCTCATCGACGTCTTCCGCTCGCGAGGCTTCCACGTGGGAACCGTGGTTCTCACCCAGTACGCCGGGCAGCCCGCCGCCGACGCCTACCGCCACCGCCTCGAGCAACTCGGCGTCACCTGCCGCCTGCACTACCCGATCGCCGGATACCCGCACGATATCGAACACATCGTTTCAGACGACGGATACGGCAGGAACGAGTACATCGAGACCACCCGACCGCTCGTCGTGGTCACCGCGCCTGGCCCGGGCTCCGGCAAGCTCGCCACCTGCCTGAGCCAGCTCTACCACGAGCACAAGCGCGGCATCAACG
Organism: Bifidobacterium sp. 2450; assembly: GCF_041900695.1. Classification (NCBI taxonomy): domain Bacteria; kingdom Bacillati; phylum Actinomycetota; class Actinomycetes; order Bifidobacteriales; family Bifidobacteriaceae; genus Bifidobacterium; species Bifidobacterium sp. 2450. Next base: position 94,535 of record NZ_JBHEEA010000003.1, read on the forward strand.
CCGGCTACGCCAAATACGAGACGTTCCCCATCTGGAATCTTCCGCTGAACCATCCCGTGAACATCGCGTACGAGGCCGCCACCGCCGACCTCGACGACACGAACATCATCGACCCGTTCCATCTGGAGGCGCACGGCGAGACCACCATCAACCACAACCGCGACGTCGAAGCATTCCCCGTGCTCAAGGCCATGATGGAGCGCATCATGGGCGAAAGCCCCTATCAGAGCCCCACCGATATGGGCGTCAACATGGCCGGATACGCCATTGTGGACGACGATGCCTGCCGCGATGCCGCGCGTCTGGAAATCGTGCGCCGCTACTTCACCGCCTGCGTGAACCTCAAGCGCACCGGCAACGGCGAGGAGCAGATCGAACGACTCCGTTCCATCATGAAGAAGGCGGGCGTCGACCTGGAGCTGCCCGTCATCCACGACGCGGCCATCGAACCGATCTGCCGTCTCAAGACGGAGCACCTCAACAGCACGAACCGCCGTCTGCACTCCGACGAGACGCTCATCGCGCTGTCCATCACCAGCGCGACGGACCCGGTGGCCAAGCGCGTCATCGACGGCCTCGAACTGCTGCACGGCGCCGACGCCTTCTTCTCCGTTATCATCTCATCCACGGACGAGGCGCTGTATCGCAAACTCGGCATCAACGTGTGCTGCGAACCGAAGTACGAACGGGTGAGTCTGTATCACCGGTAAGCGCCACCGATAAGCGCGGTATGCCGCGAATCGTCAAGCCGGTAATCATGCAGCATGCGGCCTGACGATTCGCTGCTGTCGCATTGTCTCTCCCCTCGGCCATGCTGGGCTTGTTTTCTGTTTGTTAGAGAGAACGGGGAATACCATCAGCACTACGGCGAGAGAAGGATTATCCGTGAAGCGGTTCGTGGGTTTAGACGGTATTAAAGGACTGGCGCTGATAGCCATTGTGCTGTACCACTGCATGCAGCAACGGCTGCCAGGCGGATTCTACGGAGTCGACGTGTTCTTCACCGTCTCTGGATTCCTGATTGCCGTCAGTTTGATCCGTTCTCTGGCGAAAACCGGATCGCTGAATCTCGTGCGATATATTCCCAAGCGTGCAGTACGTCTCTATCCGGCGCTGTTTCTGCTGATTCCGGTCATCGTCTCCGTCGGCTGGCTGTTCGATCACGACGTTCTAGTTTCCATCCGCGACCAAGTCATCACCGTGCTGCTGGGCTGCTACAACTGGTACGCCATTGCCGGAGGCCAAAGCTATTTCGACCAAATGAACCCGCAGGTGTTTCGCCATCTGTGGTTCATTGGCGTGCTCATGCAGTTCTACGTCATCGTGCCGTTCATCGTCTGGCTGATGTGGAAGCTCCGCCAGACGAAACTGCCCTCACTCATCCCACTGGGACTCGCGGCGTTCAGCAGTATCGCCATGTGGGTGATGTATGTGCCCAAGGGCGACCCCACCCGCGTCTACTTCGGCACCGATACCCACAGCATGGGCCTGATGCTGGGTGTGGCTCTCGCCTGGTGGGTCACCGCTCCTCAGTTGGGCCACGCTCGTCAGAGGGCTGTGCCGATGCCCCGCACCATTAGCTCGAGCGCTTCGGCCGCCGCACATCGGGCTCTGTTACCTCGGATTCCCGTGGAGCATCGCATCTGGAATGCGGCGGCACCGGTATTGGCGTTCCTCAGCCTGATTGCCTTGGTCACCATGGCGGTTATCGGCAAACAGGATGCATTCGCCTTCCGCGGTGGCATCATATTGTCCAGCTTGTTGTCCGTGCTGCTGATTGCCGGTACCATCTCCGACGATTCCTGGATGCAAAGCCTCATGGTGTTCAAGCCATTGGCCTCCCTCGGCAAGTATTCGTACGGCATCTACCTGTGGCACTGGCCGTTGTGGATTCTTTCCAGCGCCCTTGCCCCGAAGATCTTCAAGGCAGTAGGGCCTTGGCCTCTCATCATGACCGCGTTGCTCACCGCCATTGCGGTGATGATTTCCTGGCTGATGGTGGAGAAACCGGCGGCAACGCACTCGGTGATATCCGTCGTGGTGCCCCTTCGCACGAACAAGAAGAATCATGCGGCCCGGGTTATTGCCGTTGACGTTATCCTGGTGCTGTCGTTGGTCGGCTGCGCGCAGGGCATTGCTCATGCACCTGCGAAAACCGCCATGCAGATCCAGCTGGAGCAACAGGCCGCACAACTGGAACGTATGCAGAAAACCGAACACGTGCTGCTGCGCCATGCCGTGCCGGCACCGCCCAAGCCCAAGCATGAGATGCCCACCGGCGATCAGATTACCGCCATAGGCGATTCGGTGATGCTGGCCTCATCACAGGGCCTTTCGGAAGTCTTCCCCGGCATTCAGACCGACGCGAGCGTTTCCCGCTCCATCATGGTCGCCCCCGAACTCATCGGCAACGATCTGTCCGCCGGCAATCTGCGGCAATGGGTGCTGATCGGCCTTGGCACCAATTCGGCAATCACCCCCGATCAGTTGGACCAGATTCGTAATATGATCGGCCCCGACCGCGTGCTGGTACTGGTCAATGCCCATGGAGACCGTACGTGGATTCCACCTACCAACCAGGTGCTTGCCGACTATGCGGCCGCACATCCGGACAATGTGGTGCTGGTGGATTGGGATGCCACAGCCAACGCGAACGCGCAGGTGCTCGGCTCCGACGGCATCCACCCGAGCATGGATAGCGATATCTATGCAAAGGCGGTCAAACAGGCCACCGAACAATGGATCGCAAGCGGCAGGTGAACGGCAGGCAACGCTGAGTTGTCCAACCAGTCGTGAAGAACGGCTATGCTGAAGACTGCATCAACGAGACCACACGTTGGGAGACATGGTGAGCGCAATCCTTGAAGGGAAGCCCGATAAGAATCTTATTCTCGTTACGGGAAGGATTCATCCGAAGTTGGCTGAGGATGTCGCCGAGCAGCTCGGCATCGACGTCCTTGAAACCACCGCATACGATTTCGCCAACGGCGAGATGTACGTGCGCTACACTGAATCGGTGCGTGGCGCCGATGTGTTCGTGCTGCAAAGCCACTACCAGCCCATCAACAAGGCGATCATGGAGCAGCTCATCATGATCGACGCATTGAAGCGCGCCTCGGCCCGTTCCATTACTGCGGTCTGCCCGTTGGTCGGCTACTCCCGTCAGGACAAGAAGCACCGCGGCCGCGAGCCCATCTCCTGCCGTCTGGTGTTCGACCTGCTGAAGACCGCCGGTGCCGACCGCATCATGTCGGTCGATCTGCATGCCGCGCAGTCCCAAGGCTTCTTCGACGGCCCGGTCGATCATCTGGTGGCCATGCCAGTGCTGGTCGACTACATCCGTGATCGTTTCCAGGGCCATCTCGACAACGTCGCCGTCGTCTCCCCCGACGCCGGCCGCATTCGCGTGGCCGAGCAGTGGGCGCAGCGTCTCGGCGGCGGTCCGCTCGCTTTCGTGCACAAGACGCGCGACATCACCCGCCCGAACCAGGTGGTCGCCAACCGTGTGGTCGGCGACGTCGCCGGCAAGGACTGCGTGCTTGTCGATGACCTGATCGACACCGCCGGTACCATCGCGGGCGCATGCCACGTGCTGCAGGACGCGGGAGCCAAGTCGGTGACCGTGGTCGCCACGCATGGCGTGCTCTCCGGCCCGGCCATCGAGCGACTCAAGAACTGCGGTGCGCGTGAGGTCGTGCTGACCGACACCGTGCCGATTCCCGAGGAAAAGCGCTGGGATGGCTTGACCGTCCTGTCGATCGCCCCGCTGCTGGCCAGCGCCATCCGCGCCGTATTCGAGGACGGCTCGGTCGCCGAACTGTTCGACACCTACCCCGAGCACCACGGTCAAGGCTTCCTGTTCGCCTGATCACGTGCGTGTTTGTTCGTGGAAAGCACACGATGCGAGACGCGACATGGCGTAGCCTTTCGGTAAATACCGACAGTATGGTATAAATGAACACTTGTGGGCCGAAAGCCCACGACTCCCCCATGGTGTAATGGCAGCACACGGGTCTTTGGAACCCTTTGTCTTGGTTCGAGTCCAGGTGGGGGAACGGCTGACGGCCGCTCGACATCCGGGCGGCCGTCTATTGTTTTGAGGTGTTTCCACCCTCAATAGACATTCCGATCGAAGGGAATACGTCAGTTATGGCATTATCCGCAGCCATCGTCCTCGCCGCCGGCGAGGGTACCCGCATGCGTTCCAACAAGCCGAAGGTGCTGCATACTTTTGCAGGCAAGACCTTCCTGAACAGGGTCATGGATTCGGTGGCCGCCCTGAATCCCGACACGCTGGCCGTGGTCGTGCACTTCCAGGCCGAGCGCGTCGCCGAAGCCGCCCGCTCCTATGACGAGCAGGTCACCATTGTGAACCAGGACGACATTCCCGGTACCGGCCGCGCCGTGCAGTGCGCAATGGCGCAGCTCACCGAGGCTGGCACGGTCGATGGCCCGGTGCTGATCGCCGCCTCCGACATGCCGCTGCTCGACAGCGAGACGCTGCACCGTCTGGTCGAATTCCACACCGTCTCCGGCAACGGCGCCACTGTGCTCACCACCATCCTCGATGACCCGACCGGCTACGGCCGCATCATCCGCGATCGCGAAGGCAACGTGCTGCGCATCGTCGAGCAGAAGGACGCCAATCGCAGCGAACTCGCCGTGCAGGAAGTGAACACCTCAGTCTACGTGTTTGAGGCTTCCGTGCTTACCGAGGCAATCGCCGGACTGAAGTCGAACAACGCGCAGGGTGAGTTCTATCTGACCGACGCGCTGGAAACCGCCAAGGCCGCTGGCAAGGTCGGCGCGTTCGCCGCTCCGGATCCGCTCACCGTCGAAGGCGTGAACGACCGCGTGCAGCTGGCCGCGCTGTCCAAGACCTACAACCGCCGCGTCTGCGAGCGCTGGATGCGCGACGGCGTGACCATTCTTGACCCGGAAACCACTTGGATCGAGGACGATGTCCAGATCGGCCGCGACGCCACCATCCTGCCCGGCTCCTTCCTGCAAGGCCACACGGTGGTCGGCGAGGACGCCATCGTCGGCCCGTACACCACCCTCATTGACACAACCGTGGACGAAGGTGCCGTGGTCGAGCGTTCCCGCGTGCAGGAATCGCACATCGGCGCACGCACGAACATCGGCCCGTGGACCTACCTGCGCCCGGGCAACGAGTTCGGCGAGGATGCCAAGGCCGGCGCGTTCGTCGAAATGAAGAAGGCGCACATCGGCAACGGCACCAAGGTGCCGCACCTGAGCTACGTGGGCGACGCCCAGCTCGGCGACCACACCAACATCGGCGGCGGCACCATTACCGCCAACTATGACGGCGTGCACAAGAACCGCACCACCATCGGCTCCGGCTGCCACGTGGGTGCCGGCAACCTGTTCGTGGCCCCGGTTGAAGTGGGCGACAACGTGACCACCGGCGCCGGTTCCGTGGTGCGCCACGCCGTGCCGAGCGACACGATGGTCTACTCCGAGAATACGCAACACAACGTCGAGGGCTGGAAGCCCGCCTGGGAGCGCTGAACCATGCCCGCACTTCAGGATTCCATCAACGCCGTCCGCGTGGCCGCTGAGGCCGCGGACCGTATCAAAGCCACCGACATCGTGGCCTTCGACGTAGCCGACCTGCTCGGCATCACCGACATCATGATGATCGCCGGCGCCTCCAACGAGCGTCAGGTACTGGCCGTGGCCGAGGAAATCGAAAAGGACCTGTTCCTTAAGTGCTCCGGCCGTCAGCCGCGCTCTCGCGAGGGCCTGACCGAGGGCCAGTGGGTGCTGCTTGACTACGGTGATTTCGTGATTCATGTCATGCACGAGGAATCGCGCGAATTCTACGGGCTCGAACGACTCTGGCGCGACTGCCCGGCCATCGATCTTGAACTCGCACACCCGGAAACGGCGGAGCATGCGGACGCTGCTGCCGTCACCACCGCGTAACGTGCGAATCACATAACGCTGATATTCGCTGATATTCGCGTGTCGGGCTGCCTGTTGCCGAACGTCATTGACGGCACCAGGCAGCCCTCCCCTTTTTCCCGTTTTCTCGCTGGAACCGAAAGGATCGTCACTATGACCAATCATGTTCGTTCCATTTTCCTTATCCGTCATGGACGCACCTCCTACAACGCCGCTCACAAGCTCCAAGGCCAGGTCGACATTCCGCTGGACGCCGTGGGTGAATGGCAGGTCAAGCAGACCGCCGCGGCCTTGAAAAGCCTGTACGTCGATCGGCGGCCGGAAATCAACCACCGGTTCATTGTCTGCTCCGATTTGAAGCGTGCGCACGCCACCGCGCAAGCTTTCGCCGACGTATTGGGTGGAATCGAGCCCGTCGATGATCGTCGCGTCCGTGAACGCAGCTTCGGTGATTGGGATGGCCATGCCGTGGCCGAACTGGCCGAACGCTACCCCGAGGACTTCCGTTCCTGGATGGAGTCTCGGGGCGGCGAGCTGAAGTATGGAGCCGAGCCCAAGGAAGCTGTGGGCAAGCGCGGCGTGGAGGCTCTTGAGGACTGGTCCACGCGTGCCGGAGACGACACGGACCTGTTCGTGTTCTCGCACGGCGCATGGATTGCGCAGACATTGCAGACCCTGTTGGGCATTTCCGCAATCGATCCGACCTTTTCTACGGTGGTTTCATTGCGTAATGCGCACTGGGTGCGCTTGGTGCCGATGGACAATCCCGATGGCACTGTGCGCTGGCGTCTGCTGGACTACAATCACGGTCCGGCCATCGCCGACACCGACGAGTGGGAACGCGAACGCTGATCGTGTCACGGTTCCCCTGCTGAGCCAACAGGTTCAGTGTATTCGAAAAACCGTTCAAGCAGTAATTGAATAACCCAATGCCTGAATAATGGCGGAAACAAGCCAAAAAGTGTCGCCAAATCCCACTTTTGTCATTTGGCGACACGCCGGCTTTTGCCAGAATCGACATCTCGTCGTAATGTATACGAGGTTCAAACAACGGGCCAACAATTGAAAACGGGGCTATAGCGCAGCTGGTAGCGCATCTCCATGGCATGGAGAGGGTCGGGGGTTCGAATCCCCCTAGCTCCACGACGAAGCCATCAAATCAGGCGATATGGTGGTTTCTCCGCTGGTTCGTGGCGGGTCTTGCGACTCCCATGAATCGGATAGCTTCACTCGGGGCTATAGCGCAGCTGGTAGCGCATCTCCATGGCATGGAGAGGGTCGGGGGTTCGAATCCCCCTAGCTCCACAATCAAGGCCGGTGCTTCATGCACCGGCTTTTCTCGTTTTCTGGCCTATCGGCCGACTTTTGCGCAACATTCCTCGGAAACGTCGCCAGGGGGACGCTCTTCCGATTGGCGCGACACCGGCGTGAGCGATAACAGTAATCGCCACTACAATGAGGTGTGGTCCCTACCGTGTTGATCATCAAAGGAGACAAAAACATCGTGACCGTCACCCGTGTATATATCGCCAGCCCTGAAGGCGCCAATGGCCGCAACGTCGTCGCTTACGGCATGCTCAACGCATTGACTTCCAAGTACAAGACCATGGTGTTCCGCCCTGCTGTGTCCAACCATGACGAATTCACCCCGATCCTGCTCGCCGCCTCCAATGCCGGACTCGGCGTGGCCCTGTCCACCGGTCTCGATGTGCACAAGGTGCGCGAGGATAAGGACACCGCCCGTGGCGATATCGTCGGCGCGTTCAACGATGCCATGGACGTTTCCCGCGCGGACGCCGCCCTGATCGTGGGCACCGACAAGTCCCACGTCAACGATCCGACCAGCTATGAATTCGACGCGAATGTCGCCGCTGATCTGAAGGCCGGCGTGTTCCTAGCCGTGTGCATCATCGACCGTTGGCCGCACGAGCTCGACGAGACCGTCAAGCTGTCCATCGAGGGCATGGAGGCCGCTGGCAACAAGGTGCTCGGCATCTTCGTGACCGGATGCGAGCCGCGTCACGCTTTCTCCGTTAAGGAGACCCTCGCCAAGTACGGCCTGCCGGTCTGGACTCTGCCGCAGGTGCCGTTCACCGATGAATCCACCAAGGATCTGGCGCTGGAGACCTTCCGTAAGAACGCTCCCACCGATGAAGTGCTCGCCGCGCTCGATGTGGACGTCACCGCGCCCATCACCCCGTACGCCTTCCAGTTCGGCCTGCTCGGCAAGGCCAAGAGCAACAAGAAGACCATCGTGCTGCCCGAAGGCGAGGAGGACCGCATCATCAAGGCGGCCGACTACCTGCTTGAGCGCGAGATCGTGAACCTCATCATCGTGGGCAACAAGGACGCCATTCTGGCTCGCGGCAAGGAACTGGGCCTGAACTACTTGGAGCGCGCCCGCTTCCAGGCTATGGACGACGAGAACGTGTTGAAGCCCATGGTCGCCAAGCTGTGCGAGTTGCGTGCCAAGAAGGGCATGACCGAGGAGCAGGCCCGCAAGCAGCTGGCCGACGCCAGCTACTTCGGCACCATGCTCGTGGTGCTCGGCTACGCCGACGGCCTGGTCTCCGGCTCCGTGAACTCCACCGCCAACACCGTGCGCCCGGCCCTGCAGGTCATCAAGACCAAGCCCGGCCAGAAGCTGGTCTCCGGCGCATTCCTCATGTGCTTCAAGGACCATGTGGCCGTGTTCTCCGACTGCGCCATCAACCTCAACCCGGACGCCGAGCAGCTTTCCGAAATCGCGCTGCAGTCCGCCGAGACCGCACGTGCCTTCGGCATCGACCCGAAGGTCGGTATGCTCTCCTACTCCACCCTCGGCTCCGGCAAGGGACCGGACGTGGACATGGTCGAGGAAGCCACCAAGCTGCTCAAGGAGAAGGCTCCGGATCTGCCGGTGGTCGGTTCCATCCAGTTCGACGCCGCCTGGTCCCCCACCGTGGCCGCCACCAAGGCCAAGGGCAACGATGTGGCCGGACACGTCAACGTGTTCGTCTTCCCGGACCTGTGCGCCGGCAACATCGGCTACAAGGCCGTGCAGCGCTCCTCCGGCGCCTTGGCCATCGGCCCGGTGCTGCAGGGCCTCAACAGGCCGGTAAACGACCTGTCCCGTGGTGCTCTGGTGCAGGACATCATCAACACCATCGCCCTCACCGCCATCGAAGCGCAGTGAGCCCGGCTTGGCTCCCGCTGGCGGGAGCTGTCACGCGCAGCGTGACTGAGGGTGGTCAGGCGCGAAGCAGAACCACCCTCAGTCGGCTTCGCCGCCAGCTCCCGCCAGCGGGAGCCACCGTAATGCTTATTTTGTAGCAAGCAACGAGTAATCTGATCAACGGTAACCCGTGTCTCACGGGAACATTCAATCACAATGGAGGATGCCCACAATGGCGAAAACCGTCCTTGTCATCAATTCCGGCTCCAGCTCGATCAAGTACCAGCTGGTTGATCTCGAATCCGGCGAAGGCCTCGCTTCCGGCCTCGTCGAGAAGATCGGTGAGCCGGTCGACGGCCACTACAAGCACGAGTACAACGGCGAAAAGCACGAGCTTGAAGAGCCGATTCACGACCACGAGCAGGGTCTGAAGCGCGTGCTCGGCTTCTTCGAGGAGTACGGCCCGAACCTGTCTGAGGCTGGCATTGTCGCCGTCGGCCACCGTGTGGTGCAGGGTGGCTCCATCTTCCCGAAGCCGGCCCTCGTGACCAACAAGACCATCAACCAGGTCAAGGATCTGGCTGTGCTCGCCCCGCTGCACAACGGCCCGGAGGCCAAGGGCGCCGAAGTCATGCGCTCCCTGCTGCCGGACGTTCCGCAGATCTTCGTCTTCGATTCCTCCTTCTTCTTCCAGCTGCCGAAGGCCGCCAGCACCTACGCGCTGAACAAGGAAATCGCCGATCAGTACCACATCCGTCGCTACGGCGCCCACGGCACCTCCCACGAGTACATCTCCTCCGTGGTGCCGGACGTCATCGGCAAGCCGGCTGAAGACCTGAAGCAGATCGTTTTGCACATCGGCAACGGCGCTTCCGCTTCCGCTGAGGTCTCCGGCAAGCCGGTTGAGACCTCCATGGGTCTGACCCCGCTTGAGGGCCTGATGATGGGTGGCCGTACCGGTGACATCGACCCGGCTGTGGTCTTCCACCTGATCCGCAACGCCCACATGAACGTGGACGAGCTTGACGCCCTGTTCAACAAGCGTTCCGGCATGATGGGCATGACCGGCTATGGCGATTTGCGTGAGGTTCACCGTCTGGTGTCCGAGGGTAATGAGGACGCCAAGCTGGCTCTGGATGTCTACGTGCACCGCATCGTCAGCTACATCGGCAACTACACCTACCAGATGGGTGGCTGCGACGTGATCACCTTCACCGCTGGCGTGGGCGAGAACGACGACGTGGTCCGCAAGATGGTGTGCGACAAGCTCGCTCCGTTCGGCGTCAAGCTGGACGAGGAGAAGAACGCCACCCGCTCCAAGGAACCGCGCATCATCTCCACTCCGGACTCCTCCGTGATCATCGCCGTGATTCCGACGAACGAAGAGCTGGCCATCGCCCGCAAGTCCGCCGCAATCGCCGAAGCCGGCACCGACACCTACGGCAACACCTTCGCCAAGTAAGTAACCGCCGTTAGGCATCTCACCAATCTCTAGTTGCAACACTATGGGGGGGGCTGATTCCGATTGGAATCAGCCCCCCCGTTCGTATATGGTCATGAGACCACTACCCCTGCGTCATACTCCCCTCAGTCGCCTCCGGCGGACAGCTCCCCTCAGAGAGGGGAGCTGTCCGCGTAGCGGACTGAGGGGAGTTCCACCAGAACACAGGACCCCTTACTGCCTCAGCATGCCGCTCCACATACCGACGAAATCAGGCAAGGTCTTGCGCGTGGTGGCCACGTTGATGACCTCGATATCGGGAATACGCAGCCCCAGCATCGCGGCGAACGTGGCCATACGGTGATCAGCATAGGTTTCCATCACGGCACCGTGCAACGTCTCCGCCGGCACCGGTTCGATACGCAATCCATCAGGCAATTCCTCAGCCGCTCCCCCAACACGACGAATCCCGTTGACCAATGCCTCCAGACGATTCGTTTCGTGGCCGCGCAAGTGACCAATACCAACCATGTCTGTCGACTTATCAGCAAACACCAGAATCGCCGCCAACGAGGGCGCAATCTCCCCGGCCGCCGTCAAATCGAACGTACCCAGCCCGCGCACGGTGCCGTCATCGGTCACCTCGCAATAGCGCACGCCATCGATTGTCGGGAACGATACTTTGGCACCCATCTGTTCCAGATAGCCCGGCAACAAACCACCCGGCTGGGTGGTGGTCTCAGGCCAATGAGGCACCCGGACCGTGCCGCCGGCGATCAATGCCGCGCCGAGGAATGGCGCCGCGTTCGACAGGTCAGGCTCAACGGGCACCTTGCTCGGCAGTTGCATTGCGCGCGGTTCAACCGTCCATGTGCGGGCGGATTCGTCGGCCTCAACCGCACCGCCGGCACCGGTCACATCAGCCACAGTCATGCGAATGTGCGGCAGGCTCGGGGTCTTCTCCCCCGTGTGCGCGAGGTGCAGACCGCCAGGCAGTTTGGAACTAATCAGCAACAGGCCGGAGATGAACTGGGAAGAACCGGACGAATCGATGCCGACCTGCGCCTGGGCAGCCGGCAAGGTTGCAGGCGGCGTAATAGTGAACGGCAGACGGCCAACCTCGCCGTGGTAATCAACCGTTGCACCCAGCTGTTCCAAACCGTCAAGCACCGGCTTCATCGGGCGTGCATAAGCCTGTTCGTCGCCATCAAAATTCACTGGGCCATCTGCAAACAGGGCAAGGCCGGGCACGAAGCGCATCACCGTGCCGGCCAGTCCGCAGAACACACTGACGTTGCCATGGAATCGGCCGGATACGGGAGGAGTAACCGTTACGGTGGTGTCGGTTGCGGGATCCACGTCGCAGCGGACACCGAGGGCTTCGAGGGCACCCATCATAAGGTCCGTGTCGCGCGAACGCAGCAGGCCAATCAGAGTAACGGGCTTGCTGCCGAGGGCGGCGAGAATCAGGTAGCGGTTGGATAGGGACTTGCTGCCCGGCACCGTTACCGTAGCGTTCAACGGCTGTGTGGCGAGCAGGGCAGGCCAGAGATTCGTGAGTTGTTCAGTCATAAGGCCAAATCTATCAGTATTTGGAGGCTTCAGAGCGTCCGCTGTCATTCATTTGGTCGATTTGTCGTTCATTAGGTAGGTCAGCCTCCGCACCCACCTTTGAAATGGCGCGATTCCAACATGGCGTAGGACACCGAACCTACCAAATGAACGACAAATCGACCTAATGAACGAGATATCTATCAACGGTCGGCGGCGATGCGGGATTCAATCTGCTGTGTGGGCTCGGTGGATGCTTCCTCCAGCCCGCCTTCGATGGCCTGCGCGTGCAGCAGCTGGGCGGCCACGCGGTCGGCCTCGATGGCGGCGATCTGGCGCGAGAACACGATGAACCAGCCTAGGAACGCCAGACCAGCCAATGCCTCCACATTGGTGAGGGTGTTGTGACCCATCATCATATTGACCCAGAATGCAGCACATACGAGCGCGGTCAGGTCGGAGGCCACCATCACTGCTTTGGACAGGCGTGGCGCAAGCCATGGCAGGAGCACGAACAGCAGCAGCATGACGAACGGCAGGCCTTTGGCGCATATATTGTGCAAGAGATTGTGCGGCGTGTACCGAAACACGCCGATGCCGATGAATGCCAGGCCGGCCACCATCAGCAGGAAGGACAGAATGGAGATGCGCAGCATGAAATGTGGGATTTCGTAGCCGCGATTCGGATCTCTGTTGGTGCGGTCGTGCCAGAGGCGCTGTAGCCGTTCGGTGGTCACCAATTCGGAGATGGCGAAGTAGCTGACGATGATGATGCATGTGCCGGCAAGAATCAGCGTGGAGTTGAACATACGGGCCGCGAACGTGGTTCTGTCACCAAGCTGCGAAAAGTTGTTGTGATACCAGTATGGGTCGTCGGTGGTCATGCCGGCGGTGACCACGCCGGAGATGACGAAGAACGGCAACAGGCTGGCAATGGTTTTGGCATTCATCATCTCCGCCTGTACAAAGGTCATGTACCCTACCACGCCGGCAAAGGCGGCGCAGACGCTGGAAATATAGCCGGAGAAAATAGCATTGCCCATCATATCGTTGGCCGCACCGATGAGGGCAAAGGACGACAGGAAGATGGTCGAGGCATACACCACCGAAAGGGCGACGATTTCGAAAATGCGACGAACCGGTGCAAACCAACCATGTTTGAGGTTCAATGAACGTGATTTACGCGCATAGCCAATAATGAAGGAAATGACGCCGCATGCCGCCACGATGCCCGAACATACCACGAATCGGCGTTGCGCCAGCTGCCAGATGGCCGGCGCGTATTCCATGTACAGGTTCATCGATACCGCGCCAACGACGGCGCAAATCAAGAAGGAGATGAGTCCGGAGGTTTCTGCACGCTGATGACGTCCCATGCCGGGCCTCCCCTATCTATTCGATGCCGCGTTATCTTTCAATAACAAACAAAACTCTCCCCGAGGACAACGCTTTACTAGCAAGCCAGCGGGATTTGGCTGTCGCCATTCTACTGAAAATCTGAAACATGGAATGGAATATCAGGCAAGCCGGAATCAGCCAGATGGCGTTCATACTTATCAATATGTTCCGCTACAGAATCGGACTGGACGTGAAGCACCAATGTGATGAGATAGTATTTACCCCACTCGCCAGATTCGTCCACGAAGATGCTCAATTCACTCAAATGGGCTCCTGCCAACGTTGGAGGAGAAGGAATGCCGGGGAATACCCCCGGCGACTTGGAGCCTCGCCCTTGCGGGCCAAAGCACTGCTTGTTATGCCAAAATACGTGACGACTCGCAATATCCTCATGAATGTTGTTACTGAATTAAACTGAAATAGCAGATACAGATTCAAACCTAGTCGTTGTAGAGCATCATTGAATAAAGATGTCGCTCACATGCAAGAGAATCCAGAACCTTTTTGAATTCATATGCTCGACACGCAATGTATCCAGCGTTGTTTATAATGACTTCTTGTGCCTTAATGGCGTATCGGGCTATAGCGCAGTTTGGTAGCGCGCCTGCTTTGGGAGCAGGATGTCGCCGGTTCAAATCCGGCTAGCCCGACTGCAAGCCCTACTTCCGACTGGGAAGTAGGGTTTTTCCTTTTATCCGGTTCGAAGTTAATGCAGTTCACTCATGTATCCGCCGTATTTGCGCCGTCACCGCAAGAGCCATGACGGTGAGCACCAGCATCAGGACAGCCAGAACGCCAAGCGTGACGCCAACGCCCCATAGCTTCATCGTGGTCCCGATGACGGCGTACAAGGCCACACCCATGAGCGAGCGCACCATGGAGATGACGGACAGTATGCGCGCCCTGATGGCACTCACCAGATAATCCTGTGTAACGCTCCCCACGACGATGAACAGCATCTCCGCCATGAACAGCGCCATCAAACTCACCACGAGCAGCATCATCGGCAAGGCAATTCCCGACACCACGAAAATGATCTGTGTGGAGTTCGCATAGCTCATCGCGGTCATATCAAGTGCTGCGGCCACGGTCATAAAGACGGCGAATACCCATACCGGCGCATACGTCGTCCAATGCGTAGCGACAGGAAACAGCCAGGCTTTTCCAAACTTCTTCCGTGATAAATCCTTGTCGGCGCCACGCCCGTTCCTCAGCCCCCTCACAAAGACCAACATCGCGAATTCAGCAGCATAGACGCCGACCATCAGCAGGTACAGCATGATCCATGAATACGATGCCAACAGAGCCCCGAAAAAGGAGGATACACCCAACATGATTTGCTGCCCGGCCATGGCCCTCGAACTATATGAGAGATAATCTCTCTTCTTTCCACCATCCGCATCCGACTGCTCGCCCTCCACCAGCTCATACAGCAACGAGTTGTCGGAACCGGACAAGAACGTGTACGCGAAGCCGCATAAGGTCATCATGCCCATATAGCCTGCAAAGCCCTGGACCAACAACATTCCCATGTTGTACGCCGCCAGCAGCGAGGTGCCGACCATGAGCGATGTCTTACGCCCGAACCGGTCGGACACCCAGCCAGTCGGAATCTCGAACACCACGGTAGCCAATTGAAACATGGCCTCGCACAAAGCCACCTGTTGCACGTCCAGACCATGCTGGCCCACATATACCAAGAACACGGCCCGGTTCAACACAAATCCGGTGGCGGCAAGAAAGACGCCGCGTCATGCCAGACAGCGGCAAAATCGGGCGGCACGCAACGGCAAAAAGCGACAGCTCTCGTCATATATGACAGATGCTTTCGCCTCGCAAAATCACGATTACGCGGAAATGGGCACACTACTCCCTAGGAACGCCGAATGTTGCCCACAAAAAGAACAGGAACGGTCAAGCGAACCACCCGCGTGGTTTGTACCTCTTGAACCTGATTCCCATGAAACATGCCGCCAGTATAGCATCGCAAAAGACCCCGCGGCTCATCCGTCTTGGACGATACTGTCGTAATCGTCGCAATCCCTCACACGCTGTGAGCCAATTCGTGAGCCAACTGACCGGAACGACATTCATGTCACGATAATTCCAATACCTCCCGATCACATCTCACTGCCACGTCAAATTGTCGAGATCCACACCGAATCTTGTCGCGTTGGCTTCAATCAGTGCAAGCAGCCACTGGGCCAAACCCGGTTCCAAAGCATCGTAATGCTGTACGAAACGCTCGTCGGCCACGTACATGCGGCCGAGGCACACGTGCATTGACGGGGTTACATCGAACCATACCAAGGAACGACGGTGGGCTTCCGCCAGCTCATTGCCCTCATCGCTGCCGGGCTTCACGCCGCGCCGCATGGCATCGGCGAGCCGCTGCTCGATGGCTTCGAATTGCTTCATGTCGCGCTCCTGCATATCAGACGTTCTCCTCACCTGGTATTCCGCAGCCTGCATCCACTGCCGGCTCCCGCCCCAACGGCTCTGCGCTTCTTCGGCCCATTCTCGGGATTGCTGCGTCGCATCATTCATATCGATTCCTTTCTGTGCAACGTTCATAAGCCGATCGATATCGGCCAATGCCTGATTGATATGTTCCGCCTTGCGTGCAAGTTGGCCCCGACGATCCGCCAACTCGCGTATTACCTCACTCGGCTTGGCATCGAGCAGCTGCTTGATACGCGGCACGGGCATGCCGAGCTCCCTGTACAGCAGCAGCCTGCGCAGTCGTCTGAGATCCGAATCGGAATACAGCCGGTATCCATTCCAGTCGCGTTGCGGAGACACCAGACCCGTTTCGTCCCAATGCCGCAGCATGCGAATACTGATGTTCGTCAGCCGCGACACATCCCCTACGTTGAGATGGGAAATACGCTCCGCCGGAGTGTCCATGTCGTGTGATTGCCGGTCATTCATGGTTACAGGCTAAAGTATGACATCATGTGAGGGTCAAATCAGCATGGCGACGCGAACACAGACATCGATTTCAGTTCACGGTGTCCACGGCTGGAATAAAAGTCCGATTATACTGAATCGCACATCGCACTAACGCCTAAAACCAACCGTCTCCGACAATCCATAGGGAGAACACATGGATGACATGAACCCACGCTGCGGCTGGTGCAATCTCAGCAATCCCGTCTATGTTGCCTATCACGATGCCGAATGGGCGGTTCAGTCGCATGATGACCACCACCTCTTTGAGATGCTGGTGC
Source organism: Bifidobacterium sp. 2450 (assembly GCF_041900695.1). Taxonomy (NCBI): domain Bacteria; kingdom Bacillati; phylum Actinomycetota; class Actinomycetes; order Bifidobacteriales; family Bifidobacteriaceae; genus Bifidobacterium; species Bifidobacterium sp. 2450. Next base: position 111,237 of record NZ_JBHEEA010000003.1, read on the forward strand.
TCGAGACCTTCCAGGCCGGACTGTCATGGGAGACGATACTGAACAAACGCGAGCGTTTCCGTCAGGCGTTCGCTGGGTTCGACATCGAACGGATCCGGCGCTATGACGAGAACAAGATCGCCGAACTCATGAACGATCCGGGCATCATCCGCAACCGTCGCAAAATAGTCGCGACGGTCGGCAACGCCAACGCATTCCGGGATATCCAGACGTCGTACGGCAGTTTCGACGACTATATTTGGCGGTTCACCGGCCGTCGCATCATCTACGAGACGGGCATGACGACGTCCCGTCTGTCCGACGCCGTCGCATCGGAGCTCAAGGCGCACAGCATGCGATTCATCGGCACCACCATCGTCTACGCCTATCTGCAATCCATCGGCGTCATCAATGCACATGAGCCTGGATGCTTCCTGCACCGGGAAAGGTGACCCGCGCAAGGATTCATAAGGTCGCTCGGGCAGAATCTCTCCGAGAGGAACCAGTGCTTCTAGTTATTTTGCTTATCGAGTTCTTGGTAGCGCTCTTTGACCCCGGTAAGGATTCCGGCAGATTGTTCACGCTACTGCGCGGTGAGCGCTTCGAGCAGTTCGCCGAAAGTCAACCCACCTTCACTACCGGATGACGGATGATGGTTTTGAGATTTTCCGGTTTGGCTCGGCGCGGGTCGGATAGGTAGATCTCGTGATGGCGGCGGGTGTCGGAGAAGTCGAGCCCGTAGCCTTGCGAACGCGCGTAGCCGTCCAGAATCGTCACAGTCGCGGGCTCGTCGTCGTACGGGCCTTTGTGCATGACCTGCGCGACCACGCCTTCATCGAAGTCGAAGAGATATGCACGATTGATGTCGACTTCGGGATGCTTGGAGGCAAACGATGCCTTGGCCCACGCAAAGACCTCATCGGTCACGAATTCCGGCAGACGAATCATCGAAGTCCAATAGAAGTCGGTTTTACGCGTGTAATCGACGCCGGGCACACCCTTCTCCATGCTCCATAAGCCCTCCAGCGGAGGCACGGTGTAGTCGAAGTACCCGTCGATATGCTCGGCCTGTTCGACGCTGATATGGCAGGATTCCGCCATCATCGGCGCGCATGCGGCGACCAATTCATCGCTATTGGCATAGTCCTGAAGAAAAACGCCGTCTTCATAGCAGTAGTTGCAATAATCTCCGTTTCGCGTTCCATCCGGTTCGGTGCCGTGATCTTCCGGGCGGTAAAACGGCATGGCACAACTTTGGCAAAAACCATTGTCCGGCATTTCCATAAGCCTCGCCATCGGCACCTCAAAACGGGTGCTGATCAGCCGAATCATGTCGATGCTCGGCTCGTGGAGGAGCGTAAGGGGCGCGAGTAGGGGTTCGCGGCTTTGCTGCGGTCTCTCCCCCACCCGGCTACACCGGGAGCTCCCTCGTCAGAGGGAGCTTAAATTCGGTCTGGTTATAGGCCCATGGGCTTCTTGGGCTTTTTGTCGCTCATGAGCATGAGGAAGCTGCGGGACTGGGCGGTGATCATGAAGCCCGCCTCATAGCTCAGTTCCGGCCCATTCGGGTTGTGCGTATCCACGACCAGCTGCCATTTGTGGCCGTATCGCTCATCCGGCAGGGTGAACATAATCGGCTCGTAATGTGCATTGAAGATCAGAATGAAGTCATTGTCGACCATCCGGTTGCCGTACCAGTCGACCTCCGGAATATCCGAACCGTTCAGATAAATCATCATGGAGAACGCATGCGTGTTCCGCCAGTCGTCCATATCCATGATCGAACCGGTGTGGTCGAACCATTCGACCTGCGGAATCATGTTCGAATCGTCGCCGGGCTCACGGCCTGTGAAGAAGCGACGGCGGTGCAACACCGGATGATCCAAACGCAGATGAATGAGTTTGGAAACGAAGGCGAGCAGTTCCTTGCGTCTCTTGTCAAGATGCCAGTTGGTCCAGGAGATCTCGTTGTCCTGACAGTAGGCGTTGTTGTTGCCCTGCTGGGTGCGGGCCACTTCGTCGCCACCGCAAATCATCGGGATACCCTGGCTGAACAGCAACGTGGCGAACATGTTGCGCATCTGACGCTGACGCAAGTCGTTGACGTCCGGAATATTGGTCGGGCCTTCAACGCCGCAATTCCAAGAGCGATTGTTGCTCTCGCCGTCGCGATTGCCCTCGCCATTGGCTTCGTTGTGCTTTTCGTTGTAGCTGACCAGGTCGTTCATTGTGAAACCATCATGCGCGGTGATGAAGTTCACGGACGCCACCGGTCGACGGCCGTTGACCTGATACAGGTCGGAGCTGCCCATCAAACGCGAGGCGAATTCGGGCAACGTGGAGGGCTGCGAGCGCCAAAAGTCGCGCACCGTGTCGCGGTAGCGGCCATTCCATTCGGACCATCTGGGCGGGAAGCCACCCACCTGGTAGCCGCCGGAGCCCAGATCCCACGGTTCGGCAATCAGCTTCACGCGCGAGATGATCGGGTCCTGCTCCACGATGTCGAAGAACGCAGACAGCTTGTCGACCTCCTGGAACTGGCGGGCCAGTGTGGCGGCCAGATCGAAGCGGAAGCCGTCGACGTGCATTTCGGTGACCCAGTAGCGCAGCGAATCGGTAATCAACTGCAGCGCGTGCGGTGAGCGCATGAGCAGCGAGTTGCCGGTACCGGTGGTGTCGAAGTAGTGCTGCTGGTCGCCTTCCACCAGTCGGTAGTAGGAGGCGTTGTCGATGCCCTTGAAGCTCAGGGTGGGGCCCACATGGTTGCCTTCGGCGGTGTGGTTGTACACCACGTCGAGGATGACCTCCATGCCGGCGCGATGGTATGCCTTGACCATGGACTTGAATTCGTTGACCTGCTCGCCGCGCTCTCCGGAGGAGGAGTAGGCGTTGTGCGGCGCGAAGAAGCCGATGGTGTTGTAGCCCCAGTAGTTCGACAGGCCCTTCTCCTGCAAGAAGGAGTCGTTGACGAACTGGTGAATCGGCATGAGTTCGATGGCGGTGACGCCGAGCTTCTTCAGGTATTCGATGACGCTCGGGTAGGCCAGGCCGGCGTAGGTGCCGCGGATGTCCGGCGGCACGTCCATGTTGAGGTTGGTCATGCCGCGCACGTGCGCCTCGTAGATCACCGAATCGTGGTACGAGATGTAGGGGTGCTGGTCGTTGCCCCAGTCGAAATACGGATTGATGACGGCCGACTTCATGGTGTGGGCGGCCGAGTCAAGGTCGTTCATCGCCGAGGTGTCGTCCGGGCTCTTGAACCAGTATGAGAACAGGCTTTCGTCGCCGTCGATATTACCTTCAATGGCCTTGGCATACGGGTCAAGCAGCAGTTTGTTGGGGTTGCATCTGAGGCCGTGCACCGGGTCATAAGGACCGTAGACGCGGTAGCCGTAGCGCTGGCCGGGCTGGAGGCCGGGGATGTAGTCATGCCATACATATGAGTTCTGTTCGGTCATTTCGATGCGTGTTTCCGCATCGTGCTCGTCGAACAGGCATAGCTCGACTTTCTGCGCAACCTGTGAGTACAGCGCGAAGTTCACACCGGCGCCGTCATAGCTGGCGCCCAGCGGATACATTGATCCAGGTCTGATCTGCATAGTTTTCATTATCCCACTTTCTTGTGTCACTGATGTGTCGGGGAGTTGAACGTCAGGAGAACAGCGACGGCTTGCCTTTGTCGGAGTTCCTGGCGATGAGTCTGCGTAACGCCTCATGCTGGATGGCGATCATCGAATTGGATGAGGTTATGCGCGTGGCGGCAAGATCGCTCCACGGAATCCACGCGGATTCCACGTGCTCATCCGCGTCGAAATGGCGCTGCTCCCGCCTGAACGGGCCCAAATGCAACACCATGATGTGGGCCAGTTCGTCGGTCATGCCTTCGGACGAGTAGAAATCGCCCACGAAATCAACACCCATGGTGTCACGGTCCGGCACCACGCCGGTTTCCTCGGCCAGTTCCCTCAGGGCCGCGTCCATGATGCCCTCGCCCTCGTCCATGAGACCGGCGGGAAGCCCGTAGGCGAACATGTCCGATCCGGCACGGTATTCGCGTTCGATGAGGTAACGGTCGGTGGACATGTCGTGCACGAGCATGACCACACAGGGGGCGTGACGCAGCACCTGGCGGCCGATCTCGTGTTCCTTGCCCTGCTTGTCGGTCAGCGCGATGCGCATGTCGTCCACGTGGAAGATGCACCCGGTATAAACGGTTTCGCTACTGATCACTTTGGCGGGCACGTCCATGTCGATGCCGTCCGAGGAGGCGTTCAGCTTATGGTCGAGCCGATGCTCCAGTTGTTTCTGCTTGCTTCCCCCCAACATGTCATCTCCTCGGAAAAAACGTTTTCGCCACGTTACTATAGCGTCTTAATCTCGATGCGCGGTAATGGACAGCGTCCATGGATCGGTCGTGTCGTGGAACCACTCGACTTCAGGCCTTGCTCCGGTCGCTTGTTCGATGGCGGCCGGCACGTCATCGATCGCGTAGTTGAACCACATGGATTCGATGGCGGCATGAGGGGTGTTGATGAAGCAGGGACGCACATGGCTCTCCCCCGCCATTCCATGGCCGAGCATGATGCCTTGGGCCCTCATACGGGCTTCATACCAGGCTTGTTCGATGGCGTCGGTCACCGGGTGGTGACGCAAATCGCTGGTTACGTACACGTCCGCACCGGTGGCACGTACCTCGTTGAACAGGGAGTCCCCGGAGCCAGGCAGAATGGCCACATACTGAACAAAAGTATCCGAATCGCCACATACCTGGATGCCGAGCGCGGTGGTCATGCCATGATCGGACACTTCGTCGAATACGCGCTGAGCGAAATCCTTCAGGGCAACAGGCTTCGGCAAACGACCCACACGCCCCAAGCCGACCGGATGAGAGGCGTTTGCATCGTCAATCGGCACGAGTGGTTTCTGGTCGATGAGTCCGAAGTAGTCGGCCGCCGCCTGCCCCACGCCGCGATACGCAGCGTCGGCATTGGTGTGCCCTACCCACAGCCCGCAGCCGTGCTGGTAGAGCCTGCGGACGATGTCGCCCCGGAAGCCAAGTCCGCTCGTCTCGTGTACGGAACGGAAGAACAACGGGTGGTGGGTGATGAGCAGGTCCGCGCCAGTGGCGATGGCCTTGTCGATGATGGCGGAGGTCGGGTCGGCGGCAAACACGATGCGGTGCACGTCGTGGCTCAGATTGCCGACGATGAGGCCCGGTTCATCCCATTCCTCGGCGTAGCGCAATGGGTACAGGGTCTCGAGAACGTCGATGACTTGCTTGAGATTCGGCATATGTCCCATTGTAGTGGGCTATTGCGGCAAGGGACTCATTCTGCAATTGCGGACAAGCCATGCTCGTGCTCTTCATTGTTTGACTATCGGCTCGCCTTCGCCTACAAACAATCCACTGGACTGTTTGCTCAACGACTCAGCCCCTCCACCCGAGGGGAGCTAGAAATTGTCAGTGTGCGGCGAGCTGCCAGTCGGAACCGATGCCGCACGATACGTCCAGCGGCACGGCAAGGTCGACGGCGTGTTCCATGGCGTTGCGCACCAGTTCGGTGACCTGGTCTCCTTCTCCCGGAGCGATTTCCACTACCAGTTCATCGTGAATCTGCAGAATGATACGGCTCTTGACGTGAGCCTCGGCCAAGGTCTGCTCGGCGCGAATCATCGCAATCTTCATGATGTCGGCGGCAGATCCCTGAATCGGTGCGTTGAGTGCCGCACGTTCGGCGGCCTCACGCGCAACACGATTGGTCGAATGCAGGGCCGGGAAGTAGCGACGCCGTCCGAAAATGGTTTCCGTATACCCCTTCTCTCGGGCATTGGCCACCAGCGATTCAAGGTAATCGTGCACCTTGCCGAAGGTATCGAAATACCGGTTCTTCAACGCTTCCGCTTCGCGTGGCGCGATCTTGAGCTGCTGGGCGAGACCATACGTGCTCAGACCATAGGCCAATCCGTAGCTCATGGCTTTTACGTGGCTGCGCTGGTCGCCGGTGATCTGGTCGACCGGCAGCTTGTAGACCATCGAGGCCACGTATTTGTGGAAGTCAGCTCCGGAGCGGAACGCTTCGATCAGCGCCTCATCACCGGACAGATCGGCCATGATGCGCAGCTCGACCTGTGAGTAATCGCAACTCATCAGGGCTTCGTACCCCTCCCCTGGCACGAACACGCCGCGAATCTCACGGCCGGCGGCGTTCCGGTTGGGAATATTCTGCAGGTTCGGGTCCACGGAGCTCAATCGGCCGGTGGCGGCAACGGTTTGCTCGAAAGTGGTGCGGATGCGCTCATCTGATGTGTTGGTGGCATCGATCAGCGTTTGGACGATCTGCTTGAGCTTGTTGATCTCTCGGTGGCGCAGCAACGCCCCGAGGAAACCATTGGCCCGCTCATTGTCCACTGATTTGACATACAGATCCTGCAATGCGGCCGCATTCGTGGTGTATGAGCCGGACTTGGTGCGTCTGGTGGGCTTCAAACCCATATCTTCGAACAGCACCTTCTGCAGCTGCTTGGGGCTTTGCAGGTTGATTTCGGCGCCGGCATACTCCCAAGCCATTTCCTGTGCCTGGCGAGCCTCGGCGGCAAACTGGTCACGCATGGAAACGAGTCGAACGCTATCGACTTTGGCTCCTGTGTGCTCCATGCCGTGCAATACGCGGGAAACAGGAAGTTCAATCGCGCGCATCAGCCAGCATTGTTCGCGCTCGTCGATAATCGGCCCGAGCATGACGGCAAGGCTGCGGATAATGGCCAGATCACGCAGACGATGTTCGTTCGGATCTTCTTCGACCTGATTGTCGTCGAAGTCCAATGTGCCTTGCGAAGGCTGTTCGGTTTCGGTGAAGTGGATGTCGAGGAAGTGCTCGGCCGCCTGCTTGAGGCTATCGGCGTGGAAATCCGGTTGGGCCAGATACCCGGCAAGCTTGGTGTCGAACATCGGCAGGTCCAGGTCAAGATCTACCGCGCCCAGAAGATGCAGCAACTCTTTATACCCATGCACGATGGTGCGGGAGTGTTCGCTTTCCAGGAACCGCGCAAGCTGTGCTCGCAAGGTATCGGTGATTGGAAGGGCCACTATGGCCGCTGATGTTGCCGTGGCCACGGCAATGGCTTGTGCCGTGGCACGTCCCGGCCTTTCGTCGCCCCATGCGGCCACGGTCCAAGCGTGGCCGACCGCGTCGCCGCAGACGGCATACCGCTGCGAGCCATCGCCATAGTCGGAAACCGTGAAATCGGCGATTTCGCCGGGAACCTTGACTTCGACGCGATGGGCCTTGACCCATTCGTCGAACTGCTCCGGAGCAGTGATGCTCGTGGGTTCCGGCAGGTTCAAGTCGAGGCTGCTATCCTGCTCGTCCTGCTCATTATTCGTAGACTCGCCAGCTCCGGATGTGTTGGATGCCTTGGCCCCGATATTGAAGGTTTTCAGCACGCGACTCTTGGTGCGCGGTCCGAATTCAAGTTCCTTGAACAGGGCGTCGATTTGTGCCACGTCCACGGTGCCGAATGTCAGATCCTCGATATCGACGCCTAGATCGACGTCTCGCACCAGTGCGTTGACTTTGCGATTGAGTTTGACCTGATCGATATTGGCCCGCAGTGATTCGCCTTTTTTGCCGCCGATTTCATCGGCGTGCTCGCAAATGCCGTCGAGGGAACCGAATTGGTTGATCCACTTGGCCGCAAAGCCATCGCCTACACCGGGTACACCGGGAATATTGTCAGCGGTTTCGCCGCGGAGTGCCGCCAGATCCGGATATTGTGCGGGAGTGACTTTGTATTTGTCGATGATGGACTGCGGCGTCATATGCTTCAGGTCTTTGAAGTGATGACCCGGGTACAACACGGTGACGTTGTCATCCACCAGCTGGAAGGCGTCTCGGTCTCCGGACAATACCAGTGTGTGGTAGCCGGCCTTGTCTCCCATGGTGGCGAGGGTGGCGATCACGTCGTCGCCTTCGAATCCCGGCTTCTCGATGTAGGTGACGCCGAGGGCCGTGAGCATGCGTTGAATCAATGGCAGCTGGGTGAGCAGCTCTTCGGGAGCCGCCTCACGGGTGCCTTTGTATTGCGGAAGCATCTCATTGCGGAATGTGCCGCCCTTCACATCGAAGGCGACGCCCAGATGGTCGGGTTTCTCCGCATCGATCACCTGCGCGAGCATGGTGGCAAAACCCCAGACGGCGTTGGTGGCCTGGCCGCTGGAGGTACTGAAGTTGTCGACCGGCAGGGCGAAAAATGCACGGAAGGCCAGCGAGTGGCCGTCCACCACCAGCAATGTTTCATCGGTGGGTACGGTCACGCTGGCCTCTCCCATAGTGTGTTTGTGTTGCTTTACGACTCAGTACGGCGATGCCGATAATCAGCGTTCGCCCGAATCAGAAGGCTTCGGATCGCCGTACTTGGCGATGATGGCCTGGGCCAGGCGCTTCTTGGGGATGCGCTGGTCCATGGAGGTCTTCTGAATCCAACGGAAGGCACCCTGCTCGGAGAAGTCGGCCTTGTCCATCAGCAGACCCTTGGCGCGGTCGACGAGCTTGCGCTCCTCAAGCGTGTCTTCGGCCTTCTTGAGCTTCTCTTCGGTTTCCTTGAGCTGGTCGGTGGTTTCCTTGAGCTTGCGTTCGCTGCGCTCCACGTTGTCCAGCAGATCGTTGATCTCGGCGAAACGGCCCATGGCCACCTCGAGGGTCGGCAGCAGCTTGGATTCCTCGTACGGCTTGGTGACGTATGCCATGGCGCCGGCACCGGTGGCCTTCTTCACCAGATCGGTCTGGGAGAATGCGGTGAGCATGACGACAGGGGCGATGTTCTCATCGCGGATAATGCCGGCAGCGGCGATGCCGTCCATACGCGGCATCTTGACATCCATGCACACCACATCAGGGCGATACTTGCGGGTCAGTTCCACGGCTTCCTCGCCGTTGGCGGCCTGACCAACGACCTCATAACCGCTGTCTTCCAGCATGGCGACCAGATCCATGCGGTTCACGGCTTCATCCTCGGCCACGACGACGGTACGCGGACCATCCTCGGCCACGGCCTTGCGCTCAGCAGGTTCGCTTTCATCGGCTACGGCCTTGAGTTCTTCGTCGGTCAGCACCTCATCGACGTTGATACTCGGTTCTTCGGACTTCTTCCTTGCAGCCATGCCAACCTCTTTCTTGAATTACCCAACAATGGGGTTCGTAATAATTTCAGCGAACTCCTAGCTAAAGTGCCCTCGGTGGGACTCGAACCCACACTGCGCAGATTTTGAGGCTGCTTCCTCTACCAATTGGGATACGAGGGCGTGCCAAAGCACTCTGAAGAGAATAGCATACCAATTCGACTCTTGCGACACAAGACACGCGCCAATCCTCCATTCCCCCGGCAAAACAGGCGAAACACGTCGATATCGCGGACGGCGTACCTGTGTGTTGCCCGTTCTCCTGCGTGGTTTCACCGCTTACAATGGGCTGTAGTTTCGATGTATCGCTTTTGTTAGGAGGGCTTATGAGCAACGAAACTTACCGTCAGTTCGATCCTTGGCGCCCCTCTCCGGTCAAGGAGATTTCCCGTAGACAGATTGTGGAGACGCATTATTTCAATGTCGATCACGTCTCCTATGAGTCGAATCAAATCGGTTCGTTTGAACGCTACTTTGTTCAGGAGAACAATGGTGACACTGTGGCGGTGCTGGCCGTCACCGATGATGGCATGATTCCGCTGGTCGAGCAGTATCGCATCGCCAACCATCGTTGGACGTTGGAGATTCCGGCCGGCCACGCCAACAACCCGTCCGAACGCCCGACCGATGTAGCTAAGCGCAAGCTGGCCGAGGAAGCCGGTTTCGACGCCACCAAGCTTACGCAGTTCACCCGTTTTATGAACACGCCGAGCTATTCCACCCAGCACACCGCAATCTTCTTCGCCACCGGTCTTACCCCGGCTCCCCGTCAGGAAATCGGCCCGGAGACTCCGCGTTCCGACGTGCATATGGTGTCGGTGGACGATGCCTATGAGATGGTGGTCAATGGCACGATTGTGGATGCCAAGACCATGGTCGCCATTTTGCGCCTGAAGAGCGGCACGCTCGATCATCTCAACGACTGATCGCCACGCTCGATCACCGCGGTGACTGTGGGCCATTGCAATCACCACGCAATCGCAACATAACAGATAACGAAAGCCCCCATCCACTTTGGATGGGGGCTTTCGTGTGCTATATGCTAGCTGTCAGCAGCTAGCAGAGGCCTGAAATCAGTCGCAAGCGCCAACGGTGTGCACGTAGATGGAGTCAGTGCGGCCCGGCTGGTGATCGCCCTGAGCAGAGCTCAGGATGACGATCTTGTCGCCGTCAGCAACCTTGCCAGCATCCTTGAGGACCTTGTCCGTGTAGATCATGAGATCCTTGCGGGACTTGTCGTGGTAGTCCTCCTTGAGCATGAAGGCTTCGGTGCCCCAGGACAGAGCCAGCCAGTGGTAGGTGTGCTCGTTGCTGGTCAGGCCGTAGATCGGGGCGGCCGGACGCTCACGGGAGACGCGGTGCACGGTGGCGCCGGTCTGGGTGTAAGCAACGATGGCCTTGGCGTTGAGCTTGTCGGCCAGGTCCACAGCGGCGGAGGAGACAGCGCCGGTGGAGGACATGTCAAGGTTCTTGAGCTCCGGGATGCGGTCGAAGCCGTGGTCGGTGGCGTAGCCGGAGATACGGGCCATGGTGGCCACGGTCACATCCGGGTACTTACCAACGGCGGTCTCGTTGGAGGTCATGGTGGCGTCGGAGCCGTCGAGGATGGCGTTGGCGCAGTCGGAAGCCTCTGCACGAGTCGGAACCGGGGAGTTCACCATGGAGCCGAGGACTTCGGTAGCCACGATGACCGGCTTGGCGTACTGGCGAGCCAGCTCGATGATGCGCTTAGTGGCCAGCGGGACCTCTTCCAGCGGGCACTCAACGGCCATGTCGCCACGGGCGGCCATGACACCGTCGAAGGTCTTGACGATCTCTTCGAGGTTCTCCAGAGCCTGCGGCTTCTCGATCTTGGCAACGATCGGGATGCGACGGCCTTCCTCGTCCATGATCTCGTGGGCGCGGTCGATGTCGGTGGCGAAACGCACGAAGGACATGGCGATGATGTCGGCGCCGGTGCGGATGGCCCAACGCAGGTCGGCCTCATCCTTCTCGGTCAGAGCCGGCAGGGAGACGGCGACGCCCGGCAGATTGATGCCCTTGTGGGAGGACACAGGACCGGCCACGACGACCTTGGTGTACACGTTGTTGCCCTCGACCTTGGTGACCTCAAGACGGACCTTGCCGTCATCGATCAGGATCGGGTCGCCCGGGTGGCAATCGCCCGGCAGGCCCTTGAAGGTGGTGGAGGTGATGTGCTCGTCGCCCTCGATGTCATCAGTGGTGATGACGAATTCCTGGCCGAGCTGCAGCTGAACCTTGTCTTCGCCATCGGCGTTCTTCTTGAACCAACCGCAGCGAATCTTCGGGCCCTGCAAATCAACAAGCGCGGCAACGTTGCGACCAGTGGCTTCGCTGGCCTTGCGCACGTTGTTGTAGACCTTGAGGTGATCCTCGGGGGTGCCGTGGGAGCGGTTCAGACGAGCAACGTCCATACCGGCTTCAACGAGCTTCAGGAGGTTGTCGTAATCCTCGGTGGAAGGACCGATGGTGTCTACGATCTTGGCTTTACGCATGAATGCCTGCCTATTCTTGTTCAATTTGGTTCGAGGCGCGATTGCCTCATTTGCCGAAACCCAGTCTACTAGCGCGAGCCGACTCATGACAAGTTTTCTTCACGGTGTGTTGTGAGCGCTCACATTGTTGTGTTGACTAGGTTTAAGGATTGTATTCTCTAACGATTTCAGCCCTTTTCAGCGCTTTCCATGCTCTTCATCTTGATCACGGAAGCCACGGATGCGCCGCCAATTGCGAGCACAATCACAGCCAGCGACAGCCATGTGGGCACCTCCGGCACCCAATGGATGCCTTCGCCGCCGTTGATGAACGGCAAGGTATTGCCGTGCAGGGCCTCCATAATGAGCTTGACGCCGATGAAGCCCAGTACCACGGACAGGCCGGCAGGCAGGTAGACGAGCTTGTCGAGCAGAGCACCCAGCAGGAAGTACAGCTGCTGCAGGCCGAGCAGGGCGAACACGTTGGAGGTGAACACCAGGAACGGATCCTTGGTCAGGCCGAAGATCGCGGGAATCGAGTCGAAAGCGAACATGACGTCGGTGGTGCCGATGGTCAGGAACACGATGAGCATCGGGGTCCAGTAACGCACGCCGTTCTTGGTGGTGCGCAGCTTCTCGCCGTCGTAGTCGTCGGTAATCTTGATGATCTTGCGCAGATTATGGATGATGCCGTTCTCGTGATATTCCTCATCTTCATCGCCGCCGAGCACCAGTTTGACGGCGGTGTAGATCAGGAAGGCACCGAACAGGAAGAACACCCACGTGAAGCGAGAGATCAGGGCCGCACCGATCAGAATGAAAATGCCACGGAAAATCAAAGCAATGGTGATGCCGATGGACAGCACATACTTCTGAATCTGCTTGGGCACCGCGAAGTTCGACATGATAATGACGAACACGAATAGGTTGTCGATGGACAACGAGTATTCGGTGAGCCAGCCGGAATAGAACTCGATGGCGGGCTTGGAGCCGGCGAAGAACCAGATGCATCCGCCGAAAATCAGCGCCATAACCACGAAGAAGGCGATATGCTGCACGCATTCCTTGGTGGAGGGCACATGCGGTCGGCGCCCGATGACGAACAGGTCGACGATAAAGAACAACGCGAGCACCACGAAGGTGATGATTTCAAATACGAGTGGGGTTTCTGCCATGATTCCCTACACTAACTTATGTATGTGACGGTTTTGGGGCCGTTCCGGTAGCGCTGATCGCCAGGCAGTCAGGGGATGTGTTGTTCGACACGCTCCGGGCCGCTCAGGCCAAGTCTTTACGGTCGAACAACGCATCCCCTGACTGCCCGACTCGGGTATGGGAATTTGGTTACTTGTTGGCTTCCGTCATTTGACGGAGTTCTTTTTTGAGGTCTCGGATTTCGTCGCGGAGACGGGCGGCGAGTTCGAACTGGAGTTGTTCGGCGGCGGTGTGCATCTGTTCGCTCAGTTGGCGAATCAGGTCGGCGAGGTCCTGCGCGGGCAGGCCGGCCTTCAGGATCTCCTCGTGGCGTTTGTCTGCCTCGTTGGGATCGAGTACCGGCACGCCCAGGTGCGTGTTGCCGGCCTTGCCCGCGTTGCGGTAGCCACCTTCAAGCAAGGTCTGGGTGTCCACATCCTCCTTGGCGAGCATGTCGTTGACGTCGCTGATCTTCTTGATCAGGGGCTTGGGATCGATGCCATGCTCCTGGTTGTAGGCAATCTGCTTGGCGCGGCGACGGTCAGTCTCGTCGATGGCTTGCCGCATGGCTTCGGTGGTCTCGTCGGCGTACATGATCACCGTGCCGGACACGTTTCGGGCCGCACGGCCGATGGTCTGGATGAGCGAACGATAGGAGCGCAGGAATCCTTCCTTGTCGGCGTCAAGAATCGCCACCAGCGATACTTCCGGCAAATCGAGGCCCTCACGCAGCAGGTTGATACCGACAATCACATCGATCTTGCCTTCGCGCAACATGCGCAGCAGTTCGACGCGGCGCAACGTATCCACATCGGAATGCAGGTATTCGACCTTGATGCCGCGTTCCAGCAGATAGTCGGTCAAGTCCTCGGCCATCTTCTTGGTCAGAGTGGTGACCAGCGCGCGCTCGTTCTTGGCCACACGGGCCTTGATCTCGGCGAGCAGATCGTCGATCTGCCCCTTGACCGGGCGTACGTCGATCTTCGGGTCCAGCAGACCGGTTGGGCGGATAATCTGTTCGACCACCCCATCGGACAGTCCCATCTCATAGTCGCCTGGCGTGGCGGACAGGTACACGGTCTGGCCGACGCGCTGCAGGAATTCCGGCCATTTGAGTGGTCGATTGTCCATCGCGGAGGGCAGACGGAAGCCGTGTTCGACCAGCGTGCGCTTGCGGGAGGCATCGCCCTCGTACATGGCACCGATCTGCGGCACAGTGACGTGTGATTCGTCGATGACCAGCAGGAAGTCGTCAGGGAAGAAGTCGAGCAGCGTGTGCGGCGGGGTGCCGGCGGCGCGGCCGTCGAAGTGGCGCGAATAGTTTTCGACGCCTGAGCACACGCCAACTTGGGTGAGCATTTCCAGATCGTAGGTGGTGCGCATGTTGAGGCGCTGCGCTTCCAGCTCCTTGCCTTGTTTGCGCAGTTCTGCCAGGCGTTCGTCGAGTTCCTCGCGAATGGTTTTGAGCGCCCGTTCCATGCGTTCGGGGCCGGCCACATAATGGGAAGCCGGGAAGATGTGGACTTCGTTTTCCTCGTCGATCTCGTCGCCGGTCAGCGGGTGCAGCGTGGAGATGCGGTCGATCTCGTCGCCGAAGAATTCGATGCGCACGGCCAGTTCCTCGTAGACGGGGATGATTTCGACCGTATCGCCGCGCACGCGGAAGGTGCCACGCGTGAAGGCGATGTCGTTGCGCTTGTACTGCATGGCCACGAATTGGCGCAGCAGGTCGTCGCGGTTGATTTCCTGCCCGACTTTGAGGAAGAGCATGCGACCGGCGTATTCTTCCGGCGTGCCCAAGCCGTAGATGCAGGAGACGGTGGCCACAACCACGCAGTCGCGGCGGGTCAGCAGGTTTGCGGTGGCTTGGTGGCGCAGGCGCTCCACATCGTCGTTGATGTTGGAGTCCTTTTCTATATAGGTGTCGGTCTGCGGGATGTATGCCTCGGGCTGGTAGTAGTCGTAGTAGCTCACGAAATAACTCACGGCGTTGTCCGGCATGAGTTCTCGGAATTCGGCGCATAGCTGCGCGGCGAGCGTCTTGTTGGGCTCGATGATCAGGGTCGGCCGCTGCAGCTTTTCGATCAGCCAGGCGGTGGTTGCGGTTTTGCCAGTACCGGTGGCACCCATAAGAACCACATCATTCTCGCCGTTTTCGATGCGTTCGGCCAGTTCGGCGATGGCCTGCGGCTGGTCGCCGGATGGCTTATATGGCGATTTGACGACGAAAGGCTTGTCCGCGCGCTCGATATTGAATCCCATAGGGCCTCATCTTAGCGACCTGCGCACCATCCTGCGTATATCTCACCCACTTGGGCCAGCATCTCGGGCAATGGATGGGTGGAGTCGATGACGATATCGGCCATGGCCCGCCGCTCCTCCTCACTGGATTGGTGGCGGATGCGGGCCTCGGCCTGTTCCAGGCTCATGCCGCGTTCCTCGACCATACGGTCGAGCCGCATGCACACGGGAGCTTCGACCGTGACGATATGGTCAAAGGCGAATGGAATATCGTCAATGACCTCGGCGAGCAGTGGAATGTCGTGAATGATGATGGCTGCCTCGGGGTGCTCATGCTCCAGTCGCGCCGCCTCGGCATAGATCAATGGGTGCTCGATGGCGTCGAGCCGTTCACGTGCGCCCGGCGCGGCGTTCGCGCCGAAGACATGATCGGCAATCCATGGCCGGTTCATAGTGCCATCGGCGAGCAATGCATCAGGACCGAACTCGGCGACGATCTGCGGCAGCGCCACTCCCCCGGGTTCGACGATCTGATGCGCCAGCGCATCGTAGTCGATATGCAACGCGCCGAGTTGCTTGAGTCGCGCCGCCACCGTACTTTTGCCCGCGGCGATGCCGCCGGTCAGTCCTATTCGCATCATGGTGCCCATGATAGCTGGCGCTCCCCTCGGTCGGCTACCGCCGACAGCTCCCCTCAGGGAGGGGGGAGCCGGCTCGCGTAGCGAGACTGAGATGAGTCATTGGCGGGTAACTCCAAAAACACAAGAAACCCGGCCCAATCGGACCGGGTTTCCGTTAAACGCTAAGCGCTAGCTTCGCGGCAAACTCACTTGCCGAGCAGCTGGTCGCGCAGGGCGGCGAGCTGATCGGAGTCGGCGAGGGTACCGGTAGCCGGAGCAGCGGAAGAGTAGTTGGAGGTCTCCTCGACCGGCTTCTCTTCCTTCGGGCCCTGGCCGTCAGCGGCTGCGGATTCGGCAGCGTTCTCCAGCTCCTTGGCCACGAACTCCTTGTGCTCCTCCCACAGCTCGTGAGCGGCGGCGTACTGAGACTCCCACTCCTCGCGCTGCTTCTCGTAACCAGCGATCCACTCGTTGGTGTTCGGGTCGAAGCCTTCGGGGTACTTGTAGTTGCCCTGCTCGTCGTACTCGGCCGGCATGCCGTAGATGGCCGGATCGAAGTCCTCGGAAGCCGGGTCAACGGAGTCGTTGGCCTGCTTGAGGGACAGGGAGATGCGGCGACGATCGAGGTCGACGTCGATCACCTTGACGAACACGGTCTCGCCCGGCTTGACCACGGTCTCCGGGTTCTCGACGTGACGGTTGGCGAGCTCGGAGATGTGCACCAGGCCCTCGATGCCGTCCTCGACGGAGATGAAGACACCGAACTGGACGATCTTGGTGACCTTGCCCTTGACGACCTGGCCGGGAACGTGGGTGCGGGCGAAGCGCTGCCACGGATCCTCCTGAGTCGCCTTCAGGGACAGGGAGATACGCTCACGGTCGAGATCGACGTCGAGCACCTCGACGGTGACCTTGTCGCCGACCTTGACGACCTCAGACGGGTGGTCGATGTGCTTCCAGGACAGCTCGGAAACGTGGATCAGGCCGTCAACACCGCCGAGATCGACGAAAGCGCCGAAGTTAACGATGGAGGACACCACGCCCTCACGGATCTGGCCCTTCTTGAGCTGGGACAGGAAGGTCTCGCGGACCTCGGACTGGGTCTCCTCGAGGTACTGGCGACGGGACAGGACCACGTTGTTGCGGTTCTTGTCGAGCTCAAGGATCCTGGCCTTGATCTTCTGGCCGATGTACGGGGAGAGGTCGCGGACGCGACGCATCTCAACGAGGGAGGCAGGCAGGAAACCACGCAGACCGATGTCGACGATGAGGCCGCCCTTGACGGCTTCGATGACGGTGCCCTCAACGACGCCGTCAGCTTCCTTGATCTTCTCGATGTCGCCCCAGGCGCGCTCGTACTGGGCACGCTTCTTGGACAGAATCAGACGGCCTTCCTTGTCTTCCTTGGTGACGACAAGGGCCTCGATGGTGTCGCCGACCTCGACGACTTCGCCAGGATCAACGTCCTTCTTGATGGAAAGCTCACGGGAGGGGATGACACCCTCGGTCTTGTAGCCGATGTCCAGGAGGACTTCGTCGTGATCGATCTTGACGACGGTGCCCTCAACCAGATCACCATCATCGAAGTTCTTGATGGTGGAATCGACTGCCTTGATGAAGTCCTCTTCGGTGCCGATGTCGTTGATGGCAACCTTGGTGGCTTCAGTGTTGTTCTCTGCCATGTAAATATATGGTTTCTAATAGTGGATGGATAATTTCTCGATATTCAGTTATACGCACACCCTTACAGGCACACAGATATTCACAATACAAGCAACTCTGCCCAAATTTCCTAGGAAACTCTAGGCGTGTCGTTCGGCCATTTCCACGACGTTGGCTAGGAGCACGGCTCGGGTCATGGGGCCCACGCCTCCGGGGTTGGGGGTGTAGGCGGAGGCCTTGTCGTAGCAGGCCTTGTCCACGTCGCCCTTGATACGGTAGCGACCGGCTTCTTCATCGTAGACGCGGCTGACGCCCACGTCGACCAGCACGGCACCGTCCTTGATCTTGTCGGGCGTCACGAATCCGGCCGAACCCATTGCGGCGACGATCACGTCGGCGCGGCGCATGTGGTCGGCCACATCCCGGGTACCGGTGTGGCACAGGGTGACGGTGGCGTTGACGGCGTTGCGCGTGAGCATCAGGCCAATCGTGCGGCCAATGGTGATGCCGCGGCCAAGCACGCACACTTCCTTGCCGTTCAGATCAATGTCATAGGCGTCGAGCAGCTCGAGCACACCGCGCGGAGTGCAAGGCAGCGGCGTCGAAATGTCGCCGCGCACATGCAGCACCAGTTCGCCGAGGTTATACGGGTGCATGCCGTCGGCATCCTTGGCCGGGTCAATCATGTCGATGATCGCGTTCTCGTTGATGCCCTTGGGCAACGGCAGCTGGACGATGAACCCGGTGCAGGCCGAATCTTCGTTGAGTTCGCGTACGGCAGCGGCGATGTCATCGAAGCTGGCGTCCGCCGGCAGTTCCTTCTTGACTGAGGTAATGCCCACTTCCTGGCAATCGGCGTGCTTGCCGGCCACGTACTTCATCGACCCGGGGTCCTCGCCCACCAGCAGCGTGCCCAGCCCCGGTTGGATGCCCTGCGCCTTGAGCTTGTTCACTCGCTCGGCAAGGTTGGTCTTGACTTCGGCCGCAATCTGCTTACCGTCGATTTTTGTGGACATCAACGCCCTCCCCTGTAGTTTCGGTGCATTCTATCGAAACGATAGGCTATCGTTGGAACAAGTCAGGATTATATATCGTTCGCTCTCACGAAGAAGGCGTGCCATGGGGACTCAAATCACACGACTTACGCGACTCGCCGCAGCCGGCCTGAGCGCCGTCCTGTTGTTCGCAACCACCGCATGCGCAGCCACCTCCCCCGCTGAAACCGAGCCGGACAACAAGACCAGCGTTCCCGCACCGACCGGGCCGATCAATGTGGTGGCCTCCCTCAATCAATGGGGCTCGCTGGCCGCCGAGCTGGGCGGCGATGATGTGGAAGTCACGTCCATCGTGAACTCCACCAATGTGGATGCCCACGATTTCGAGCCAAAGACCTCGGATGTCGCCAAGCTGTCCAAGGCCCAAATCATCGTGGCCAACGGTGCGGGCTACGATTCCTGGGCCACCAAATCGATGACCAAGACCACGAATATCGTGTCCGTCGCTTCCGTCATGGGTGCCGTCGAGGGCGATAACCCGCATCTGTGGTTCTCCAAAGACGCTCGATCCAGCATGGCCACGGCCATCACCGATGCATATATAAAGGCACTCCCCAGCAAGAAGAAGGCCTTCCAGAAGCGGCTCAAGGCATGGCAGGCGGATGAGAAATCGCTGGAAACATGGGCGTCCGAGTTCACCAAATCCCACTCCGACCTCACCTATGCAGCCACCGAACCCGTGGTCTATTATCTGATGGCCGATCTCGGGTTCAGGGATCAGACGCCCAAAGGGTATACGCAATCGACCGCTTCCGGCGGCGAACCGGCACCCGCGGACCTGCAGTCTTTCCAGAAACTCATCGAACACAAGGGCGTGGATGTGCTGGTCAACAACACGCAGGAGGCCAGCGACGCGAGCAATATGATCACTGGCGCTGCCGGCCGTGCCGATGTGCCGGTAGTCGACGTCTCCGAACAAATGCCCAAGGATGCCGACACGCTGAACGCCTGGATCAACCAGCTCATCAACACCATCATCGACGCGGTGGATCCAAGCTATGGCTGTGAAGACGCCACGGACGGCACTGCTGATGGCGACGCCAATGATTCCGGTGACGCCGGCACCGGCGACGCCTCAGGTGATGCCAAGACGGACGGCGACACCGCGGGCGGCAACGCGAATTCCGATGATTCCAGCGCCGACGGCGCCGCCACGGATGATGCCAATGCGCAAGACTCCAAGGCCAGCACCGGTTCCAGCACGGAGCCCCAGTACATCCGTCAGTGCAAGGCGGCCGCATCCAGCGACTCATCTCAGGATTCGGCAAAGGCCGATGCCGCCAATGGCGATTCCGGCGATGCCTCCGGCAACGACCAGACCGACTCCGGCAAATAGTTAGAAGCAAAGGACACCGGCATCGGATTCATGCAATGCCGATAGACGCCTTGCACGAGAAGGGTTGTGCGGCCATTGTCGAGATGGCCGCACAACCCTTTTCTTTGGTTATCACCATCCGTACACGATATTGAGAACGATTGTCAGCATCGTTTGCCACAATCGGGCGTTATGAGTGAAACTTCCGATTGCATCGTGTTCAGCGATGCCGCCATCAAGCGTGGCGACCATATCATCTGGCAGCATGGCACCTTCACCATTCCCACCGGTTCGGTCACGGCCATCGTCGGCACCAACGGCACCGGCAAAACCACGATGATGAGGGCCGAGCTGGGCCTTTTGCCGCTTTGCCATGGCAGCCTGACCGTACTGGGCAAGCCCGCAGGCGAGATGAACAAACGCATCGGATATGTGCCGCAGAGCTATGTGGCGAATGTCGATTCCAATCTCACCGCCGAACAATCCGTGTTGCTGGGCCTGACCGGCACCCGATTCGGCATCCACCCCATCACCAAGGCCCAGAAAGCCAAAGCACTCGAGGCGCTGGAGTTCACCGGCATCGCCGACAAGACGCGGTACCGTCTGTCCGAACTGTCCGGCGGTTTGCGCCAGCGTGTGGCCATCGCCCAGGCGCTGGTGTGCGACCCACAACTGCTGATGCTTGACGAGCCGTTGGCCAACCTCGATCTGGCCAGTCAGCGCGCCACCGTACACGTGCTGGCCAAGCTGAACCGTGAACTGAACATGACCATCCAGGTGGTTGCGCACGATCTCAATATGCTCTTGCCGATTCTGACCGGTGCCGTCTACTTGCTCGACGGGCACCCGCACTACGCCGATATGCACAAAGTGCTCGACTCCGACCTACTCACCCACCTCTACGGCACACAAGTGCAGGTGGTCACCACTCCGCAGGGTGACATGTTCGTGACCCCGACGCCGGATGAGCCCCAGGACCAGCCGCAGGATATGCACACGGCCGCCGAAGTGGCGCAATTGCACCATCACGAGCACGGCAACGCCACCAATGGCAACGCCGCCAACAGCGCCGAGAATCGATAACATCAAGCGAGCCGACCCACAGCCCATCAACGGACTGCAGCTCAGGCATGGAGAAAATACAGAGACATGAGCACCATCAACTTTTCGTATGATCCCGAATGGCTGGATACACTGTCCGCTCCATTCATGACCAACGCCTTCATCGCCGGCCTGTGCATTGCCCTGGCCGCCGGTGTCATGGGATACTTCACCATCGCCCGTCGTTCCACCTTCGCGGCCCATGCGCTGGCCCATATCGGCCTGCCGGGCGCGACCGGCGCGGTGTTGCTCGGCCTGCCCGTGTCACTGGGCATGGGCGTGTTCGCACTGGGCGGCGCACTGGTGATCGGTGCTTTGGGCAAGCGCGTTTCCGAGCGTGAAGTCGCCACCGGCACCGTGCTGGCCTTCGCCACCGGCTTGGGTCTGTTCTTCGCGCGATTGTCGAGTTCCGCCTCCCAGCAGATGCAGTCGATTCTCTTCGGCTCGATCCTGACCATCACCACCGGCCAGATCATCGGCTTCGCCGTGTTCGACGTATTGCTGCTGGCATTGTTGGCCATCATCTACCGCCCGCTGCTGTTCAGTTCGTTGGATGAGCAGGTGGCACAGGCCAAGGGTGTGCCGATCGGGCTGATGAACGTGGCGTTTATGGCGATTATGGCCGGTGTGATCACCATCGCCGTGCCGGCAGTGGGCACCTTGCTGATTTTCGCACTGGTGATCACGCCTGCGGCCACCGCCAATATTCTGGCCGGCTCCCCATTCAAGGCAATGGTGATCGCCAGCGTGCTGTGCTTGGTGTCGATTTGGGCCGGACTCGTGCTGTCGGCGATGTTCCCCGCTCCCCCGAGCTTCATCATCGTGACGCTTTCCACCCTGTTCTGGGCTATCGCCAAAGCCGTGGAGACGATGCGGAAGTAATCTCATCCATTTTTTCTTGCCCCCGCTGGCAAATTCATAGCGGGGGCTTTGTTATATCTTCTCCACCAAGGCATTGGCGATGGCGGCGATGCCTTCGCCGCGGCCAGTGAATCCCATATGGTCGGTGGTGGTGGCGGCAACCGATACCGGGCAACCAACCGCCGCAGACAGGGCGGCTTCGGCTTCAGCACGGCGTGTGCCGATTTTCGGGCGGTTGCCGATGATCGCCACCGAGGCCGACGCCGGCGTATACCCGTTGGATGCCAGATGCGCCACAACTTCTTGCAGCATATCGATGCCATGCATTCCGGCACCATGCGCGTCCGCACCGACACCGAACAGTGAACCAATGTCTCCCAATCGGGCGGCGGCAAGCAACGCGTCAATCAGGGCGTGCGCGGCCACATCGCCATCGGAATCGCCTTCGATACCCTCGTATTTGGCGGCATCGGCCTCGCTGCATGAATCAGGCACCGGCCAGTAAAGCCCTGCAATCCACAGTTCACGGCCTGAACCAGCAGGCGCAAAACGGTGAGCGTCAAAACCCTGCCCTATCAACACTCCTGCAGACCCCATGCAGCCCCCTTCGATGGCGCTGCCCAGACGAACGGCAGCAAACGATTATGAATCACGAAGCCCCGGCGTATCGCATAAGGACACGACCGAGGCCTCAAAACAATCAAATCACTTCTTCTTGGACTTCTTCTCGGCTTCGACACGAGCCAAAGTATCGGCCGCGGCCTCTTCGGGCTCGGCGGTGTGATGCTTGTCGTCACCGGGCTGAGCGGGCTCGTAGCCCAGGTTCACGTCGAGCAGACGCTGGGCTTCCGCCTCGTCGATCTTCTCAGACAAGGCGATCTCAGAAGTCAGAATGGCTCGGGCCTTGGTGAGCATACGCTTCTCGCCCGCGGACAGGCCGTGCTCGTCGACATCGCGCTGGGCGAGATCGCGAACCACTTCGGCGATCTTGTTGACGTCACCGGTGGCGATCTTTTCGACGTTCAGCTTGTAACGGCGAGACCAGTTCATCTCTTTCTCGATGATCGGGGTCCGCAGGATGCCGAACACCTTGGCCACTTCGGATGCGGAGACGATGTCACGCACGCCGACCTTCTTGGCATTGTCCACGGGAACGTTGATGACCAAACCATCGGAAGAGAGTACGGACAGCTGCAGATATTCGCGCGTCACTCCCTTGACCGTCCGCTCGGTAATGGCCTCCACCTTCGCTGCACCATGACGCGGATAGACGACCATATCGCCGACTTTGTAAGACATGTACCCTCCGAGAACTGACGGCTTACACACAAAAACTCGAATAATTATGCCATGCGGTCTGGACCGCCCCTATGAGAGCGCTCACAACCACGGAGACACACCGAAAAGGGCAAGAATTCGTCATTTTCGACGCGCCAATGTAGCGTTTTCAACTCCAACGCACGTAGACTTTGGGACATGGCTAAAAAAACGAAGATCAAGGAAGATACCGTCACCGTGCCTGTCGCCCAAGGCGACCTCGATGCGGTGAGCAATGCTGAATTCTACAACCCCCACGGAGTTCTCGGCGGGCATCTCGGCATCGGCAAGCATGCCGACACCGCCACAATCCGTGTGCTGCGTCCGCTTGCCAAGTCCGTGACCATCCTCACCCAGGATGGCGAATACCCGATGACCCACGAATACAACGGCGTGTTCGTGGTTACCGTGCCGGCCTCCGGCACCAAGAAGCAGCCCACGATTCCCGACTACCGCGTCAGGACCGAGTGGGAAAGCGGCGCAGTGCTCATTGAGGATGACCCATACCGTTATATGCCCACAGTCGGCGACATGGACACCTATCTGTTCGGCGAGGGCCGTCACGAGAAGCTCTGGGAGGCGCTTGGCGCGCATGTGCTGCGCTACGACGATCCGATGGGCGGCGCAGACGGCACGCCCGGCGAACAGGTGGTAGGCACCGCATTCTCCGTGTGGGCCCCGAACGCCCATGCCGTGCGCGTGGTCGGTAACTTCAACGCCTGGGATGGCCGCCGTCATGCCATGCGCGAGCTCGGCTCCTCCGGCGTGTGGGAGATCTTCATCCCCGGCATCGGCGCGGGCGAGACCTACAAGTTCCAGATCCTGAACGCCAATTACACGTGGGAGATGAAGGCTGACCCGATGGAGCGTCAGCACGAAGTTCCGCCGAACACCGCCTCCATCGTCACCGAATCCACCTACAAGTGGAACGATGACGCCTGGATGCAGCACCGCCGCACCACCAACCCGCATGATGGCCCGGTCTCCATCTATGAGGTGCACGCCGGCAGCTGGAAGCAGGGACTGACCTACCGCGACCAGGCCAAGCAGCTCGTGGACTACGTCAAGCAGGAAGGCTTCACCCACGTGGAGTTCATGCCACTGGCCCAGCACCCGTTCTCCGGCTCCTGGGGCTATCAGGTCACCGGCTACTATGCAGTCGACTCCCGTCTCGGCTCCCCCGACGACTTCCGTTACCTGGTCGACCAGTTCCATCAGGCCGGCATCGGCGTGATTATGGACTGGGTGCCCGCCCACTTCCCGAAGGATGCCTTCGCGCTCGGCCGCTTCGACGGCACCCCGCTGTACGAGGACCCGGACCCGCTGCGCGGCGAACACCCTGAATGGGGCACCTATGTGTTCAACTTCGGACGCCGCGAAGTACGCAACTTCCTGGTGGCCAACGCCCTGTTCTGGCTTGAGGACCTGCACGTCGATGCACTGCGCGTGGATGCCGTCAGCTCCATGCTCTACCTCGACTACAGCCGCGAACCCGGCCAGTGGCGCCCGAACATCTACGGCGGACGCGAGAACCTGGAGGCCATCGACTTCCTCAAGGAGGCCACCGCCACCGCGTACAAGAACAACCCCGGCGTCATGATGATCGCCGAGGAGTCCACCGCATGGCCGGGCATCACCGCCCCCACCTTCGCCGGCGGCATCGGCTTCGGCATGAAGTGGAACATGGGCTGGATGCACGACACCCTCGAGTATCTGCACGAGGAGCCCATCAACCGCAAGTGGCACCACAACGAAATCACCTTCTCCATGGTGTACGCCTACTCCGAACACTACGTATTGCCCATCAGCCACGACGAAGTCGTGTACGGCAAGGGCTCCCTGTACGGCAAGATGCCGGGCGATGGCTGGCAGAAGCTAGCCGGCGTGCGTTCGATGTTCGCCTATCAGTGGGCTCACCCGGGCAAGAAGCTCTCCTTCATGGGCAACGAGCTGGCCCAGTGGGGCGAGTGGGATCACGACGCCTCCATCGATTGGGATTGCCTGAACTGGCAGGAGCACCGTCAGGTCCAGACCATGGTCGCCGACCTCAACGCCTTCTACAAGGCGCATCCGGCACTATGGAGCCAGGACTTCGATCCGGCCGGCTTCCAGTGGCTGACCAGCGACGATGCCGACCACAACACGCTGAGCTTCCTGCGCATCGGCACCAAGGACGAGACCTTGGCCGTGGTGGTCAACTTCTCCGGTGAAGCCTGGTCCGATTATCAGGTGGCGCTGCCCACCGGCGGCAAGTGGACCGAAGTGTTCACCACCGATGACGCCAAGTACGGCGGCTCCGACATCCACAACGGCACCTTCGAAGCGGTCGAGGGCGAATATCATTCGCGTCCGTTCTCGGCGAAGATCACCGTTCCGGCTCTGGGAGTTGTATTCTTGAAGCCGGAAGACTGAACTGGTCAACAGGCTGAAAGGTAACCGGTTTATTTATGTTCAATACCACAGCGCGTCAGAATACGATACCGCGCACGGTGTTGGTGGTCGAGGACGAGCCCACGCTCGCCACGGCCATCGCCCAGCGCATCACCGCTGAGGGATGGACCGCTCGCGTGGCCGGGGACGGCGCTTCCGCCGTCCAGGCCGCGTCCCAGCTACGCCCCGATCTGGTGATCATGGACATCATGCTGCCGGTCATGGATGGTCTTGAGGCCACCAAACGCATCGTCGCCGAACGTCCGGTGCCGGTGCTGATCCTCACCGCACGTGATGACGAGGCCGACAAGGTCATCGGTCTGGGAGCGGGTGCCGATGATTACATGACCAAACCGTTCTCCATGCGCGAGCTCATCGCCCGCTGCAAGGCGCTGCTGCGCCGCGTGGAGCGTGCGAAGGTCATCGCCAAGAATTCGGAGAACGAGAAGCTGCTCGACTTCGGTTCGATGGTCATCGACCCGGCCCAGCGCATCGTCACCGTGAACGGCGAGCAGGTGCATCTGACCCCCACCGAGTTCGATCTGCTGGCCACGCTGGCCCGCCGCCCGAAGTCGGTGCTCACCCGCGAAAAGCTGCTCGAAGAGGTCTGGGACTGGGTCGACGCATCCGGCACCCGCACCGTCGACAGCCACGTCAAGGCGCTGCGCCATAAGCTCGGCGCCGATACCATCCGCACCGTGCACGGCGTGGGCTACGCTTTCGAGCCGTTGACCGCGTGATGGCATCCAAAAAACAACAGCAATCCCGGCTTGACGCGATGAAACCTCGCGTCAAGCCGGTTGATTTGTTCTCCTCTCTGAAGCTGGAACTCAGCGCACTGATCGTTATCGCCACTGCCATCGCGTTTGCCATGTGCTGGTTCCTCCTGAAATTCGGTTGGTCCGGTTGGATCGCCATGCCGCTAACTTTGGTGGTGGCCTTGGGCATCACCTATTTCTTCTCTCGCGGCATCACCGCTCCCCTACGCCAGATGCGCGATGTGGCCGAAGCCATGGCGGATGGCGATTACACGGTCCGCGTGGATATCAATCAGGATCGTCATGACGAAGTCGGCCAGCTGGCTCGCTCGTTCAACGAGATGGCCGGCGAACTCGAGCATGCCGATAAAATGCGCCGCGACATGATCGCCAATGTGAGCCATGAGCTGCGCACGCCCGTTTCCGCTTTGCAGGCGATGGTCGAGAACATGGCCGACGGCGTCATCGAGCCCACTCCCGCCAATCTGGAGAGCATCCTCACCCAAACGCAGCGTCTCTCCGACCTCATCGCCTTCCTGTTGGATTTGAGCCGTATGGAGGCCGGTGCGGCGAGTCTCAATATCGAAAAGTTCAACTTCGCCGATTTTCTTGACGAGACCATCGAGCCGTTGGAAATCGCCGATGGCGGCCACGCCCACGACATCCGCGTCACCGTGCCGGCCGACATCTCGATGGAAGGCGATCAGGACCGCCTGCGCCAGCTGTTCACCAACATCATCGCCAACGCGCTGAAGCATTCGGCCGACGGCACCACCGTGCTGGTCGACGCCCATGAGGATGACAACCAAGGCACCATCGTGACCAATGTGGTGAATTTCGGCTCCCAGATTGCACCGTCCGACCGTTCGGACATCTTCCGGCGCTTTGTCAAAGGCAAGACGGGTCCCGGCACCGAGTCGGGCGGCACCGGCCTTGGCCTGTCCATCGCACGCTGGGCGGCCCAATTGCACGGCGGCACCGTCAAAGTGGTCGATGACACGCGAGGCGCCGATTTCGAAATCATCCTACCTAAATATCACATCGCCGAACGCTGATATTGTCCGCCGTCTTACCGTATACTGTGTTCGAACAGATGTTCGAACACAGGGTGGGAGGCGCGGTATGACACAGCAAGCCGAGTCACAGGCCATGGCGCACGACACCACGCTGTTTGTTATGCAGATGGCCGGCGATTCCATGATCAATGCGGGCATCCACAACGGCGATCTGCTGATTGTCGATCGTTCGTTGGCACCAGTCCCCGGAGATGTGGTTGCGGCTGTCATGGACGATGAAATCGCCATCAAACGGCTGGTTTCACGGGCCGGCATCACCATATTGCACGCCGAGAATCCGCGATACCCCGATTACATGCCGAGCAACGGCGCTTCGCCTGCTATCTGGGGCATCGTCACCGATGTCATTCACCCGTTGATATCGTCATCGGACCGTCGCACCACGGCATCCGCCAATACCAGCACGCCCACCACCTTGGTGCCGGCCTGCTGAAATGCCTGAACGCATTGCCGCACGGTGGCACCTGTGGTGACGATGTCATCAATGAGAAGCACCGCGTCGCCATGGCCGATGAGATCACGCTTCACCGTGACGTGACCGGTGATACGGCGGGCACGCTGCGCCGAAGAGACCTGCTGCACGGAGCGTGCCTTGGTGGAGGAGCTCAGGGCATTGCATGGTCGCGCATCGACGCCGTACCCACGCAATGCCCCTGCCACCGATTCGGCCAACGGTGCCGTATGGGCACGTCCTCTTCGGCGCATTGACGCCCGCGATGATGGCACCGGAACCACCAATACGCGATGACCCAAGCATG
This sequence comes from Bifidobacterium sp. 2450, assembly GCF_041900695.1. Classification (NCBI taxonomy): domain Bacteria; kingdom Bacillati; phylum Actinomycetota; class Actinomycetes; order Bifidobacteriales; family Bifidobacteriaceae; genus Bifidobacterium; species Bifidobacterium sp. 2450. The sequence continues at coordinate 139,277 of NZ_JBHEEA010000003.1, forward strand.
ATGATGGTATTGGCGTCTTGTTCAGCAGCGACACCATGATGCGGCCGAAAGGGCCGTCAAGCTCGGTATCGTCGTGGTCCTTCCAGTCGAGAATGGCACGACGTACCGATCCCTGATAAATCGATGCGGACCATATACGGGCTCCGCCACCACTGTCTGCATCCCGTTCCCGGCATTGCGCGAACAGGGCCCAGCATGCCGCACACAATACCTCATCCGGCGCGTCACACCCAGCGCAGCCGCGTGGAAACAGCAAATTGCAGACCTGTGCCCACATCGCATGCCACCACTTGTATACGCTCGGCCCGTCCATAACGCGTCACTATCGAGCTGGAGTATCGAATCGCGCAAGCAGTGCATCCAGCAGTTGTACCGTGTCTTGCGGATTCTCCACACGAACACCGATCGCACCGGCCTCAACCGCGGGATAGTCATTACCCGTAGGCGTCATGCGATCACCCACGAACACCATTTCATCGACCCGTATGCCAAGTATCTGCGTCAGCTTGCGCACGGCATAGGCCTTATCGATGCCGCATTCGCTGACATCCACACTGGTGTATCCGCCGGCCCTGACCCGCATATGCGGCAGATCGGCCTTGACCGCTTCGACCAGCGCCTGTTTCTTCGTGTTATCGCGATCCCATGCCTGCTTGGCCGCTACGGGGGCGAACTGCCCAAGAGCGGAGAAGGTGATCTGGCTGCCCCTGTTCTCGATTCGAGGCCCCCATACCTGCTGTTCCCACAATCCCAGTTCCCGGGCATGTCGCTCAAGACTTTCCGAGACAGCGGCCACGGTGGCTTCGGACAGATCATGCGCATACACCAAGGCCCATTGCGTGCCATCCCACCGGTAATACCGGGAGCCGGAGGTAGGCATGACGTGCAGATTGCCGCGCCTGGCATTCGGGGTGAGTACATCCAGCACCTGCGAGGTGACCACCGCCATGCCGCCCCCTGAGATCAGGGCCACCACCGTATGGTCGAGCAACGCACAGAACCGTTCGATCATCGCGGGCTTCATCGGCTGTTTTGAGCTGGCCAGTGTGTTGTCCAAATCGAAACCGAACACCTTGGCGTTGGAGCAGACATTATCGAAATCAAGTTCGGACCACGAACATACCACCATTTGTCGCGCCTCCCTCGTTGACGAATGTTCACAACCAATGAACCAATCCTAACGCATGTTGCCTCCGCCATGTCCTATGGTGGGAACCATGCTTCAGCCACCTTGGAACGCACGAATCTACCGCAACCGCCACGGTCGCGGCACACGAACCCCGATGTTCGGCACCCGTCTGCCCCGTTACCGCACTCGTACCGGCATGTTCGACGATATGGTGGCGGCCCAGGTTCGCAGGCTCGGCCAAGCGTGGCCGGAACTGATACGTCCGCTCCAGTTCGCGGTGGAGGATGTGCCGCCTTCGGATCCGACGCCTTGGCAGACCGAGCCGAATATGACGTCCCAGTGCTTCCCTGCCAGCCACGGCATTCCCGCACGAGTCGTGCTCTACCGCATGCCGTTGCAGACCGAGGCATCTACCAAGCTCGAATTGCAATTGGCCGTCAGGGATGAGCTGGTGGCCCGCATAGCGGAATTGTATGGGCGCAGGCCGGAGGAAATCGACCCTGACTGGGGCCTGTGACAACACTGCGGGCCGTGTCACTTGTAATAAGATAGTGACACGGCCCGCAGCTACATCGCCGCCGAAACATCATCAGACCGATGCTTCGGCGAGCGCGCTCTACTTGACGATGGAGGAATCATTCCGAGCCCAGACATGAACCGTGGCGGGCATCAGCGTTGAAGCGCCGATGACGGACAATCCGGCGATGTCCTTGTCTTGCAACGAATCGTGACTGAACCGCGCTCCCCAGCTCACTTTCATGGATGAGTCCTCCAACATCAGCACGACCGCGGTGCCATGATCGCCGGAAAGGTTGCCGGCTTCAATCGTTTGCGCTGCGTTCGCATCCAGTGTGATTTCCTTGGAGGTTACCGAAGCACCAGCATCATCGTAGGCGCGCAAGGTGACCGTCCTGCGCTCATTGGACGTATTGGCCAGCGTGATGGAGGCCTTTACTCCGTCGGGAAGGGCCAACCCCGAGAATTCGGATGGCTCGCCGGCATTGACCAATGCGAAATCGGCTTGGCCGGAGTCACCGGAGCGTGTGGCCTTGACGGAGAACGACACGGCGTCCTCTGCGGTGGACATCACGCCCAACGCCCCATCAGGAGCCTCTCCCAAGTCGATCGCCGTCACTTTATCAGCAGTGACGGTGGCATCTTTGGCGGGAACCAAGCCTTTGGCGGTAATCCATGACAGCCCGGTGCTGGTGTCTGCCTTGGCGAACAGATAAGCGGTGACCGCATCGCCGGCAGTGATGGACGGCGCCACCGATGCATTGGATGCGGTCGGCAGCGGCAGCGCGAAATCAGAACCTTTCGGTGTCAGACCATCCATGGTCACCGTACGCACCACGGACGCGATAGGAGTCTCCTTGCTGGAAACGGTCACGAACAGACCATGCTGCCCATCGACCGCGGCGGACAGTTCCATCGAGGACTCCCCCTCAGCTGGCACAGACAGCGTGGATTGTGTGGACAATGCCATTTTCCCGGCTGTCTCGGAACCCCAGACGGCAATGTCGACGGTGGTCGGCTTGGTGGAGGGATTCGAGACGATGAGCTGCTGTGTGGTACCAGTCATGCTGCCGGAGAGCAGGAACGACTGGCCGAGCGAGGTCGATACGCAGGATGCCGCCGAGACACCTCTCACATCGCCATCATCGGCCCATGATGCGATGGTGCCGACAGTGCCGGTGCCAGCTGCGGCCTGCAACATACGGGTATTGATCAGGCGAGCTCCCTGATCGATCTTCTGAGCACCGGTTTTCACCGAGGAATCGTCGGTCGGATCGGCGTCTTTCAAAGTCACGTCATCTGAACTGGACGTTTGCCCGATCGCCGAGACAGTGGCGCTGTAGACGGAGCCGAACGCCGCATAGCGCGCCTGCGTACTCAGATTGCCGACAGTGGCCTGGAAGGCGCTGTCGCCGTACGTGCCGGTATCGGCCAATCCTATAGGTGCCGGACAGTAGGTTTCGGACTGGGTCGGACTAACGGTCTGGTCGATGGCATTATCGGAAGCGGCCACCTTATCCACCCAGATATTGGGGATGGGGGCCATGACGAGAACGACGAACAGCGCAATCAACACCAGCATGGTGATCACACCGAGCACGATGCCGATCGCACGTTTGAAACCAGAAGTTTTGTTGCTCATGCCCGCTCCTCCAATCCGTAGGACGGTCGTCTGCGAGGCATGGCGACCAAGCAGTACAACGCCGTGATCACACCTAGGCATATCAGCCAGGCGTGCCTCCAGACACTATGCTGTGCACGTTGCTGCCATGAGGTACCCACCTGCTGTGAGGCGCTGCTACGCAGCGTCAGACGATAGTAGCTGCCGCTATCCGTGGAGACCAGGGACTGGGTGCCGTTCGATGCGGCGATATTCGCGCTCAACTGTTCATACGACATGTCGTTCGAGGAATCGCCGGTCTCGGGAACCACGTAGATGCCGCCGAATCCAAGCGCGCTGATGGCCGCAATGGCCTCTTCGTCGGGATTGGACAGCAGCGAGTCACAGGCCTGGGCCAGTTGTTCGTCAACCGCATCATGCTTGCCGGACAGCAGGCGCGCCCGCTGGACCGGGGAACTGTCGATCAGATCGCCGCGCGAGGTGCGCATCACCGCATAGTTGACGATGTTGCGGGTCTCCGCGCTCACGGCAAGCACACGATGATCGGCACTGGCCTCCAGATAATCGGTGGTGACCATGGGCAGGCCGTTTTCAGACACGCCCAGTCCCGCATCCTTATGACGTTCGATGCCATACATGCATTGAATGCCGATGCAGCACACCAGTATCAGAGCAAGCATCACACGGCCAGACACGATGAGCACATGCAGACGGTCCTTTTTCGGTGCGGGATCACTGCCAGACGCATGCAACGGCTGGAATCGCTTCACCGCCCCACCAGCGACGAGACACACGCAGGCAAGGAAGCCCAATATCATCATCGCGATGCCCGGCTGCGCGGAACCGGCCACGACGCCATCGGCATCCACGGTTATGGCCACACGGCTGGAGACCAGGGCGAGCGCGCCTCCGCAGACGATTACCACCCACATCAGTCGCGAGGTCCGCAACGCGAACGGCAGCACCAGCGAAGCAAGAGCAAGCAGCGTGATGACGCCAAACAGCACAGTGACCGCCAAATCGGCATAATCAGTCGCCCCCATTCGCCATCCCAGCGCACGCTGTGCGGCCTCAAGCAGACTCAGCGACGCCGGCGACCCGTTGGCGGATGGCGTTGGCACCGTGATGTCGCCGAACAGTTGACGCCACATACCCAAATCGGCGTAACGCACCGCATTGACGAGCGTAGGAGCCACCGCAAAGGCGGCAGGAACCGGAATAAGCAACAGCATGGCGCGCTTGCGACGCACGAATAGCAGGAACATCAGGAACACGACGATCAGCGCGAACAGCAGCTGCGGTTCGGCGGCCACCACAGGGATGAAGCACAGTGCGGCGATGGCCGCGGCCTGAACGGATGTGCGCGGCTTGAGCGGGTCTTCGGTATGGTACATGCCCACGGCACGGAACACGAATGCGAACGCGGCCGGCAGGAACACCATTACGGTGAGCATCGGCATATTGGCCTGCGCATACCAGCCGAACATAATGCCGGTGGATGCCCACAGCAGTCCTCCCAGCACACGAACCACGTCCGAGCGGGTGAATACGCCCGCCAGCGCCCAGAACGACAATGCGCTCAGCGGCGCGGCCACAAACAGTATCATCGCCAAAGCGGCGGTCACATGGCCGAGCGTGACCAGCGAGGCCAGCATCAGCACCAGCAGCCACGGAGTGGGCGGCGCAGGAATGCCGGTGCCGCTGCCAAACACCCACGGCGTGGTGGCGGACTGCACCAGTTGCGTGAAGCTGGCACCGGTGGGAAGCAACACATCGGAATACAACGATCCGCCGGAGAATATCGAACGGAACACCGGCCAATACATCACCGCGATGGCCGCAAAGCACACCAGCGCCATCACCACGGCCGCACTCCAGCGATATATGGTGCGTGTCCGCAGATGGGCACGTTCCAGCGGACTGAGCAGCACTCTGCCCTGCTGGGATTGGAATGCATCCCGACGATCATGGAACTGCTTGATCTGCTGACTGTCTGCGAACAAGACATGCAGGGACGATGCGGCGACCTTCGATTGTCTGGCCACCAGCCTGCGTGATTTCATGTTTCCCGCGATATCGGCCAAAGCCAGCCATGGCAGGCACAATTGCACCCATGCTTCATACGGCTTCTTGCCGAACATCATGGCTATGGCCATGCCAAAACTGCGGAGCAGCCTCCACAGCCAGACGATAAACCAGGACGACATGGCCAGATCCGTGTACAGATACCGCTGTTGGGAGCGATGCACCGTCATTGCATGATTGACCGTGTGATCGTCTTTAAGCGGCTCTCCGCCTCGCGTACGAATGCCTTCATACCGTGCACGACGATGTGATATCTCCGCTTGCGGGACAACCACCACGCGTCCGCCGCTCAGGCAGACACGGCGGCAGAAATCAACCGATTCGCTGTAGGTGGTCAGCCAGGCATTGATGCCCCGCAGTCGCGTGAATTGCGACATGGACACCAGCGCGCCTGCCAGCGACACCGCAAACACATCCTGCCGCCCGTCATACTGCTCCTGATCGGGTTCTCCATCGACCACCAGGGAATGCACGGCGTGGTGGCCCGCATACATACCGACATCATGCAGATGGGAGCCTTCCCAATCACACTGTTTGCACCCGAGCACACTGGCGCCCGGCGTATTGCGCCACGCCTCAAGCAATCGTTCAAGGCATGAGGCATCCGAAGGGCGGGAATCATCATGGAGCAGCCACAATGCGCGGGGAGCGTCATCCAGATCGGCACGATCCAATGCCCGGCTGACCGCATCGCCGAAGGAGCGTGCGCCCTTGGCCGAGACGATGTGAATGGTCACATGCTTGGACTGCGGCACCTCCATCACCGGCCCTGATGGCGAGGGGATGACCTCGAACGAGGTGGTTATCCTCGAACTGGTGCGTCCGGTCGCGTCGGCGATGATGACGACTCCCGGGAGAACATTCTGCGTCAATACCGAACGCAATGTAGACCGGAGGAAACGCATATCCTCCTCAACGGTGATCACAGCCGTAATGCCGGTATCCACATCCTGCCTATGCGTATATGGTCGAGAAGACATGGCGTCGGCCAACGCCTCATGAATATCGTTATTACCTGTCGGACTCATAAACTCCCAGTGTACGCACCAGACTTGAAGGGGGTGTGTGGAGCTACGCCTGCTCCCGGTGCTCTCGCTTATATCGACGGCGTTCGCGCTCGCTCATGCCACCCCAGATACCGAATCGCTCATCATGGTCGATGGCCCATTTCAGGCATTGCTCACGCACTTCGCATTTTGCGCACACACGTTTGGCATCACGGGTCGAGCCTCCCTTTTCCGGGAAGAACGCCTCCGGATCGGTTTGCGCGCACAACGCCTTGTGCTGCCAAGATACATCGCCATCAGGTCGGAATAGTCCCCACAATTCGTGCCATGGCTCTTCGGCTGAATCGTCGACCACACCCCACATGCGATTCTCCTTGCCTATTGAGCTTTTCATACGGACTAAATTACACACATGCAATTTCGGTTTTGTCAAATTCTTTCTCGTGTCATTACATCATTTTTATGGAACTGTGTGCTATGGCGTGAACGCGATGCCCCGACGCCGTCGCACATGATATTGTGCCGTTCCTGCGCAGGAACACCATAGCGCAGGAACACCCGGCGGATGCTGTGTCAGAGTGTCATTCAGACAATCGACAGTTTCAGGAGGGGTTATGACGCAGGAATCAGGTGGGGCAGATCCGCATATCAACCCGCCAAGCTTCATTCCTGCGGGAAATCGACGCACCCGGCCTTCCGGACAGGCGCCACGCTCCTTCGCCCCTGCCCGCGCCTCACGTCAGTCAGGGCAGGCTCCATCGGACCGTCTGTCTGTCATGGGAAATAACGTCGAAGAGCCCCAACCGAACGCCAATGCCAAGGCAAGCACCAATGCCGCAGACAACGGCAGGCGGACTCCGCCCAGTTTTTCTCCGAAAACCGGACGTGCCACTCGCAGCACGGCTCCGGATGCCGCCGCACCGCGCAGTATTCCGCCGTCGCGAGCACGGATGTCTTCCGGCTCATCCCGCAACGCCGTGCGCAATCCGTCGGATATGCCGGTTTCCCGCCCCTCATCGCCAGCAGCAAACCTGTCCACGAAGTTCAGCCACCTTGGCCGGCCGGCGGCGGCAACGGCGAAAACGGTAACGGCACACCGGCCGCGCGCCTTGCGCATCATCTTATGCGCGATTGCGGTGCTGGTGGCGGCGTTGATTCTTTCCGTTTTCGGCGCCTGGCAATGGGTGGACAGCAAACTGAATCGGAGCGACTGGCTGACCGACACCCCCAACACGCCGGCCTCGACTTGGCTGATTCTTGGCTCCGATGAGCGTGACGGCTCCACCGATTACGGCGGCGTAGACAATATCTCTGGCTTCAGGACCGATACAATTCTGGTGCTGATCAAGCCCAAAAGCGGGCCGAGTTCGTTGATTTCCATTCCCCGCGATTCGCTCATGAACGTCGATAACCAGTACATGAAAATCAATGCGGTGGCGCTGATTGCGGGCAAGAAGGCTTTGGTAAGCAACGTTGAGCAGATCACCGGCCAGAAAATCGATCATGTGGCACAGATCAAGTTCGGCGGTCTGCAGAACGTGGTGAACGCCTTGGGCGGTATCGAACTGTGCTATGACGAGGATGTTCAGGATTCCTATTCCGGACTGAACTGGAAGGCGGGATGCCATACGGCGGATGGTTCCACCGCATTGTCCTTCTCTCGTATGCGATACGCCGACGCGCGAGGAGACTTCGGGCGCAACGAACGCCAGCGGCAGGTCATCTCGGCCATCGTCAAGAAGGCTTCCAGCAGTGGGACCCTGACCAATCCGTCCAAAATCGTGGCAGTGTCCAATGCCGCGATGAGCGCACTCACCGTGGACGAGAAGACCAACCCTGACACGTTGCTCACCATGGCGTTGGCGTTCAAAAGCGCCACCGGCTCGAATGGCATCTCCGGCAGCGTGTACTGGTCCGACCCCGATTATTACGTTGATGGCATTGGCTCCTCGGTGCTGCTCGATGACGCCAAGAACACCGAACTGTTCAATCAGATTGCCGACGGCACGCATAAGGCCGGCACCGTGGGCAATCTGGCGGAAGGCTGACCGACGCTTTCCCGGAGCCTATCGGCTTCATCGTCGGTGCATAATCGCCGCCGTTGCCCACGCAGCCAATCATGCACGGGCAAAATGTCATGTGGATAACTCGGCAAGCTAGAACCACATACCTTGATTCGACTTGCGCCTTCGGCACGCGCTCCCCCACGCTGGAAGCATGACATCACAGCAGAACGATTCGAAGCGACATTCCGCCCATACGGCATCCGCCGTATCCCAGGCGAAGCACCGTTTGGGCGCGCCGCCATTGCGCGCCCGCCTGACCATGCTTGCCGCGGCGTGCCCGATGATCGCGCAAGCATTGATGATGGTCATACTGCTGTTGCACGGGCAATGGCTGTTCGCCGCCATGATCGCGCCAGGCATATTCGCCTGTCTCGTGTCCCTGTTGCTGACGCTCCCCTCGTCTCCGGGCCCGGAGAAGGCTCACGCCCCGAAACAGGCAACGATCGATGTCGGTATCACGGACGACGCCGATGACCGCGCCGCAGACCTCCGTCATACGCCGTCGCAGCCGATAGAATCGCTGCTGCACTTCGCACGCCTGCCATGGCGGACCATTGTGGGCCACTGGCTTGAGCCCCTTGACCTTGCGGTGCCGGTTGGCATGACCGGAAGCGAGCCGCTGACGCTCGACCTGAACCGTCAGGGGCCACATGCCCTGGTGGCCGGCACCACCGGTTCCGGCAAATCCGTGTTGCTGCAAAGCTGGTGTCTGGCGCTCGCCTCGATGAACGGGCCCGAGCATCTGAATTTCGTGTTTTTGGACTTCAAAGGCGGTTCCGCGTTCCGCAAACTCGAACGGCTGCCTCATACCGTGGGCAGTGTATGCGATCTGGATCTGGCTCATGCCGTACGCGCGTTGCGTGCGTTGGAAGCCGAACTGACACGCCGTGAGCAGCTGTCCGCCGCTGTCCGTGCTTCCGATATCCGCGATATGGTCAATCCGCCACCGCGCCTGATCGTGGTCATTGACGAATTCCATGCTCTGAAGGACCAGCTCCCGGATTATGTGAATCGTCTGGTGCGTATTGCCTCGCTCGGCAGGTCGCTGGGCATGTATCTGATCGCCTGTACACAGAATCCCATGGGCCAGGTCAGCGCCGATATGAAGGCGAATATGTCCGTCAGCATTTGCTTACGGGTTCGGGACCGTCTGCAATCATGCGAGCTGCTTGGCGATGGTCGTGCCGCCGACCTCAGTCCGGCAATGCCCGGTGCGGCGTTCTGCAACGATTCCGAACAGGTGACGGCATTCCGCTGTGCAACGGCACGCGATATCGATGCGGTGTGCCGCCAGATCGCGTTCGCATCGCGGTTCGTCGGAAGCCCGCCGCAACCGTCCCTGTTTACCGCGCCGCTCCCCCGGCACGTAAAAGACCGGACTGTGGCCGATCACGCACCGCAACGCATTCGATTTGGACTTGCCGACGATGGCATCAATCTGCGAGAGGCGACAGTATCCCTCACCGGCGGCAATATCGGCGTCATCGGCCCGCAGGGGCGTGGCAAAACCACGTTGCTGGAAACATTGGCTCGACACGCCAGCTTGACCGATGGCTTGGCGGTACGCGTCAGTTCCCCGCATCGCCGGGTATGGAGCTCGCAATGGCTTCATAGCAGCCGTCGCATGCCGTATGCCAGCTCGGATGCACCACCGCCTCCGCATATCGTGTGGTTTGTCGACGATGCCGATGAGTTGTTCGATCCATTCCGCACCGACGAACAGGCGCTGTCTTTCACGTATGCGTTGGCTGATGAGTCAGTCAGCGTGGTATTCGCCGTCAGCACGATTCGACCGATACGCATACCGGAGCATTGCAATACCAGAATCGTGTTCCCGTGCGGGGAGAGAACATCCGATCTTATGGCTGGAGTCCCCGCTCGCCTATTGGATACGATGAGTCTTATCGATGCCGACAACGCGGGCCGGGCCGTGCTCATCGAGGGCACATCGGCATGTCTGGTGCAGTGCGCTTCGTGAAAACTTCGGTTTTTTCTCGGCGAAACCTCTTGAAAATCACCACGGTTCGTGGTTACCTTGGTACTGGACTTAAGGAACAACACCAGCCACGGGGCTTTTAAGGGAGGCAAGCAATGAGCAGCGCTTTTGATTGGCGAGCCAAGGCCGCATGTCGTGACAAGGATCCGGAACTCTTCTTCCCGGTGGGCAACACCGGTGCAGCCTATCAGCAGATTGAGGAGGCCAAGGCCGTGTGCCGCACCTGCAAGGTGATTGACGCATGCCTGAAGTGCGCACTGGACACCAATCAGGATTACGGCGTGTGGGGCGGCTTGAGCGAAGACGAGCGTCGTGCGCTGAAGCGCCGCGCCATGCGCGCCCGCCGTTCTCAGGCCATGCAGATGCAAATCTGATGTTTTGATTATTTCTTCGTCATACCAGGAAACCCTCCCACTCGGGAGGGTTTCCTCATTTCGGGCTTCTCGTCACTCGTCCTGAGCAGCCCTGAGCTTCATATCGAGCACCACACGGGTGCCGCCTTCGCGGCGCGGCTCCCAATGCACGGAACCACCGAAATCATTGGTCACGAAGGTGTTGATGATCTGCGTGCCCAAACCGGAACCGGAAGAACGAGCCAATCCACCCTGCTCTTCGGAGCCGAGACCGGAACCGTCATCTTCAACCACCACATTGAGGTTCGGGCCGGAGCGGCCCACGGAAATCGTGATATGGCCATCCTTGCGGCCTTCGAACCCATGCTCCACCGAATTGGTGATGAGCTCGGTCAGCACGAGGGACAGCGGCGTGGCATCCTGAGCGGGCATCATGCCGAACTTGCCCATGTAGTTGATATCGATATGCTGGTCTTTCATCGTGGCCAAGTCCACGGCCATGCGCAGCAGGTTGGCGATTACCTTGTCGAAGTCGACGACTTCGTCGGCGGTCTGGCTCAATCCCTCATGCACCATGGCAATGGTCTGCACGCGGCGTTGTGCCTCCTGCAATTCCTTCTTGGCCTCATCCGACTTGGTCTTACGAGCCTGAAGCCTCAGTAGCGCAGAGACGGCCTGCAGGTTGTTCTTGACACGATGGTGAATCTCGGAAATCGTAGCGTCCTTGGTCTGCAGCTCCTGCTCTCGGCGGCGCAGCTCGGTGACGTCACGGCATAGCAGAATCGCTCCGATACGGCCGTTGTTGTCATACAAGGGCAGCGAGCGCATCGAGACGGCGGAACGGTTGGCGTCAAGTTCGGAATCCACCGCGGCCTTGCCGGCCAGCACCAACGGCAGGATTTCCGGAACGGGGTCGTTCTCCTTCAATAGCTGTGTGCCAAGTTCGCTGAGGTAATGGCCAGGCATGGTGGTCAGCAGACCGAGACGCCTAAAGCAGCTGATGGCGTTCGGGGCTGAGTATCGAACCACGCCGTCCATAGTCAGGATGATGAAGCCGTCCGCCACGCGAGCGATATGGCGTTGGCTCATCACCGAATCCTTGTAGGGGAATTGGCCTCGCGGAATCATCTCGTACAGATGCTTGCCGGCGTTGATGCTTTCCGACTCATATCGGCCGTTGGATTCTCGTGTGGCCATATTGGTCTCACGCACGACCAAGCCCAAGGTCTTGCCATTGTGCCGAACCGGCGCGTACACGTTGCAGATGGTCGCCTTGCCCACGGTTCTCAATACCGTGGAGCGGAACACCCCGCTGGAGAGCATGGCGGCGTCCAATTCGCCGACCATGTCGTCCGGCATGACGTTTCCCACCACGTCTTCCGCCCGCAGCGTCATCACGGTGGATGGACGGCATTGCTCGGCCACCACGTATTTGCCATCGCCATTCTGTACCAGCAGCAGCAGATCGGCGAAGCTCAAATCGGCGATCACCTGCCAATCGGCGACAAGATGATGCAGCCACTCGCGGTCCTCGTCGTCGAAGTCGGGGCGCGTTGCAAGGATATGTGAAAAATCAGCCATATCCCTATCATACGCAGACGCACCGCCGCCATCGCGGCAAGCCACACGGGCAAGTACGACGACTATGACGACATCGCATCTTCAATACCGCGCCAATCGCGTTGCACGGCTGACCGCCGTTCATGCGGTCATCGCCGTATACACCTGAGAGGACAATGCGGCGATCTGCTGCTGCGCGGTTCCCGATACCACTCCCGAGGTCATAACCACCATCACATAATCCCGTTCTGTTCCGTCCGCGGCCTTGCCCCACACCACGGCGGCATCATTTTCCACGCCGGCCAGTTCACCGGTTTTATTGGCTACCTGAATGCCAGACGGCACTCCGGCGGGTATTTTGGCGCGTCGCGTCTGCCCGAGCAATACGTCAAGCATGGAGCGGCTGGCTTCGGCGGAAACCAGTTTGCCTCGGTACAATGCGGCGAGGAATCTGCCGCAATCGGAAGCTGACGTCCAGTTCTCGGTGCCGGTCCCGTCTGTGCCGGCATCGGACAATGCCCGCAACTGCTTGGATGCGCTGAAGCCGTATCGGGCGGCCGTACCAGTCACCCGTTGCATGCCTGTGGCCATGTCGCCATCGCCGACCATCAATACCAGCTGATTGGTGGCCGCGTTCGAGCTGACGGTGATCATCTGGTTGATCAGTGAGGTGGTATCCTGCCCGCCCGTGGCCAAGGTGCCGGCATGTTGCTTATCGTACACGGCAAGCATCACGTACAGTTTGACATCCGAAGCCGCCACCATGGGCTGGCCGCCGACGCTCACGGTTTTGCCCGTGGCCAAATCCTCGACATACACCGACCAGGTGCCTCCACTGCCGGCCACAGCTGCCGTGACCGCCGAGGACACATTTGACATCCGCTTCTCTTCCGCCACCGTGGTCAGGTCGGGAGCAGGTGCCGCCTTACGCTCCAAGGTGTCATGCACAGGGCGTTGTTCATGTTTCGATGACGCCGTTGACGACGATGCCGACGCTGTTGCCGATGAGTCCGATGCCGAGGCGACGGGCGATGTTTTGGCGTGCGATGTGCCGAGCCCGTTATGCGCGTACATCCATCCACCGACGCCGATTACCAAAGCGGCGATCAGGGCGGCGATCAGGATCAATCCCACGACGCTGCCTGTTGCACGCGTGCCGCTACTATGCTTGGTATGCCGAGCCACCGTCACTGCCCCAATGTCTTGTCAACACTGGCCAGCACCCGGCTCATCAGGTCCGCGGCCACCGACTGCCCCTGATATTGGGTGACAACGGCCACGGCGGCCTTATGACCATTGGCTTCGACGATGGCAAAGTAATTCCAGGTGTCCTGGATGCCTTGGCCTCGGTGAGCATGCACGGTCATGTCGGACGGAATGATTACGCCTTCGGAGGCAATGTCTACGTTCATCAATGACGTGCCTCCCTTGGCGTCCACTGCGGCGAGCATGCGGGCCGCATCGCGGGAGGAACTGTAATTCTCATAACCGGCATTGCTGGCCGCCACATCGCCGAAATCGCGGTTGAACGAGGTGCCCTTATACCCATGCGAAGATGCCCACGAATTGACGCCGCTCCAGCCACCTACCGCCGCTGCCGCCATATTGCCGGCATTGTTGTCCATGGAACCCATCATCGCGTTTGCCTGCGCTTTGGCGTTGTCATCGCCATTGTCCTGGGCCGCAAGATAGACCGGCAGATAGAAACCGGCAGCCACGAATTGCTTGCCGGACTGCGACGTGGTCGCGATGGTGGCGTCCTCTGAGGAATCGGCGAATGTTCCATCGATGACCATGGCGGAGACGGCCACATCGGAGGACGAGTATGAATCCGCGATGTCAGACAACTGGCTGGATGTGATCACCGGAGTGGAAGGCTTCGACTTCTCCGTCGAGCTTTTCTTGGACGAATCGTCGCTGTTCTTGTCTTTGGCGCTATCAGACGTGTTCTTCTTGGCCTTGGACTTGGCGTCAGAGGAATCCGTCGTGCCATCATCGGCGGAATCCGACGCATCGGCCCCGGTCGACTGTGCCGATGTTTGCGCCTGCGGCTGAGCTCCCCACAATCCCATGCTATGGGTGACGAACAAGCCGATGACCAACGCCACGACGCAAATCAGCGCGATGAGCACAATCACCACCGCTTTGGTGTGATCGCCGTCAGGACGCCCGGCGGGAGGTTCAGGAGAAGCAGGTGCCGCAGGGCCAGCGGTCATGGGTCCCGGTGCCATAGGCCCCGGCACCGCGGAACCCGGCGCCGTTGGCGGCGCGACGGCGGGCAACGGTGCCGCCGGCTGCTCCACCAGCGTCAGCGCGTTATCGTCATAGGCAGGGGCCGCCGGATTGGCCTCGGGCTGCTCCAATGGACTTCCGCACTGCGAACAGAAGGCATCTCCTTGCTCGTTGGCAAACCCACACTCCGTGCAATACACCATCACCGAACCCCTTATTGCTGTGACGTTCTCATCTTCGGATTCCATAGTATCGCCGCCATTGGGTGATAGTGTTCGCGTGAGTCGGTATTGACAAGCATAAAAGTTACGCTAACGTAGGTTACGTCAGCGTAAGAAGCGTATCGTCAACTCGTGAAACGGGGGCATCATCATGGCATCAACAACCGACGACGCGGAAAAGACGATGCATCACGACGCTCATAACAGCGCGGCGATTGCAGAGGATGCCACCATCGCATCCAAGCGTCAGGCGGCTATCGAGGCGCGCGAACAGGCGTTGCAAGCCAAGGCTGATGCCGTACGGGCCAAGGCCCAGTTCAAGGCCGAGGCCATTCGAGCCAAAGCCGAGGAGAAGGCCCGGCACAATCTCGCCAAAGCGGAGAACCGTGCGCTGAAAATCGAGGGCATTGCCCCTGCGGAAGTGGAACGCAAGATTCGTCTCGACGTGCACGGACGGCCAAAGCCGTTGATGCGTGGCTGGATTCACGCGATTGCCGCTCCCCTGTCATTGGCGGCAGGCATCGTGCTTATATGCCTGGCACATGGCGCGAGTCTGAAGTGGGCGTGTGCCGTGTTCATGACAGCGTCGCTGATTCTGTTCACCAATTCGGCCTGCTACCATCTGGGCGATTGGAGCCCGCGCATCACCGATGTGCTGCGGCGTATCGATCATGTCAACATCTTCCTGCTCATTGCTGGCACGTATACCCCGGTTTCGTTTGCGCTGGAACCATTCTGGCGCAATGTGATCATCATATCGATGTGGGCGTGCGCGGCCATCGCCATCGTGATTCATGTGATCTGGATCAATGCACCACGCTGGCTGTATACGGTGGTGTACATCATCTTCGGCATCTACGGCCTGGCTTATATGGTGATGTTCTGGAATTCGCCGTATGCGGGGCCAGCCGTGGTGGTGCTGCTGTGCGCCGGCGGTGCCTGCTACATCCTCGGCGCCATCGTCTACGCCTTGCGCAAGCCCGACCCTTGGCCTCGCGTCTTCGGCTTCCATGAGATTTTCCACTGCGGAACGGTGGCCGGATATGCCTGCCATATGGTGGCCATCTACATGGTGATCGTCTCGCTGTGGCAATAAGCGCTACGCCATATAAGTATGTCCCCGCCTACGGGGGCATACTAGTCAACTAACTCAGGCCAGCGGCTTGGCGGCCTTGACCGTCACGGACAGCTCGCGGCCGTTCGGTGCGGTGTAGGAAACGACGTCGCCCACCTTGGCACCCTCGATGGCCTTGCCAATCGGGGAATCCGGGGTCATGATGTCGTAGTCGGTGCCGGCCACGATGTCACGGCTGCCGAGCACGTAGGTCATCTCGTTGCCGTTGAGCTCGATGGTCACCACAGAGCCCTCGCCCACGGTGCCTTCCGGAGCATTCTCGATGATCTTGGAATCGCGCAGCTTGACGGTGAGCTCGGTGATGCGGCCCTCGTTCTTGCTCTGCGCTTCACGGGCGGCCTGGTAGCCGCCGTTCTCGGACAAGTCGCCCTCGGCACGCGCCACGGCGATCTTGTGCGCGATTTCCTCACGCAGCTCACCTTCACGATGGGCGAGCTCTTCCTTCATCTTGTTGTATGCTTCCTGCGTCAGCAGGTAGACCTTGTCCTCAGCCATATCGTCCTCCTGAACCGTTGTCGATGCTGAAACAATCTTCGTTATTTATGACAAAACGCCGGCTATGACCCCGGCGTTCGTCATGTGCTGACCTATGGTCAGCGGGTGGAAATGATGTCGATGACGAACACCAGCGTGTCCTCGCCGCCGATGCCAGCCTGCGGGATGCCGCGGGAACCATAGCCGTATTCCGGCGGAATGGAAACCACCAGACGCGAACCCACGTTATGGCCCGGCACAGTCTGATCCCAGCCCTTGATGACCTGTCCCACGCCGATGCCGAAGCTGGCGGGCTGATGACGGTCGAAGCTGGAGTCGAATGGGGTGTCCTTACCCCACACCACGCCGTGGTAGTTCACGGTGACGGTGTCGCCGCGACGCACGATCGGGCCGTCGCCTTCGGTCAGCTCCACAACCTTGAGGCCCTTCGGGGCTTCGGGCGTCGGGAACTCGATAACGGGCGTGGTGCCGAATTCGGCGTTCACCTGAGGCATCTGATCTGCCATTAGTCCTCCTTCAAAGACACAATGCGCCCTACCTTAGCACCATCGGCGAATCGGCGGTAGTCCTTCATCCCTGTGCGATACGACACGCTGGCCGTATACGTCAATTCCGGTCATCATGCTGGTGAATACCAGACATGTCAATCAGCATTCGACGACATTGACGGCAAGCCCGCCCTTGGAGGTCTCCTTGTATTTGGCCATCATGTCTTCACCGGTCTGCTTCATGGTTTCGATGGCCTGATCAAGGGTCACGATGTGTGAGCCGTCGCCGAGCATGGCCATACGCACGGCGTTGATGGCGGTGTTGGCGGCCATGGCATTGCGCTCGATGCATGGAATCTGCACCAGTCCGCCCACCGGATCGCAAGTCAGACCCAAGTTGTGTTCGATGCCGATCTCAGCAGCATTCTCCACCTGTTCCGGCGTGCCGCCCACGACTGCGGCAAGTCCGGCCGCCGCCATCGAACAGGCCGAGCCGATTTCGCCCTGGCAACCGACTTCCGCGCCGGAAATCGAGGCGTTGCGTTTGAACAGGTATCCGATGGCACCGGCGGTCAGCAGAAACGTGACCACGCCCTGTTCATTGGCGTTGTCCACGAAATGCCAGTAATAGTGAAGCACGGCGGGAATGATGCCGGCGGAACCGTTGGTCGGAGCGGTTACGATGCGCCCGCCTCCGGCATTCTCCTCAGAGACGGCCAAGGCGAAGAGATCCACCCATGCGGCGTCGGAAGACTCGAGCACGGCGTCTTTGCGCCGGCTGTCGCGGCGCAGCACATCGGAATTCGAGGCGAGACGCCGATACATTTTCGGCGCGCGGCGGGGTACGTCAAGGCCACCGGGCAATGTGGGTTCCGCCGAGGTGCATCCGTGGTCCACACAGGCGCGCATAACACGCCAGATGGCATCAATATCGGATCGGACCTGGATGCCCGAGCGTGAAGCGGTTTCGTTGGCCCATACAAGTTCGGCGATGCTGAGATGATGTTCCCGGCATAACGACACCAATTCGGTGCATGATGAGAACGGATAGGGTGCCTCGACGCCGAAATCAGTGGATGATGATTCGTCCGCATCGGCAAAGGAGGTGCCTTCCGGAGGGCGTTCATGAATGCCGATCATCGGGTCTTCGAGAGCGCCTTTGCGCACGAATCCGCCGCCGATGGAATACCAGACCTGTTCGTCGACCAAGCTTGCGGCGGCGTCGAAAGCCTGGAATCGCATGCCATTGGGGTGCGCGGCCATGCGCTTCCATTGTTCGAACACCACGTCGCGGTCGTAGTCGAAACGGATGCGTTTGAGGCCGGCGAGGTTCAGAGTATCGTCCAACGCGCAGGTCTCGCGGATGTGCATCATGTGGTCGGTATCCACGGTGGCCGGCAGATTGCCTTCGAGCCCGGCCATCGCAGCGCGATCGGTGCCGTGGCCGAGACCGGTCAGCGCCAGAGAACCGTAAAGCGTGATTTTGACACGTGCGGTGCGATCGACCAAATGGTCGGCCTGCAACGAGGAGGCGAAAGCATGTGCCGCGACCATCGGGCCTACAGTGTGCGAGGATGAAGGTCCGACGCCGATGGTGAACATGTCAAGCACGCTGAACATTTGGCTCCTTCTCCCCTGCTGGTTCGGCATGCCGGTGTTATCAGGCGTCATGCCATCACGATATCGTATTCCAGCCTAGCGCCCGGAATCGCTTTCGCCTTATGCGATGATGGCCGCGCGCGTCGTGCCGGCGAGCGATAAGTCAGTCAGTGAGACAGTGCGGAGAACATCATGACCAGTACGATGATACCGATGATGGCCAATACGATCTGCACCACCATCAGCCCGATGGTCAGTCCCTTCTTGGTGGCGATTTTGGGCGCGTACGCCTGTGCCAACAGGAAGGCGATGAAGCCGAACACCGCGTAGTTGACGGTCAGGGCCATCACATCGCTGTTCGACAACACCACGCCGTTCAGCGGCTGGTTCAGCGTGTTCATCATCGCGCTCATCACGAACATGCCCCACACGCCGTAGCCGATTAATCCGACGACGCCGTACAGCCATGGCTTGAGTTTGTCGTTGGCACGCAGGGTCAGGGCTTCGGCACACCACAACAGGGCGAAGCCGACGATGTAGGTGAACGCCACGGCGATCAGTATCACGATAGTCGCCCATGGCAGGAGTGCGGCCACATTGCCGATCATGGACAGATAGAATCCCGAGCAGGCAATGGCACCAACGGTGAGTGCAGTGCCCGCAATGACGGCTTGGGCAAGCATGGTGGGCAGGGCGCCTTGTTCGACTCGTTCGACATCGGTCCAGCGTGAAGCCATGTGGATTCCTCGTTTCATCAGGTACATCGTCACAACGCCACATAGCCTAACGGCCTTTTGTTTCGGCCTTATAAGCTCTCCACATAGTGAGCTGCGAGCCCCCTCTGACGAGGGGGCGTCGGCGAAGCCGACTGGGGAGAGACCGCGGCACAGCCGCAAAAAACGGCATCGGCCACAGGCCGATCTCAAGGTGCCTCCGGTGGGACTCGAACCCACAAGCCGAAGCGATCGATTTTAAGTCGACTGCGTATACCATTTCGCCACGGAGGCCAACTTTTCTATTATAAGCTATCTCCTGCCCTGAGCATTGCTTGCGGGTTGCTGCACTTCGTGCAGCCGTCGCGGCATAGCCGCTCCCCTCGCCTACAAACAGCCCACCGGGCTGTTTGCTTAACGGCTCAGCCCGCTGGAGGCACTCACCACTTACGCTATTGAGCCAGCAACCGGCGACCATAATCGAGCACAATGCCGTCCAGCAGCCCGTGTTCGCTGGCAACGAACGAATCGATGGCTTCACCATGATCGGCCTTGGCGGCTCCGCTGGCACGCGCCAGCACACGGCTCCAGACCACAGCGCCGCCGCCGACCACATCGATACGGCCGGGGTGGATGGTCTTGTATTCGCGGCGCTCGGCGCGCGTCATCCTAAGGAACTTGTCGTCCACGGCATAGGCGTCTTCAAGGCTCAACCGATGCCCGTCGACCACGGTGTGATCGTATTCCTTCAATCCCATGGCCAAGGCGGTCATCGTGGTCACCGTGCCGGACACGCCAATGATGGTACGGGCCTTGCCTGCGTCCACGGTGCGGAAGGCCTCATCGATATGTTCATCGACGTCCGCAACGGCCTCATCGATCTGTGTCTGGGTCGGCGGATCATTGGTCAGATGACGTTCGGTCATGCGCACGGAACCGATGTTCATGGAAAACGCGCCCTGAACCTGGGTAGTGGGCGCACTGACGCCGTCGCCACCGATGACCAGCTCGGTGGACCCGCCGCCGAGATCAACCACCAGATAGGGGGCGGGCAGATCGTCGCGATTGACCACGGAAGTGGCACCAAGGAAGCTCAGGTCGGCTTCTTCGGTGCCGGGAATGACTTCGGGGTGCATGCCGAGGATACGTTCGATCTCATCCTCGAACTCCTCACGGTTTTCTGCGTCACGAGTTGCAGAGGTGGCAACGAAACGCAGGCCGTCGATGGGATGCTCGGCGATCACACC
Organism: Bifidobacterium sp. 2450; assembly: GCF_041900695.1. Classification (NCBI taxonomy): domain Bacteria; kingdom Bacillati; phylum Actinomycetota; class Actinomycetes; order Bifidobacteriales; family Bifidobacteriaceae; genus Bifidobacterium; species Bifidobacterium sp. 2450. Next base: position 159,740 of record NZ_JBHEEA010000003.1, read on the forward strand.
GGCGAATTCCCGAGCGGCCGTATAGGCGCGTTCCAACGCTTCGTCGGCAAAACGATGGGTCTTGTCCACATCCTGGCCGAGGCGGATCACACGCAGGATGCGCGGCACCACCTCATGCATGCCATCGGCATCGACACGTGCGATTTTCAGTCGAATGGAGTTCGTGCCGCAATCAATGCCGGCGACGGTTACGGATTCCTTGCTCATTGCCTTCTCCTCGTATCCCTTAGTGCGTATGAATGGGCCGTTCGCGGTGGCTCATCTGTTGATCAATCGTCCAGTGTGCAACGGCAGACGGTCGGATCGAACTCGTCCTTGACACGTTCCAGCACCAAATCGCCAATGGGGTTGGCACCCGGTCCCATAACCAGGGATTGGGCCAGCAGAGCGTGCAGGCACTTGACGCGCACTGGCATGCCGCCGGCCGAAGTGCCTTCAATATGCTCCTCACTGTCGCCAAGACGTCCTGCCAGTTCGTGGCGGAATGCCAGATACAGGTTATGGGCCTGCTCATATGCGGCCTTGAGCTCCTCGTCCGAGGCCAACATGTCGTTGTATTGCTGCATCACGCCGGCGGCCTCGACATGGGAGGCGGCCTTGACGGCTTCCGGACCGGTCAGATAGCACGTGGTGGGGAAAGGGATTCCGCCGGGCAACACCGGACGGGTGATTACGGCAAGTGGCCTACCGCAGACGCATCGCGCCCCCACGGCGACCATGCCGCGCGGGTATCGGCCGAGCCGACGCTGCACCAAGTCGATGTCATGGTCGTTGGCGGGCTCGGCAAGCACGGTATCGACAAGGGCCTTGGCCTTGGCGGCGATATCGATGGTCACTGTTGGGTTCCCTCCCCTGTGTTCTGTTTGGTATTCTGTTGGGTGTTCTGATCGGATTGGGTGTTCTGGTCTGACTTATCGGACTGCTTGGATGAGTCGTTGGATGACGAGTCAGCGGAACCGGTAATATCGGATTTGCCGGACTCGCTATCGGTCACAGGCTCATCGGCCTTTTTGAGCGAGTAAGACAGTTCGCTGTACCATGGCAGGACTTCTTTGTTGCTGCTACTGGAATCTTCCGTTTTCTGGGATTCGCTATCGGAGCCGGTCACGGCTTCGGGATGCAGCACACGCACGGCCTGTTCGCCGGGGAATACGAAGCTGAGGCGTTCACGGGCCTGGGCGGTGATGTAGGCCTTGTCATCCCAACGCTTGATATCGTTCTCCAACTCCTGCTTTTTGGCGATCAGCGAAGCCTCCTCACGCTTGAGGCCATTGAGTTCGGCCAGGTTCAGGGCATAGGTATGGAAGGTGGAGACCAGCTGGATGGTGCCGAGTGCGATGATGAACAGGGAGACGAAGAACGCTATGGGCCCCGCCGACCCTTTTTTCCTGACTTGTGCTTTGCCGGTTTTGCCAGGTTTGCCGGTACGGGACGACTTGCTCATGTCACACGAAAATACCCGCCGCATTCGACTTGACGAACACGACGGGTATCGAGCTTCAGCGGAAACTCACGCCTTTACGGGCGTTTCAGCTCACTTGGCCAGGTACTTCTTGCAGGCCTTGAAGGCGCTGTAGCCGGCGTACTGAGCGGTGGAGCCGAGCTCCTCCTCGATCTCGAGCAGGCGGTTGTACTTGGCGACGCGCTCGCCACGGGCCGGGGCACCGGTCTTGATTTGGCCGGTGTTCTTGGCGACGGCCAGGTCGGAGATGGTGGTGTCCGGGGTCTCGCCGGAACGGTGGGAAACCATGGAGGTGAAGCCGTTCTTGGTGGCCAGCTCGATGGCGTCAAGGGTCTCGGTGACGGTGCCGATCTGGTTCAGCTTGACCAGCAGGGAGTTGGCGGCGCCGAGCTCGATGCCCTTGGCCAGACGGGCCGGGTTGGTCACGAGGAGGTCGTCGCCGACGAACTGCAGGCGGTCGCCGAGGCGCGCGGTGATGGCGGCCCAGTCCTCCCAGCCTTCCTCGTTGAACGGATCCTCGATGGAGACGATCGGGTACTCGTTGATGAGGTTCTCGTAGAAGTCGAGCATGTAGGAGGCGTCGCGGTCGTCACCCTCGAAGTGGTACTTGCCGGTCTCCTTGTTGTAGAACTCGGAGGAGGCGACGTCGAGGGAGATGCCGATCTGCTTGCCCGGCTCGTAGCCGGCGGCGGAGATGGCGTCCATGATGTAGTTCAGGGAGTCCTTGTTGGACTTCATCTTCGGAGCGAAGCCGCCCTCGTCGCCGAGGCCGGTGTTCAGGCCTTCCTTCTTGAGGACGTTCTTCAGGGTGTGGTAGACCTCGACGCCGGCCTGCAGGGCCTCGGAGTAGGTGTCGAAGCCGTACGGGGAGATCATGTACTCCTGGATGTCGGTAGCGAAGTCCGCGTGAGCGCCGCCGTTCATGATGTTCATGTTCGGGACCGGCAGGATGTGGCCGTTGGTGCCGCCGAGGTAGCGGTACAGCGGCTGGCCGGCGGACTCGGCGGAGGCGTAGATGGCAGCCAGGGAGACGCCGAGGATGGCGTTGGCGCCGAGGCGGCCCTTGTTCGGGGTGCCGTCGAGCTCGATCATCAGGTCGTCGAGAGCGCGCTGATCGGAAGCGTCCATGCCGATGACCTTCGGAGCGATCTCCTCGTTGACGGCCTTGACAGCGTCCAGAACGCCTTTGCCGCCGTAGACGGACTTGTCGCCGTCGCGACGCTCCCAAGCCTCGGCCTCACCGGTGGAGGCGCCGGACGGGACCAGGCCCAGGCCCTGAGCGCCGTCTTCGGTGTCCAGAACGACCTGAACGGTCGGGTTGCCACGGGAATCCAGAATCTGACGCGCGTACACGCTTTCAATTACTGCCACAACTACTCCTTAAAACGGTTGTGTATCTTGAATGACATTCTTAAGAGTAGTGCGATTTGTGGACGTTGTGAACAACACGCCCAAAATTTAGTGTTAGCGCTCACAATGCCAGTGTGCCGCCTGATTGCAAGGTGGTACGGACGAAATCGCTCAGTCGACGTCCTTGCCATTGAGGTAGTCGATTTCACTGTCGGACAATTTCAGTTCGCTGGCTTTGAACGAGTCCTGAATCTCCTGCGGGTTTCTGGCCGAGGGAATCGTGAACAGATATTGGTATTGCGCAAGTTCCCACGCGAGCGTGACGCGCTGGTAGGAGCAGTCGTGAATCTTGGCGACTTCGCGGAACCGGTCGAACAGATGCTCGTTGAACGGGTCGAGGAATCCGCCGAGTGGCGACCAGCAGACAAAAGCCAAACCGAGCTTTTCGCAGGTTTCCAACGTGTGTTCAGGGTCACGATGGGCCGGGGAGAACTGGTTCTGGACGGCCACGAGACGATCGCCCAAAATATTGCGGGCGGTTTCGATGTCCGCGTTGTCGATTCTGGAGATGCCGACAGCTTTGGCCACACCTTCGTCCACGAGCTGCTTGAGTGCGCCCATCTGGTCTTCGTACGGCACCTGCGGATCGTTGCAGTGCGAGTAGAGCAAATCGAGCGTGTCGACACCGAGGCGGCTGGCGGATTCCTTGGCATTGGCGATCATGGTTTCGGGTCGGGCGTCGGCCTGCCAGCCGTAGTTGCCACTGCCGTCAAGCGTACGCAGCCAACCGGTTTTGGTGGCCACGAGCACCTGTTCTCTCGGCCCATGCCACGAGTGCAGAGCATCGCGGACCAGATATTCACCATAGCCCATATCCTCCGGCTCGCCGGTTCCGGGTGCGCTGGGCAGATAATAGGACCAAGCCGTGTCCAAATAACGGACTCCGGCATCGAGCGCGGCATGGATGGTCTCGATCGCCTGATTACGGTTGGAGGGGCGTCCCTCGATGGCGAGCGCCATCGTGCCCATGCCGAGGCGGGGAATCTCATAGCCGGCAAGTGTTGCCGCGGTCGCGCTCTGGTTCGTGCGGTTCGTAGTCGTTTCGCTCATAGCAGTCACTTAATCTCGCTCGCTGGACAGTCGGAACGATTCCGTCTGGGGTGAATCATCGTCACAAACGACGGCATGAATATGAATATGGCTCACCGGAGGTTGCCCGGTGAGCCATAGCTGGCTCGACTGTCACCTCGCACCCCGTCTACAAACGGCTCTGCCGTTTGCTTGACGACGGGGTCCATGCCAAATCATCAAGTAACTGGTTGGTCCAGAGGACTACCTGGTCGGAGCTCATGGGGCCTTGGCCCAGGGAGCCGGTGAACGGGGTGGGGACGATGAGCTGGTGGGTGACCGGGCGGTATTGGGCGCCTTTGTAAATACGGCCCATACGCATCTGGATGGATTCGGGCGGGTCGATGCGACCGATGCGCACGCGGTTGGATTGCGCGAGAATCTCCGAAATGCCGAGCTTGCGGGCCTTGAACTTCAGACGGGCCACGTCGAACAGGGTCTCGAATTCGACCGGCGGCTTGCCGTAACGGTCGGTAAGTTCCTCTTCCAAATCCTTCAGATCGGCCTCGTTGCGGGCGGAGGCGAGCTTGCGGTACGCTTCCAGACGCAGCTTGTCCGAATCGATGTACTCGATCGGAATCGACGCTTCGATGGGCAGGTCGATGGACACGGCCACCGGCTCGACGTTCTCCTCGGGCTCCTTGTACTTCTCCACGGCTTCGGACACCATGCGTACGTACAGGTCGAAGCCCACGCCCTCGATATGGCCGGACTGCTCGTCGCCCAGAAGGTTACCGGTGCCGCGCAATTCCAAGTCCTTCATGGCCACGTCGAAACCGGAGCCGAGCGCCGTGTTCTGCGCGATGGTGGCGAGCCGGTCATGGGACTGCTCGGTCATCGGCTTGGACGGGTCGTACAGGAAGTAGGCGTACGCGCGCTCGCGGCCGCGACCGACGCGGCCACGCAGCTGATGGAGCTGGCTCAAGCCGAAACGGTCGGCATGGTCGACGATCAGCGTGTTCGCATTGGAGATATCGAGACCGGTCTCGATGATTGTGGTGCACACGAGCACGTCAATGTCGCGATGCCAGAAATCGCGGATGATCTGGTCGAGCTGCTTCTCCCCCATCTTGCCGTGGGCGATGCCGACGTGCGCCTCGGGCACCAGCGTGTGGATCTTGTCGGCGATGGACGAGATATCCTGCACACGATTGTGGACATAGAACACCTGGCCGCCTCGCAGCAGTTCGCGGCGTACGGCTGCGGTGACCTGCGCATCCTCGTAGGCGCCCACATAGGTCAGCACCGGCAACCGGTCTTCGGGCGGGGTGGCGAGCGTGGACATCTCGCGAATGCCGGTCACGGCCATTTCCAGCGTGCGCGGGATAGGCGTGGCAGACAGGGACAGCACGTCCACGTTGGTGCGCAGGGCTTTCAGCGTCTCCTTGTGTTCCACGCCGAAACGCTGCTCCTCATCGATGATGACGAGTCCCAGATCCTTGAACTTGATTTTCGGGTTCAGCAGCTTGTGCGTGCCGATGACCACGTCCACCGTGCCGGTTTCCAGCCCCTCGATGGTCTCGTCGATCTCTTTGGTGATCTGGAATCGGCTCATGGCCGCCACATTGACCGGGAAACCCTCGAATCGTTCGCTGAACGTCTCGTAATGCTGCTGGACAAGCAGCGTGGTGGGCACGAGCACGGCCACCTGCTTGCCGTCCTGCACGGCCTTGAAGGCGGCACGCAGTGCGATTTCGGTTTTGCCGAAGCCCACGTCGCCGCAGATGAGGCGGTCCATCGGCACGGGCTTTTCCATGTCGGATTTAACTTCGTCGATGGTGGTGAGCTGGTCGGCGGTTTCCTGATAGGGGAAGGCGTCTTCCAGCTCTTTCTGCCATGGGGTGTCCGGGCTGAACGCGAAGCCCTTGGCGCGCTGGCGGGCGGAGTACAGCTCGATCAGGTCGTCGGCGATCTCGTGGACGTGCTTGCGGGCCTTGGCCTTGGTGGCCGCCCAGTCGGAGCCGCCGAGCTTGTTGAGCTTGGGGGCTTCGGCGCCGATGTATTTGCTGACCTGGTCGAGCTGGTCGGTGGGGATGAACAGTTTGTCCGCCGGGGCGCCGCGCTTGGAAGGCGCATATTCGATGACCAGGTATTCGCGAGTGGTTTTGTTGGCGCCGGTGCCGATGGTGCGCTGACGCATTTCGATGAACCGGCCAATGCCGTGCTGCTCGTGCACCACGTAATCGCCTTTTTTGAGTTCCACCAAGTCGATGGCCTTGCGCCGGCGTTTCGGCGTTTTGGCCACGGCCACGGCTGAAGTGCGGCCGGTCAGGTCGCGTTCGGTGAGCAGGGCGATTTTGACGGCTTTGTCCACGAAGCCGTCGATGGCCTGAGAGCGGATGACGTCGAAATTGGCGATGCCGGTAGTGTTGATCGCGCGCTTGAGCCTGGCCAAGGTGCCGGCCGCAGCGGCGGTGATGGTGACGTGGAAGCCGGCATCGAGCAGGCCTTCGATGCCTTGGGAGGCCTTGGCCTCATCCCCTCGGAATTCGGCCGGGTTCTGGGCGTCGAGCTGCACATGGCCGGTCAACGCGGTGTCCACGCCGAAACTGGTGAGGCGAATCACCGGATGTTCGGAGTATTCGAGGGAGCTGATGGTTTCCGCATAGTCGAGGAAGCTGGCTTCGTCGAAGCTGATGGGCGCGCCGGCGCCGTGGCCGGAGGCGGCCACATGCCAGCTGGCGGCCAGGAACTCGTTCGCGGTTTTTGCCAAGTCTTCGGCGGAACGGCGCAGTTTCTCCGGGTCACCCAGGAGGATCACGGCGTGCTTGGGCAGCATGGAGCCCACCGGTTCCAGATGGTCCACGAGTGCGGGCATCAGGGATTCCATGCCTTCGACCGGAATGGCGTTGGCGATGGATTCGAGCATGTCCTCAGCATTGGGAATCGAACCGACCAAGGCTTTGGCGCGGGTGCGCACGGCGTCGGTCAGCTGCAGTTCACGGCATGCGGTGGCCCAGATGGTCTTGAGGCCGTCGCCGTAGGTACGCTGGTCGGAGGCGTGGAATTCCTTGATGGTGTCAATTTCGTCGCCGAAGAATTCGATACGCACCGGGTGCGGTGCGGTGGGCGGGAATACGTCAAGAATGCCTCCGCGCACCGCGAACTCGCCACGGTCCATGACCAGGTCCACGCGCGTGTAGGCGTTTTCGATCAGACGTTTGGCGGCTTCGTCGAGGGGCAGGTCCTCCCCCACGGTGAACACGAGCGGCTCGACGTCGCCCAGTCCTTGGACGACCGGCTGGATGAGCGAGCGGATCGGCATGACGAGAATGCGAATCGGGCCGAACATCGAATCGGTATCGCTCGGATGCTTGAGTCTGCGGAACACGGCCATGCGGCTGGCCACGGTGTCCGCGCGCGGGCTCAGACGCTCGTGCGGCAGGGTTTCCCAGGCTTCGAGCTGGGCGATGTCGTTCGGGTCGCCATCATACCAGGAGCGCAGCGAGCCCACGGTCTCTTCGGCTTCGCGGCCGGAGGCCACGACCAGCACGACCGGCTTGCCGGGTTTGCCGGCCACACCCTGCCCGATGGCGGCGGCCAAAGCCGGGCGCAAACCTTCGGGGATGCCGGCCAGGACGGAGTTGTCGACGTCGTCCGAAGCCTCGATGTCGCCGGCGGCGAGCTTCAGGAAGGTCTTGTCCTGTTCCAGCTCAGACAGGATGCCTACCAGTGAGCCGTTGATCAGGTCCGGGTGCGTCGCCTCACCGGCCATTGAACTTCTCCTGAGTCTTGGCAAGACCGTGGAAGATGATGTCCTCGGCGGCGTCGGCGCCGTCAGCCAGGAATTCGGGCAGCTGCTTGCACTGGTCCGGACCGAACCCGCCCAGCACCCAGTTCACCGTGTTGTCATGCGCGTTCGCACCGCGCTTGGAGTGACCGACGCCCATGCGCACACGCGCGTATTTCGGCGTGCCGAGGGAACGGTCAATCGACTTGATGCCGTTGTGGCCGCCTGCGGAGCCGCCTGCCTTGACCTTGATACGGCCGAATTCCAAGTCCATGTCATCGTGAATCACCACAATATGGTCGGGCTCGATCTGGTAATAGGCGCTAATGGAAGCCACCGCATTGCCGGAATCATTCATATAAGTCAGCGGCTTGGCCAGAAAGAACTTGACGGTGCGGCCGTCCAGGTTCATCACGCTTTTACCGAGCATGGCCAAGCCCTTGTGATCGGCGAAGTTCACCGTCCAACGTTCGGCGAGCACGTCGGCGGTCCTGAAGCCCATGTTGTGCCGCGTGTCCTCATATTTTTTGCCGGGGTTGCCCAGTCCCGCAATCAGCCAGAAATCCGATGCCATAATCCGCTCCTCGTCCGTCTTCCTATATTCCCGTATGCACGTTCTGTACGTTCCGTACGTCATGCGCGCGTTCGCCTCGCGCATCGGCCCATGCCCGGCCGGATTCAACCGTCAAGATTGTACTCAACGCCGCCGTCAAGCTCGTTTGCTCCGGCATCCTCACACTTTTCTTGACTGAAATGACTTACTGCAAGGCTACAGGTCCAAATACCAGTAGGACATGTCCCGCATGGTGCCGGTGGAGTCGGTGGCAGCGGCGGGCATGAGTCCGAATTGGGTGAAGCCGAAGCGGTGCATGAGGGCAATGGAGCCGGCGTTATCGGCGAAAATGATGCCGCAGGCCTTGCGCATGTGGCGGGCCCGCGCCTCGGTGAGCAGCCTGTCAAGCATGAACGTGCCTACTCCCCTGCCTTGCCATGCCGGATCAATGTAATAGGCCAAATCGGTGACACCGTCATATCCCGCGCGGTCATAGAACACGGAGAGCGCACCGAAGCCGATGATTGAACCGTCTTCCGATTCCACAACAAAAACGCCGTAGGGCGGCGTATGGGGTTCGACCCAGGCGCGGCGTTGGTCGAGGGTGCGCGGGGTGAGGTCGGCGGTCGCACCGCCGGCCATCACTGAGGCGTTGTAGATGTCGGTGATGGCTTGGACGTCGGATTCGACGGCCGGACGGAAGGTGTATGGCATGAGGTTCCTTTGAATACGCAAATAGCCCGTCCCTATGATAAGGACGGGCTATGTCAGTTGAGGTAACCGACTCCCTTCAGTCGCCTTCGGCGATAGCTCCCCTCACCCTGAGGGGAGCCAATTCCTGTCGGAACTACTTGTCGAGCCCGATGGCCTTGTTGAGGGCGTCTTCAAGCTCCTTCTGCGCCTTGCCGTAGGCGGTCCAGTCGCCGTTCTTCATGGCGGACTGGCTGTCCTTCATGGCTTGGGCGGCATCGTTCAGCGCCTGCTGGAGTTCGGGGCTACGGTCGGAAGACGAGCCGGAATCCGACTTGCCGTCCGCGGTGCCGGACTGGCCACCATTGGTATCGGAACCAGATTGGTCACCGGATGTGCCGGAAGCCTGGTCACCAGACGATCCGTCACCGGACACGTTCTCAGCATCGCCTGCGGCCGCGCCGGAATCACCACCGAACACCTGATCCAAGGCCTCATCCAACGTATCCGCGAATCCAACCTGATCACCGAATGCGACCAGCGTCTTCTTGAGCAGCGGGAATGAAGTCGCACCCGAAGACTTGACGTACACGGGCTGCACGTACACCAGTCCGCCACCGAGCGGCAGGGTGAGCAGGTTGCCGCGCACCACTTGCGTGTCGCCGGATTGCAGCAGGTTCAGTTCCTTGGACACGTCGGCGTTGGCGTTGAAGTTGTTCTGCGCCTGGCCGGGGCCCGGTACGTTCGAATCCTTGGGCAGCTCCTGCAATCGGATGGTGCCGTAGTTTGAGCCTATCTTGCCCTTCTCATTGCCGGCATCCGAGTCGACCGACAGGAAGCCGGTGAGGATCTCACGGGTGGACTGGCCAGCCGGAATGTAGGTGGAGGTCAGCGAGAACACCGGTTCCTTGGTGCCACCGGTCTGCAAGGTCAGGTAGTACGGCGGCTGCAGGATGTCCTGGTCCTGCTGGGACTGGGATTCGGTCGGGTCGACCGGCGTCTGCCAGAAGTCCTCGCCGGAGTAGTACTGGCTGGCGGAGGTCACGTGGTACTTGGAGAGCAGTTCGCGCTGCACCTTGAACAGGCTTTCCGGGTAGCGCATGTGGCTCATCAGGTCGCCGGAGATATCGGAGAGCTGGTGGTACTGGCCGGGAAAGATCTTCTCCCATGCCTTGATTACCGGGTCGGATTGATCCCATACGTACAGATCCACGGAACCGTCGTAGGCGTCCACGGTGGCCTTGACCGAGTTGCGGATGTAGTTGGCCTTCTGCGAGCCCAAGGATGAGACCGTTGCGGAAGAGACGGTGGTGGAATCCTTGGTGGAGGAGCCGAGGTCGGTCATCTGCGAGTATGGGTAGGCATCAGAGGTGGTGTAGCCGTCGACGATCCACTTGACGCGGCCATCGACCACGGCCGGATACACACGGCCGTCAAGCGTCAGGTACGGCGCCACCTTGGCCACGCGCTCCTTGGGGGAACGATCGTAAAGAATCTGCGATTCGCTGGTAACACGGTCGGAGAAGAGAATCTGATCGGAGCCGAAGCGGATTGCGTAGAGAATACGGGAGAACAGGTTGCCAACCGAGGGGCCGCCGTCGCCCTTGAACGTGGTCAGGGCGCCTTCCGAACCGGTCGGGTAGTCGAACTCCCAAGCCTGCGTGCCCTCCGGTGCGCCGACGATCGAGTATTCGGTGGTGTTCGGCGAGAAGTAGATGCGAGGCTCATACTTTTCGGATTCAGTGAGCTTGCCCTGAGCGGGGATGCCGGATTCGAAGAATTCAGGCTGGCCGTCGGCGGTCACCTTGTTACCGTAAGCAGCCACCACGCCGTAACCGTGGGTGTACACGGTGTGGTCATTGACCCAGTTGCGGTTGTCGTTGCCGGCCAGATCGAGCTCGCGGGCGGCAATCACGGTGTCTTGGGAAACGCCGTCGATCTCGTACTTGTCGACGGCCAAAGTGTCGGCGAAGGTGTAGTACTGCTTGGACTGCTGTAGCTGCTTGAATGTGGGGCTGACGACCTGCGGGTCGAGCAGACGAATCTGCGCGGTGGTGTCGCCCTCCTTGGCCAGAGCGCCCTGCTCGCCCTTGTCGGTTACCTTGTATTGCTCGGTCTTGAGCTTGTCAAGACCGTAGGCGGCGCGGGTGGCGTCGATATTGCGCTGAATGTAGGTGGATTCCATCTCCTGTGCGTTCGGGTTGACGCGGAAGCGCTGCAACAGCACCGGCCATGCCACGGTGAGCACAAGACCCACCACGACCACGACGGCAATGGAGGTCACCGGCACACGCCAGGCCTTGAGCGCGGCGGAGGCGCGCACGCCGATGGACGCCTGGCCTTCGAGCGTGTGGGAACGCATGAGCCAGATGCCCAGCACCACGCCGAGGATGGCGGTCAGCGCGGCCATGATGAAGGTGACGGGGATGTTGGCGTGCACGGCGGTGTAGGAGGCACCGGTGATGCGTGAACCCTGCACGGTGAGCTGGTCGAATACGCCGATCATCTGGCGCACTGCCCAAGCGAACATATTGAGCATCAGCCAGATGCCAAGCTGACGACGGCAACGCTTGGTGATGGAGAACAGGCCGCGTCCGTTAACCGGCATGGTAATGCGGATACCACCCATCAGCACATGCGTGACCACGGAAAACACAAGGCCCACGCCCAGCAGCATGGCCACGGCGGCGAGCACGAGCTTCAGGCCCGGCAGCACGAACACGTAGAAGCCGTTGTCCAGACCGAACTGCGGATCGGTGGTGCCGAACGACTGCGCGTTGAACATGAGCAGAATCTCGCTCCAGTTCGCGTTGAACTGAGAGCCGAAGATGACGCCGACGATCAGCGAAATCACCACGGCCACGCGGCGAGCGGTTTTCGAGCTGACGGATTTGCCGACCTCGACCACATCGCCGTTAATGCGAATGGTGGATCCGTCGGCCGAATCAGGGCGTGCCCGGATAGCCAACCAGGCGGAAACGAAGCCGGTCAAGGCCATGAGCAGCGCGTAGGCCACCCACAGACCGATTTTCACCCCGAGCTGGGTCCAGACCACGGACTGGAAGCCGAGCTGGCCGTACCACATCAGATCGGTGATGAATCGGGACAGGCCGAAGAACAGACCGACGATGATGGCCAAGGCCAGCACCACGCCGATCAGAACCTTGCTGCCACGGCTGGCTCCTGAGCCACCGGACGCTGGCTTACGGGTGATACGCGGATTGGCCGGGCCACGTGGAGAGCGGGATGACCCGGAGGGGCCGGCGTTGGTGTTGCGGGCCGGACCGTCCCCATCGGCCTCGACATCGAGGATGATCGGATCGTCATTGTTCGCATTGTTGCGTCGTGAATCGCCGCCATTGCCGAACAGTACTGAGAAAGGATTGTTAAAAGACATAACTCAAGCCTATCGAAAGGGCGGGAGGTAGGTTATGCCCTGAGCACAGAATGAGGCAGCGTTCTGTTCTACGCTCCGTTCTACGCTTGCCGGTATGAACAGCCAACGGCCACAACATATGCGTCCCTCAGCACACGCCACACGCCAACTTCGGCACAGGAGCACTCCAATCGTGGCGACAATATGTGCTTTGGCAGTGGTGTTGGCCGGCGTGGCGGCCTACGGATGGCATATCGGGTGGTTTGCCAAATCCGCATCAAACGGCGACACCACCACTCCCCAGACCTCCCAGACAAGCGCGTTACCGCGCACCGGCGTTCCTTCCCCGAAGAAGAACGACCCGGCCGCACAAGCCCAACGTGCGGTATCCGCCATGACGCTTGAGGAACGTGTGGGACAGTTAGTGATGGTGCCGTTGTTTGCCGGTTCCGACCCCTCCTCGTTGGCTTCAACAATCGCCGACGAGCACATTGGCTCGGCCATTCTCATTGGCAATTGGAATACCGGCGCCGATACGGTCAAGACCGCGACCGCGCAACTCCAAGGATATGCGCCGGCCGGCGATCGTCTCATCATCGCCACCGATCAGGAGGGTGGTCAGGTACAGCATCTGACTGGTACCGGTTTCGACACAATGCCCAGTGCCGTTGAGCAGGGCACAATGTCCGCTGACGCATTGCGTCAATCGGCAGGCACGTGGGGTTCGCAATTAGCTGCTGCTGGCATAAATGTCGATTTGGCACCGGTGCTCGGCACGGTGGTGGGCGATCGTGCCTCAAATGCTCCGATTGGCGCGCTGGATCGTGATTTCGGATTGGACGCGGCCGGCAACGCCGAACATGGCATCGCCGTTATTGAAGGTTTGCGAGACGCTCAAGTCGGTGCGGCGGTCAAACATTATCCTGGGTTGGGCGCGGTAAGCGGCAATACCGACTTCACCACCGAAGGCATTCTGGATACGACCACCACGTTGGACGGGGCCGAGGCAGGTGCCTTTGACCAGGCGATCACCAAGGCCGATCCTGCAATGGTGATGATGTCGTTGGCCACGTATCAATCCATCGACCCGAATAATCCGGCGGTGTTTTCTTCTACGATTATCGACGGTCATATTCGCAACGCCCTGAAGTACACGGGCGTGGTGATTTCGGATTCGATGTCTGCCGAAGCGTTGAGCAGCTACGATGTAAGCCAATTGGGAGTAAAGCTTGTCGAGGCGGGCGGCGACATGTCCTGCATCGGTCAGACGGATTATGTAAAGCCAATTGTGGACGGCCTCAACGGACGGGCGAAGTCCGATCCGGCTTTCGCTTCGAAAGTGACGGCGGCGGCGACTCGCGTAATGACATTGAAAATCAAGATGGGACTGGCCTGACCGTTCATCCTTGCACTGGCGAGGATTGATGCGCGCTGATTCGCGCTAATCCTCACCAGCCCTCGTACAAATCCTCACTAGTCCTCGTATGAATACAGACCATGCTTGCCGATGTATTGCACTACGCCGTCAGGCACCAGATACCAGACCGGCTCGTCGTGTTCGGCGCGGCGGCGTACATCGGTCGAGGAGATGGCCAGGGCCGGAATCTCAAGCGTATCGACCTTGCCTTCGGGCAAGGTCACGCCGTCCGGACTGGAGTAGCCGGGGCGCGTGACGGCCACGAAGTGGGCGAGGTCCCACATGAGGTCGGCGTCCTTCCACTGCATGATTTCGGCCACGGCGTCTGCGCCGGTGATGAAGAACAGCTCGGCGTCGGGATGCTGGGCTCGGATATCGCGCAGGGTGTCGATGGTGTAGGTGACGCCCGGACGGTCGATGTCGACACGCGAGACGGTGAATTTGGGGTTGGATGCGGTGGCGATCACAGTCATCAGATACCGATCTTCGGCGTTGGTGACGTGCTTGTCCAGCTTGAACACAGGTCGGCCGGTGGGTACGAAAATCACCTCATCGAGGTCGTATACCCAAGCTACTTCGGAGGCGGCGACCAAGTGGCCGTTGTGAATCGGGTCGAACGTGCCGCCCATGATGCCGACGCGCAGGCGCGTATGCCAATTGCCGCGTGCGGAAAGCCTGCCTTTGCCATGGCTGCTGGCCCCGGCCGGCGCGGACAGGTCAGACATGCGCCGTTCGGTTTCGCCTTGGGTGACGGCAACGATTTCGGCGGGCTCGGCGAATTCCACTGATTTTTCGGACTGAACTGACGCAGCCGTTTTGTGGCTGTCGGTAACACCACTCATGCCTGGCCGCCCTCGCCGGCGGCGTCATCGGCTGATTCGGTTTCCCCTTCGATTTCGCCGGCGGTGGGATTGTCTTCCTTGGGATCGATCTTGCCCATGTCTTCATCCCATTCGTCCTGAACCACGCGACGAATTTCGGCGAAGGTGGGCAGCGGGAAGTCCGGCTGGTAGAGGCGGCGGACCTCGGCCACGCGCTCGGTGATGCGGATGAGCGTGTCGGTCATGCCGTCAAGGTTGCCGTCGTGCTCCATCTGGCTGTATTTGCCGATGTAGCCTTCCATGAGTTCCATGTGTTCGCGCACGATCTCGAGCTGGGCATCGTCGAGGTCCACGACTTCGGGCGAATCGGTCTCGGGACAACCGATGAGCACGGCGTCCGCGTATTCGAGCGACGCACGCTGGGCGGCGGAGGCGATGCCGTCCTCGATCTGCACAAGGAACACGTAGCGGACGATGCTCAGACGTTCGACCGCGATCTTCAGGCCGAGCTTGGGATCGCTGAGGTCGATGTCGGGCCGCAGTTCGCTTGCCTTGTTTGCCGTGTCAGCCGTAGTGTTCATGTTGCCGTCCTCGTTCATGCGCGCACCTGTCCTGTTCCGTAACCGATCCACTTGGTGGTGGTCATCTCCCGCAATCCCATGGGACCGCGTGCGTGCATCTTCTGCGTAGAGATGCCAAGCTCGGCACCAAAGCCAAACACGCCGCCATCGGTGAAGCGGGTGGAGGCGTTGACCATGACCACGGCCGAGTCGATGCGCTTGGTGTATTCCTCGATGGCCGCATAATCCTCGGCGATGATGGATTCGGTGTGGCCTGTGGAATGCGTGTTGATGTGGTCGATGGCCGCGCCCAGATCCGGCACCACCTTGATGCCCATTTTGAGGGCCAGGTATTCAGTGTCCCAATCCTCTTCGGTGGCGTGGTTGAGGTCAAGGCCCTCGATTGCCGTGCCGGAGATGATGTCGTACGACGTGGTGTCGGCCTGCAGCACGACGTTCGTCTCGGCCAGAGCGGCGGCGATCTGCGGCAGGAATTCGGCGGCGACATCCTTATGAACCAATAGCTTTTCGGCGGCGTTGCACACGCCCACGCGCTGGGTTTTGGCGTTGATGATGATCGGGATGGCCTTGGCGAGATCACCGGACTTGTCGATGTAGATATGCACGTTGCCGGCACCGGTTTCGATGACCGGCACTTTGGAGTTGCGCACGACGGCTTGGATCAGACCCGCTCCTCCTCGCGGCACGAGCACGTCGATATGGCCTCGCGCCTCCATCATGGCGGTGGCGCCGGCGCGCCCGTACTGGTCGACGGATTGCACCAGTGCGGATTCGAAACCGTGGGCTTCAAGCACCGGGGCGATGACGCCCAACGTGGCGGCGTTAGTGCGTTCGGCGGCGTGGCCGCCTCGCAGCAGCGCGGCATTGCCGGACTTGAGGCACAGGCTGGCCACGTCCACAGTGACGTTCGGCCGGGCCTCGTAGATCATGCCGATGACGCCCATCGGCACGCGCGTTTGGGTAAGGCGCAGACCGTTGGGCAGGTTGTATCCGCGCACGATCTCGCCGACCGGATCGGGCAGGGTGGCCACATGGCGCACGCCTTGGGCGGCGGCGGCCACGCGCGGCACGTCGAACAGCAGGCGGTCGAGCTTTCCCTCATCCATGCCGTTTTCCTTGGATTCGTGCATGTCCAGCGCGTTGGCGGCTTCGATGTCCGCGGCGTGCTCATCCAACGCGTCCGCAATGGCAAGCAGCAGTTCGTTTTTGGCTTCGGTATTTGCCTGTGCAAGACGCTCCTGCGCGCGTGCGGCCTGATCGGCCTGGCGGCACACCGCGTCGAACACCTCAGGACTCAATTCATCGCTCATAACAGTCAAGCGTAACTCACAACGCGGCTGATTGCTTACTCCGACCTGCTTGTTATGGGATGTCTGACGTTTTGAATCGCAAACAGAACCGGCTCCCCTCCATCTCAGGCGGGAAGCCGGTGATGTGATGCGCTCCGGTCAGCAAATCATCACTAACCGGTACACCACGGTGGATTAGCGAATCAGCAAATCAGTGAATCTGGTCCAGGTCGGGGTAGAGCGGGAAGTCTTCGGCGAGCTTGTCGACGCGGGCCTTCAGCGCGGTCACGTCGGCGGACGGGCCGGCGGCGAGCGCGGTGCCGATGATGTCGGCCACCTCCTCGTATTCCTTCGGTCCGAAGCCGCGGGTGGCCAGGGCGGACGTGCCGATTCTCAGGCCCGAGGCCACCGAGGCCGGACGCGGGTCGAAGGGCACGGTGTTGCGGTTGATGGTGATGCCGCAGGCGGCGAGCAAATCCTCGCCCTGCTGGCCGTCCATCTCGCTGTTGCGCAGGTCGACCATCACCAGATGCACATCGGTGCCGCCGGTCAGCACGGAGATGCCGTTGGCCTTGACGTCGTCGGCCAGTAGTCGTTCGGCAAGGATCTTGGCGCCGTCGAGCGTGCGCTGCATGCGGTCCTTGAATTCGGGGGTGCCGGCCACTTTGAAGCTCACGGCCTTGCCCGCGATCACGTGCATGAGCGGTCCGCCCTGTTGGCCGGGGAACACGGAGGAGTTGAGTTTCTTGGCATACTCCTGCTTGGCGAGAATGAAACCGGAACGCGGACCGCCGAAGGTCTTGTGCGCGGTGGAAGAGACCACGTCGGCGTACGGCACGGGGCTCGGGTGCAGGCCCGCGGCCACGAGTCCGGCGAAGTGGGCCATGTCGACCCAGAATTTGGCGCCGACCTCGTCGGCGATCTCCTTCATGGCCTTGAAGTCCTCGATGCGCGGGTAGGCGGACCAGCCGCCGATGATCATGGCCGGGTGGGTTTCGAGCGCGCGCTGGCGGATGATCTCCGGGTCGATGCGGAAGGTCTCGGGGTTCACGCCGTACGCCTCGGCGTGGTAGAAACGGCCGGAGAAGTTGATCTTCATGCCGTGGGTCAGGTGGCCGCCGTGGTCGAGGGCCAGACCGAGCACGGTGTCGCCGGGCTTGACGAGCGCCTGGTAGACGGCGGCGTTGGCCTGGGCACCGGAGTGCGGCTGGACGTTGGCGTATTCGGCGCCGAACAGGGCCTTGGCGCGTTCGCGGGCGATGGTTTCGATCTGGTCCACGTATTCACAGCCGCCATAGTAGCGGCGGCCGGGGTAGCCTTCGGCGTATTTGTTGGTCAGCACGGAGCCCTGGCATTGCAGTACCGCTCGCGGCACGAAGTTCTCAGAGGCGATCATCTCAAGGCCATTGCGTTGGCGGCCCAGTTCGGAGTCCAGCAGTTCGGCGATCTCAGGATCGGTTTCGTAGATCGGCGCGTTGAAAGCATCGGTCGCTTTCTGCGCAAGGGGTGAAGCGGTCATGGGTGCTCCTTTGGTATGGGCGACGATTGATTCGCCGTTGTCGCCTTACTGTATGGCCCGTTTGTAGCCGGCCTGTTTCATGATATGGCCGGTCCCCGTTCGATGGCAATGGTGATTTTCGCCGGTGCGACCGGTCGGCTACGCGAGACGGACGGCCCTTCTGCCCACGGCCCACGCTAGACTGGTGTGGATTCATCATCCCTTTCAGGCAGAAGGATTCATCGTGACAACCACCTTCCATTCCACCCGTAGCACCACCGATTCGCTGACCGCCAAGCAGGCGATTCGTAAGGGCATCGCCGATGACGGCGGCCTGTTCGTTTCGGACGCGTTGGGCAAGACCAAGGTGGACGTGGCCTCCCTGCCGGGCAAGTCGTACCAGCAAATCGCCGCCGAGGTGCTGGGCGCGCTGCTGCCGGACTTCACGGCCGAGGAGCTGGGCCAGTGCATCGCCGACGCCTACGGCGAACAGTGGTCCGATGAGCGCATCACCCCGCTCAAGCCCCTGGGTGACGATTACGTGCTCGAACTGTTCAACGGTCCGACTTCCGCGTTCAAGGACGTGGCGCTGCAGATCCTGCCGCGCTTCATGGCGCACACCACGCCGGCCGATGGCGACGCGGACGAGAAGATCATGATCCTCACCGCCACCTCCGGCGACACCGGCAAGGCCGCGCTGTCCGGCTTCGCGGACGCCCCGGGCACCGCGATCACCGTCTTCTACCCGGAAGGCAAGGTCTCCCAGGTCCAGGAGCTGCAGATGACCACGCAGGCCGGCTCCAACGTGCAGGTGGCCGCCGTGGAAGGCAACTTCGACGACGCCCAGTCCGCGGTCAAGCGCATCTTCGGCGACCGTGCCCTGGCCGAGCGTCTCGCCGGCAATTCGCACGTGGTGCTTTCCTCCGCCAACTCCATCAACGTAGGCCGTCTGGTGCCGCAGGTCGTCTACTACTTCTCCGCTTACGCCCAGCTGCTCGCCGACCAGGTGATCAACGTCGGCGATGAAGTCGAGTTTGTGGTCCCGACCGGCAACTTCGGCGATATCCTCGCCGGCTACTATGCCAAGCTGCTCGGTCTGCCGGTCAAGCACCTCGTGGTGGCTTCCGACAAGAACAACGTGCTGTTCGACTTCCTGACCACCGGTACCTACAACCGCCAGCGCCCGTTCTTCCAGACCATCTCCCCCTCGATGGACATCCTCATCTCCTCCAACCTGGAGCGCATGCTGTACTACTTGTCCGAGGGCGACACCCGTCTGATCTCCATGTTGATGAACGACCTCAACAAGTGGGGCACGTACGAGATCCCGGAAGAACTGCTGTCCAAGATTCGTCAGATCTTCGGCACCGGTTGGGCCGATGAGGATCAGGTACGCGAGTCCATCAAGCACTGCTGGGACGAGAACCACTACGTGATCGACCCGCACACCGCCTGCGGCTACTACCTGCTTGAGCAGATGCCGCGCGACCCGCTGACCACGCGCGTGCTGCTCTCCACCGCCAGCCCCTACAAGTTCCCGCGCGTGGTGAACGAGGCATTGGGCTTCGACGCCACCGGCACCGACTTCGAGTGCATGGATGTGCTGGCCCACGAGACCGGCACCACCGCCCCGGCCGCCCTGCGTGGTCTTGAGACCGCCGATGTGCGGTTCAAGGACGTCGTGGCCATCGACGGCATGGAGGACTACGTGGAGAAGGCCGCCCAGGCGCTGTGATAGTCCGCTGACGGCACTAACTGACAATTCCCAACCGATACATGCTTTACCAGCATGTATCGGTTTTTTGTTTTCTGATGTCACAAGTCGAAGGTCCAGGCATGTTCAAGCATGTCCGAGCCTTGTCACGCGCGGCTTTCTTGCGGCTTTTCACCTGCAACGAGCCAATGGCGTGTTGCTTGTTTTTTCTAGGAAGGCGGGAATCGCCATGCTGCCGGCGAACGGGAAAATCCATGTGGTTTGTTAGGTTCTGTTCCTGCAACTGAATAGTCCCATGAGGGAGTAGACAGCATTGCGGCGAAGGGCTCGGCCCAAACCGCAATGTGGCAAGTCAACATCGTGGCCGTCGGCAGTTCCGTTACGGTCTGGCTTTGCCTTAAATGACGAGACTCATGTACCGCGGAGTATGCGATACATGGTCGTCAACGATTCGTTTGGCTGCGTGCCGCCATGTTGCGCGGTACGCGAGTGATATTACGCGGGTTTCAGTGCGGTGTGTCAACCAAACGAGAGGAACATATGACCACGGCCAACGGGCAGACGCCCGCACCATTCATGCAGGATGCGCCAGCAGTCATCAGCACGCTGGGCACCGATGCACATCAAGGCCTGACCAGCGAACAGGCCGCGCACAACCTGAACCAGTACGGCCCCAACGCC
Organism: Bifidobacterium sp. 2450; assembly: GCF_041900695.1. Taxonomy (NCBI): domain Bacteria; kingdom Bacillati; phylum Actinomycetota; class Actinomycetes; order Bifidobacteriales; family Bifidobacteriaceae; genus Bifidobacterium; species Bifidobacterium sp. 2450. Next base: position 180,030 of record NZ_JBHEEA010000003.1, read on the forward strand.
TTCACCAAGCCGAAGCCGGAATCGATGCTTTCCCGCATCGTCAAGACGGCCGCCGACCCGATGCTCATCATGCTTATGATCGCGGCGGCCATCACCCTGGGCGTCAACATCACCCGCGCCATGGCCGGCGGCCACGCCGACATTCTCGAATGCGTGGGCATCTTCTTCGCCATCGCCCCGTCCGTGACCATCACCGTGGTGATGGAGGGCCGCAGTGCCAAGGCATTCGAAACGCTGAACGACATCAATGACGACACGACCGTCACCGTGGTGCGCGATGGCGAGGTCACGCTGGTGTCGCAGTGAGACATCACCATCGGCGATGTGCTGCAGATCAGCACCGGCGACAAGCTGCCGGCCGATGCGCGCCTCATCGAATCAAACGATCTGGCCGCCGACGAATCCGCGCTCACCGGCGAAAGCGTGCCGAGCGCCAAAGCCACCGACGCCGTGTTCACCGACCCGAAGACCCCGGTGGCCGACCGCACGAACATGCTCTATTCCGGCTGCTTCGTGACCGCCGGCAATGGCCGTGCCGTGGTCACCGCCGTGGGCGACGACACCGAGTTCGGCAAAATCGCCCGCGAACTGCGCGCCGCCAACACCGGTATGACGCCGCTGCAGGAGAAGCTCGCGAAGCTCGGCAAGGTGATCGCCGTGGTGGGCTCGATTGTGGCCGCACCGGTGTTCGTGCTTCAGGTGGCCCGGTTCGTGGCTTCCGGCACCGCCTCGTTCGACACGATTTCCGAGGCGTTCACCACCTCCATCACGCTAATCGTGGCCGCCGTGCCCGAAGGCCTGCCGACCATTGTGGCCGCGTGCCTCGCGGTGAACATCATCAAAATGTCCAAGCAGAACGCGCTGGTCAAGAAGATGGTGGCGTGCGAGACCATCGGCTGCATCAACGTGATCTGCTCGGACAAAACCGGCACGTTGACCCAGAACCGCATGACCGTGATCGAGGCGTGCAACGCGCCGGGCCGCGCCTTGGAGAAGCCCGAACAGATCAGGAACCGCATGCTGCTGGAGAACTTCTGCGTCAACGGCACCGCCGACGTGACCTTCCCGAGCGCCACCGAAGCCGAGGCCGGCGCGATGCCGGAATTCATCGGCAACCCCCACCGAATGCGCACTACTGGTCGCCGCGCACAAGGCCGGACTCGACTACCGGATTCGCCGCGAGCGCGCGACGGTACTCCACACGTATCCGTTCTCGTCGGAAACCAAGAGCATGACCACTGTGGTGCGTGACGGCGACGGCATTACCGTGTTTGCCAAGGGCAGCCCGGAGAAGATGCTCGACCGATGCGCCGTCGACGCCAAGACGCGCGGCGAAATCGAACGGGAGATCGCGAAGTTCCAAGCGCAGTCCTGCCGAGTGCTCGGCTTCGCCCACCGCCATATTTCCGATAAGGACGCCGACACTGCGGCCCTCGATTACGCTGCCGACCGCGCCGGCTTGGAATCCGGCATGATGTTCGACGGCTTCGTGGCCATCGTGGATCCCCTGCGCGAGGATGTGCCCGGTGCCGTGGAGCGCTGTCGCAAGGCGGGCATCGAGCTCAAGATGCTCACCGGCGACAACATCGTGACCGCCACGGCCATCGCCAATGAACTCGGCATTCTGGACGAGCGGCATATCGCCGTCGAGGCGCGCCAGATCGAGGAAATGAGCGATGAGGAACTGGCCCGCGAAATCGTCCGCATCCGCGTGATCGCCCGCAGCACGCCGGTTATCAAGATGCGCGTGGTGAACGCTCTGAAAGCCCAGGGCAATGTGGTGGCGGCGACCGGCGACGGCATCAACGACGCGCCCGCCATCAAGAACGCGGACGTGGGCATCGCCATGGGCATCGCCGGCACCGAGGTGTCCAAGGAGGCCAGCGATATCGTGATGCTGGACGATTCCTTTGCCACCATTGTCAAGGCCGTGCACTGGGGCCGTGGCATTTACGAGAATTTCCAGCGATTCATCCAGTTCCAGCTCACCGTGAACCTGTCTTCGGTGGTCGTGGTACTCGCCTCGCTGTTCAGTGGTCTGGCCGCGCCGTTCACCGCATTGCAGCTGCTGTGGGTCAACATCATCATGGATGGCCCGCCCGCGCTGACGCTCGGTATGGAGCCGATTCGAGACAATCTTATGGACCGCAGGCCCACTCGCCGCGACGCCGGCATCGTCTCGCGTGGCATGCTGGAGCGCATCATCGTCTCCGGCGCGTTCATCGCCGTGGTGTTCATGGCGCAAAGCTGGACGAACTTCATGGGCGGCACCGCCGAACAGCAGTCGACCATTCTGTTCACGCTGTTCGTGGTATTCCAGCTGTTCAACGCCTTCAACAGCCGCGAGCTGGGCAACGCCAGCCTGTTCGCCAATCTGCTGCGCAATAAGGTGATGATCGGCGTGTTCGCGCTGATGTTCGCACTTCAGGTGCTAGTGGTGCAATTCGGCGACGCGATGTTCCGCACCGTGCCGCTGCCGATCGACATGTGGCTGAAAATCATCGCGGTCGGGTTCGGCGTCGTGGTGCTGCAGGAGGCCATCAAGGCCGTCAAGCGCGCAGTCGCCGCCATCCGCGCGCGCCGCACGGCCAATGAAAGCGATTCCCAGCAATCGCACCAGCCAATCGCTCTGGATCTGGTGGACTGATAGCACACCGATAACGGAAAGAGACCGACAGATTCCTGTCGGTCTCTTTTCATTCGCGGTCGGACAAATGCGCGGCTAGAGTTCTTTGGCTCGGTAGACGCGGATGGCTATAAGCATGGAGCCAAAATATGCGAGCAGACACAACACGGCGAGAACAAGCGCCGTATGCCACCAGATTGTCAGGAAATCGGCAATATTCAGCAATAGCCATTGCCAGTCAACAGGCAATCGGGCCAGCAGCGCAATGACGGCATACAAGCCAACCATGACCGCGCCAAAGGCCATCATCATCTTGCGGGAGGTGAACCGGTATGCACAGGCCAGCAGCACCGACCCAAGAATGATAGCCAAAGCGAAGATGGAGGCACCTGCTGCCAAGGCACCAATCCACCCCATATCTGCTATATCGCCAAAGACAATGAAGACGCCGCCGCATATCACCACGTCCAAAGCCCAGAGCAGGCCAACCACCAACAGAAAAAGGTACCGACCTACAACTTGTGCAGTGCGTGAAACAGGAATCAGCCCTCGCATGGCACTGTGCCCTGCAGATTCCTCAGACGTCGCAGGCCCCAATGCACTCATACATGCCATCACCGATGCCAGACCTCCGAGTCCGCCCATCAGACCACTGGCAACGTGTTCATCGACGTGGGTCGATATCATCACCAGCGATACCACGATAGACAGCACCGGGAAAACCAGCAGAAACACCATATTCGCCACGCTGAACAGACCCATACTGGCACAATCGAATCGACATTGCTTTACTACGGATTTCCAGCTCATCGTCACCACTCCCTTGAAGCAAATATGCGAGAGGCAATTACATACGAGATTCCATATGCCACAACCGTCGTCGCCAATACCGCAATAACCAGCAACAAGCGTTGCGCGATGATGGCATTCGCGGCATGGGCCAATCCTCTGGTCACCGAAGCAGGCAAAATAGATAGCAGTATGGATCCAGCCAATACAACGGCATAAATCACCATCATCGTGACTTGAAGACCGCCTAGTTTGGTCCACAGATAACCCGTGGGCACGATAAGCGCGATCATCAGCGCGGTGCAGACACCTCCCAACGGCGCCGCCCACAAATTGCCCGCGAATAACCAATCCGGATTGACCAGCACTTGCAACCCGTCAATCAGAACAATCATCGCTATCGACAATACGGAAATCACCAATCCAACCACATATCGCGCGGCCACCTGGTTCTTCCTTGAAGACGGAATAATGCCACGAAGCCGATATCCGTTCTGCAGGTCAGCAACAGCCATGGTGAGTATCCATATGGCGCAGGTGAATACCGTCATGATGACACCTATGCGATAGCCGAAGCCATCACCATAAACTTCACCTTGAAAGATGACGGAGAACAACGGTGCCAACAACAACGAGAACACAGTCTGTACGTCGACGCACAGGTAGGCCATATCGACGCGCAATGCAGTGGTCAATGCATGTTGCCGAGACCGCAACACCCTCAGTATTGCCCCCATGGCCGCTCACCTCCCGCTCAAGTCACGATTGGAATCATGGGCATTGGTCAGTCGAACGATGTCATCAATGGAAGCCGATTCAACGACAAGCCCCGAAACCACCGACGCAACAGCATCAAGCCTGTCTGACCGGACCAGCGCATCGAATCCGGTGGCATACGTATGCGAGCCCAGAACCACGTCCGCAGGCAGTTGTGCCAGTTCGTCTGGACCGCCCTTAATCAGGCGGAACGATTCCTCAAACTCGTCTTTCGGACCGGTGTAGTAGAGACGGCCATCGGTGATGTAGGTAATGAAGTCAGCGGCACGTTCGAGGTCGGCAGTGATATGGGTACTGAACAGTACCGAATGTTCGCCATCCTCAATGTAGGCATGCAGTATATCCATGAGTTCGTCACGCGCGAGCACATCGAGTCCGCTGGTCGGCTCGTCGAGAATCAGCAGCTTGGCATCATGACTCAATGCGATGGCGAGCATCAGCTTCATCTGCATGCCGCGGGAAAGATCCTTGATATGTTTCTTGCCGTTCTGTGCACCACCAAGACCAAAAGCATCCAGATACTTGCGATAGCATCCACTGTCCCATGATGGATACAGTGGCGCGACAATACGTTCAACGTTCTTGACTTGCCACTGTTCATACAGGTAGCTGGAATCGAATACCACGCCGAGTTGTTCCTTGACGGGCTCCTCGTCGGCGATGTTGTCGAGGCCGAGCACGTGAATCGAACCGGCGTCACGGTGGATCATGTTGAGGATGAGTTTGATGAGGGTGGACTTGCCGGCGCCGTTCGGGCCGATCAGTCCCATGATGTAGCCCTTGGGCAGGTCGAAGGTCACGTCGTCCAGCGTGAAGCCGGAATCGTAGTGTTTGGTGACGTCGGTGACCTGCAACGCCATTGCGTTGGATTCGGATATGGCGGTCATGGCCATGGTCCTTTCTTGAGGTTATTCCTTGCGGTATTCCTCTTCGAGCATGCGGTCCAATGCGTCCAGCGGAATGCCGGCGGCTTTGGCGCCCCGGCTTGCCTCGGCCAGGCTTTCGCGAATCTGGGTTTCGAGCTGACGTTGCATCAGCTCGTTGCCCTTGTCCATCACGAAAGTGCCTTTGCCTTGGATGTTCTGCACCACGCCCTCATCGGCCAGTTCGTTGTACGCCCTGGTGACGGTGAGTACGGAGATGCGCAGCTCCTTGGCGAGTTTTCTCAGGGAAGGCAGGGCCTCGCCCGCCTTCAACTCGCCGCTGAGCACCGCCGAACGGATTTGGGTTTTGATTTGCTCGTAGATGGGTTCACCGGACACGGATGAGATGATCAGTTTCATCTATGCCCCCTTCGGTTGTGGTTGACTAGCACCCCAGCTGTTTAGCTGTTATACAACACAGTACAACTGTTCTGCTTAACTGTCAAGGTGTGTTACATAACAGTTGAACAGTGAACAAATACATCGCCAATTTATAGTGTCGGAACATGGACCGTGCCTACAATGGCCTCGGAAGGGGGCACCTATGCCGAACAACGCCGTTCCGCCGACAACCCCGCCAGCGGGGGCGTAACTTTTTTTATCACAGCACGCGCGGGGCGTCGTGGAAGTCGAAGAGGACACCGTCGGCTAGGTGGCAGATTTCGGGCCAGTCGGAGGCGGAGGAGTCGTCGTGCATGGCCCAGACCTTCATGCCGACTGATTTGGCCGACTTCATGCCGACCAGCAGGTCTTCGAACACTGTGCAGTCGGCCGGTGCAGCACCCAGGCGCTTGGCGGCGAGCAGGTAGACGTCGGGCTGGTCCTTGCCGGCGTCGTTCGCGTCATCGACGGAGACTATATCGTTGAACAAATCGAACATGCCGACGTGGCGTAGCGCCGGCTCACGCAGATGCGGGGGCAGCGAGGTGGCGACACCCAGTTTGACACCGGAGGCTTTCAGATCGCTCAGATAGTCAAGCGCGCCGGGTTTGGCTTCGACCGTGGTGGAATAGGCGACGCTGGCCATGTCGTCCCATTCCTGCATGAGCTCTTCGGGCGTGTCTGTAAGGCCGAAGCGTGCGATGGTGTATTCGGCGATCTGGCGGAATTGCATGGCGGAAACTTTGGTCATGTAGTCGGGCGGCACTTCGATTCCGCGCTTGTTCAGGAAGTCGATGTCGACTTGGTCCCAGACTCCCATGGAGTCTAGGAGGGTGCCATCGAGGTCGAATATGGCGGCTTTGGTCATTTGCTAATCTCCTTCTTCTTCAACCACCCTCAGTCGCCTGCGGCGCCAGCTCTCGCCAGCGGGAGCGTAAGCCGAGAATCGGATAGGAGTTCTCGGGCGTGGTCCAGGGAGGCTTCGGATTCGCTGCCGGAGAGCATGCGGGCGATTTCGTGGACGCGGGTTTCGCCGTCGACTTCGGCGATGGTGGTGACCACGCCCAAATCGTCGTCATCGGCATCCGGCGGCTCCTTGGTGACCACGAACTGCGCGTCCGCCCACGAGGCGACCTGCGCCAAGTGGGTGACGACGATGACCTGCGCGCTGCGGGCCAGCCGTGCCAGACGTTTGCCCAGTTCGACCGCGGCCTTGCCACCCACGCCGGCGTCAACCTCGTCGAAGATGAAGGTCTGGTCGGCACCGCCGCGCGTGTCGGCGGCCACCAGCTCCAAGGCCAGCATCAGTCGGCTCAGTTCACCGCCCGAAGCGCTTTTGCCCATCGGCAACTGCGGCGACCCCTCGAACGGCGTAAACAGGAACGCGATATCGTCGCGACCATACGGGCCGAGCGGATCATCGGCCTTGTCTCGCGGCGTGACGCGCACTTCCAAGGAGGCGCCCAGCATGGCGAGCGAGCCGAGTTCTTCAGTGACGCGCGCGCCCAAGTCGGCAGCGGCAGCCACGCGCGCGGCGCTCAGCACATCGGCGGCGGCGAGGGCCGCATCGTACAGCGTCTGCCGTTCGGATTCGAGTTCGGCGACCTTTTCCGGCGAGGCGTCCAGGTCCTCCAGATCGAACGCCGCCTTGTCCCGCCAAGCGAGCACGTCGGCCAAGGTGGGGCCCCACCGACGGGTGAGGTCGCCAAGCTCGTGGATACGGCCGTTAATCTGGTCCAGATCCTCCACGCTGCCTTCGTCGCCCAGCTCCTGGCTCAGGGCGAACACCACGTCGCCCAAATCGGCATTGATGGATTCAAGCCGATCGGCCTGCTCGGCGAACGTGCCGCCGACGCGAATCGCGCGCAACGAGGTCACCGCATGATTGATGAGTTCCACGGCCGAAGCGCCGTCGGCGGCGTCCACATCCACCTGCGAGGCATCCAGCGCGCCCAGCGCCGAACCCACGCCTTGGGCGATGTCGGCCGCGTTTTCGATGCGTTCGCGGCGCGCCTTCAGCTCCTCGTCCTCCCCCGGCTGCGGGTCGGTTCGGTTGATGCGGTCGATGGATTCGCGCAGGTAGTCGGCCTGTTGGCGGGCAGAGGATTCCTGCGAGCGCAGGCGTTCCAGCCGCTCATCCATGGCGGCCAGCGCATCCCACGCCTTGCGGTAGGCGGCCAGTTCGGCTTCGTCTCCGGCCACCCGGTCCAGAAACTCGCGTTGCCGTGCGGCAGCCGCGATTTTCAGCTGATCGGTCTGGCCATGAATGGTAACCAGTTCGCCGGCGATGGCCCCCAGCACCGAACGCGGCACGGACTTGCCGCCGAGCACGGCCCGCGAACGTCCGGAAGCGCGTACGGTGCGGGAAAGGAACAGTTCGCCGTCTTCGGGGTCGACGCCCGCGTCATGGGCCTTGGCCACGGCCGCGGCAGCACCGGTGAACCCACTGTCGGCATCACCAGAACCGGCATCGTCACCGGCATCGTCGGTGTCGCCGGAATGTTCAGATACGACGGCATCATCCGAGAGCGCGAAAATCGCCTGGGCCCAAGCCTCGTCCGCCCCGGCCGAGACGCGCGAGGATTCGGCGGCCCCACCGGAGACCAGTCGGATCGCGGAGAGCAGCATGGATTTGCCGGCGCCGGTCTCACCGGTGATGGCGGTCATGCCTGCGGCCGGCGCAATGGTGGCTTCTCGAATCGGCCCCAGATTGCGGATATCGAGTTCTTCGAGCATCAGGCTCCTGCCTTGCCGTCACGTTCGCCCGGCTTGTCGGGATCGGTACCAGCGACGCCAGCGCCACCGGCAACGCCAGCCGCATACGCGGCCGCCGGGAACGTGTGCCCGTGATGCAGCGACTGGCTCGAGGCCTCGTTGCGCGCGTGCTCGCGCCAACCGACCACGGGCAGATCGAACTTGGAGACCAGACGGTTGGTGAACGGCACGCCGGAGAGTCGGGCGAGACGCAAGGTATCGCGCGATTCGCGCACCATGACGCGCGTACCCTGCGGCAGGGCGCGCTGACGGCGTCCATCGCAGCAAATCCAGCCTTCGGACATGGAATCGTCCAGAATATCGATGGTGAAGGTCGAGCCGGAGCCGATGATCAGCGGCCTGGCGAACAGGGCGTGCGCGGCCAACGGAATCAACTGCAGGGCCTTGACGTTCGGCCACATGACCGGACCGCCCGCGGAGAAGGCGTAGGCGGTGGAACCGGTGGGCGTGGAGACGATGACGCCGTCCGCGCCGAACGAGTTCATCTCCACATCGTCCACGCGGATGGACAGTTCGACCATCTTGCCCCGGTCGGCGCGTTCCAGCGTGATGTCGTTCAGCGCCCAATCCTCAATGGGCTTGGTGGCGCCGGGCAGCCAGACGTCCACATGGGCGATCATGCGTTCGTCGATCGAATAGTCGTGGGTGGCGACCCGGCGGATCGCCTCGCCGATCTGGAAGCTTTCGAATTCGGCCAGGAAGCCGACATGCCCCATGTTCACGCCGAGAATCGGCACTTGGGTGCAGTAGACGAGTTCGGCGGCGCGCAGTATCGTGCCGTCGCCGCCCAGGACCACGACGATTTCGGTGTCGTCCGACACGCACGGCGGCCGCACGCCGAAATCGGGGGCCTCGGTGTTGTCGATGATGGTGACTTCGAAACCGACCACTCGCAGCTGGCTCACCGCCTCGGCCACTACGGTTCCGGTCTGCCTGAGCCTGGTATGCGTCACCACCACCGCGTTGCGCTTGGCCATGGCATCCTCCTGTCGATTCGGTCGCATTGCTCATTATTCTAGCCGCAGACACCGTCATCAGTCGTACAGGTGTTCGAAAAATGCTGCTTCGTGGCGCGTCGTCGGCAACGTTCCACAGAGTCGATTATCGTAAGGCTTCGGCATACAATGGCATACAGCCGCGCAATCACCGTACACGTGCCGCGCTCAGCGCGATGGCATGCCGTATGACCGTACAGCGGTATCAGTTGAGGAGCTTGAGGACCCATGGCCAACGACTTCGACGAATCCTCCGCCAATGAGGAGGCCTCGAAGGGCCTGCCATGGTGGTATTCAGCCGATGTACTGAGCCGAGACAAAAGCGATAAAACCGCCAAACGCATTCGCCGCATCAGCATCACCGACCGTCTGCTCAGGCACCCGGGCCGTCTGTCCATGGTGTATTTCGGCGCACTGATCATCATCGTCACCGGTTTGCTGCTGCTGCCGATCTCCACATCGGACATCATCTTCACCAATTTCCCGGTCGCGTTCTTCACCGCCGTCTCGGCCCTGTCCACCTGCGGCATTCCGGTGGTGAACACCGGCGAATACTGGTCGATGTTCGGCCAGGTCGTCGTCCTGTTCTCCATCCAGTTCGGCGGTCTGGGCGTCATGACCTTCGCCTCGATGGTGGCTCTTGGCGCTTCCCGCAGACTCAAGGTCTCCCAGCGTATGCTCACCGCGAACGAGCTGGGCACCACGAAGCTTTCCGAGGTCAAAGGCGTGCTCACCGTGGTGCTGGGCACCTCCATCATCGCCGAGGTACTGACCTTCGTGCTGCTGCTGCCCGACCTGTTCCGCGTGAACCATGGCAATATGGGGCGCACCTTGTGGCAGGCGCTGTTCTACGCGGTGTCGGCCTACAACAACACCGGTTTCACGCCTGACGCCACCGGCCTGCATGTGAACCGTTGGGGCGTGGGACTGCCGATTCTCATCAGCGCATTCATCGGCACGCTCGGTTTCCCCGTGGTGCTGAATCTGGTGCAGTGCGCACGCCGGCGGCTCAGCCCGAAACGTTGGACATTGCACACCAAACTCACTTTGGTGACCACCGCTGTGCTGGTGGCCACCTCACTGGCTTGGTTCCTGCTGGTCGAGTGGGGCAATACCGGCCTGTTCCCCGCAGATGACCCCGGCATGAAGATGCGCCGTGCGATGAGCGCCGCCGTCATGCCCCGCTCCGCCGGTTTCGATATTTCCTGGGTGCCCGAAGTCACGAATGAGACCAAGGTGTTCATGAGCATACTCATGTTCATCGGCGCAGGTTCCTCATCCACCGCTGGCGGCATCCGTGTCACCACGTTCGCGGTGATTCTCTTGATTTGCCGAGCTGCATTCACCGGCCATCGCGATGTCACCGTGTTCCGCCGCCGTATCCCCCGCCGCATCCAGATGACCGCCGTGTCCGTGACCACAGCCTGCTTTGCGCTGGTTATGGTCGGTGCGGTGATGCTGATGTTCACCACCGACTGCGCGTTCGTGGACGCCGTGTTCGAAGCCTGCTCGGCCTTCTCGTTGGGCGGTTATTCGGTGGGTGTGGCAAGCGCCGGCAATCCGGCCAGCCTGTTTATTCTGTCCGCCGAGATGATTGTCGGACGACTTGGCCCGTTGACCATCGCCTACTCCATCAGCAGACCGATGGCTCCCGAACCTATTCGTTATCCACAGGAAAACATTATCGTTGGCTGATCGGCCATTCAATCGGCACCCAGCAATCTGACATAGAGAGGACCATCATCATGGCAGCAAAACCGAGCGGCAATAAAAGCGTGCTGGTCATCGGCCTGGGCCGTTTCGGCGGGTCCGTGGCCGCCACCCTCGACCAGATGGGTCAGGATGTGCTCGCAGTGGACAAGAACCCGGAGCTTGTGGCCCGCTGGTCCGCGCATCTGCCCACCATTCAGGCCGATATGACCGATGTGCTGGCCATCGAGCAGATCGATGCCTCCCAGTTCGACACGGCCGTCGTGGCCATCGGAGACAGCATCGAGGCTTCGGTGATCATCACCGGCAACCTGCTGGACGCCGGCGTTTCCGACCTGTGGGCCAAGTCCGTGTCCCAGGAGCATGCGCGCATTCTGCAGCGCATCGGCGCCCGCCACATCATCAACGCGGAGACCGACGCCGGCAAGCGCGTGGGCCATCTGGTGGCCGGCAATTATCTGGACTACATCGAAATCGACGGCCCGTACACCGTCGTCAAGATCCACACGCCCCTGTACGCGGTAGGCCGCAGCATCGAGGACGTACAAGTACATGACAAGTACGGCGTGACCGTGGTGGGCCTCAAGGCCCCCGGCAAGGAGTTCCAGTACGGTTCCAAGGAACTGGTCATGCATCGCAACGACGAACTCATCCTCATGGGCAAGCAGGACCAGATCGACCACTTCATCCAAGGCTAACCCCCCCCTAACTACGCCTGTTATCCCCCCCCTATCTGCTCACATCGTGACCGATATAACCCCCCTCAACATGGATGCGCTCATTATTGTGGCAATAAGCCATAAAGCTGTACGTCCATATTGAGGGGACTTTATCATCATGGGCAAGCATACGCAGAATTGCACGCTGATAGGCAAAGGAGTCTACGGCACCATAGGAGTGGACCAACGTTCCCGTCTTGCCGATGGCGCGCATTTTCACACCATGATTGTGACCAGCACCCTCGAGGCCTCAGTTATAGAAGGGGACAAACTGGTCATCAAAAGTGGCATTGTGCGGTGTGATGGTGATATTCGCGTATTCAGCATCAGCGGCAGCGGCGACATCGAAGTCGGCGGCGACATTATTTGCGATGAAATAACCTTTACCGGCAAACTACGATGCAACGGCGATATCGTTTGTTCCGGAAATCTGTCCGTCAATGGCTCCCTAGGCACCCGTCATATTAGCGGTCAGACAGTCCGCTTGAACGGCGTGTTGAAGGGTCATGACATCAACAGCAGGGCTCTGGAAGTTCATCCACTTCGCAGTACGATGTTTTCTCGTTTTGATATGGATGGGTATGAGGATGGCAGCACGGTTCGCCATATCACAGCCGTCACGGTTGAAGCCAACCATCTGCAATGCCGGACTTTGACGGCGGACTCCGCCATGCTACGCAACGGCAGTGCGGTGGAAAGCGCCACGTGTGCCACCGCAATAGGCATCGACCGTACCTCCAGCGTACTGCTGGTGAACGGAGACTGCCAACGCATTCATCTCAAGACAGCGTAAAGCAAGTATTCCTCATTACCGTGGGTGCCGATGATGGGACTATCGGCAGTGGCCACCACGTCAAGTCCGTGCTGTTCAGCACAGGCGACCACGTCGTGTAATGCCCGCTCCCGCAATGCAGGATCTTCAACGATGCCGTTTTTGCCGAGTCCTGCCCGGCCGACCTCGAACTGCGGTTTGACCAGTAACACAATCTGCGCACCGGGAGCCGCGATGCGCGCGATTACCGGAATCACATAGGTCAGGGAAATAAAGGAGACATCGGAGACGATCATCGCCGGCCGGTAAGGCAGGTCGTCGGCCTCTACTTCACGAATGTTGACGCCGCTCATTTCGATGACGTGCTCGTCATTGGCGATGCGCGGGTCGAGCTGGCCGTGCCCAACGTCGAGCGCTACGACTTTGGCCGCTCCCCCGCGCAACAGTACGTCGGTGAAGCCACCGGTGGAGGCACCGATATCCAGACATTCCAAGCCTTCCGGCCCGGTAAGGCCATTGCCGGCAAAGGTTTCGAACGCGCCCAAGAGTTTGTAAGCGCCTCGGGAGACGTAGTCGTCGCCCTTATCCACGGCGAGTTCGCTGTGCCCGGCTTTGACCATGGACGATGGCTTGGTGATGGTCTCGCCGTCCACGCGCACATGCCCGGCTTTGATGAGTCGCTGCGCTTTGGCCCGCGATTCGACCAGTCCCGAAGCCACGAGCATCATGTCAAGTCGGTCAAGTGGAGTCGCGGGATCGATATGCTGCTCGGTCATATATCTTCCTTTCGACCCACCATCCAGTACTTCACGTCATCTTCCGCTGGCAGGAGAATGAATCACCTCTGCTAGCTGCGGCTGTTATCAAGCTCGTGTTGTAAGGATTCCAGCACGTTGCGATAGGTCTCAAGCTTGCGGTCGTTGTCTTGTTCATCGATATCCGCAAGTTCGGGGTATCGCTCGGTGACCGGCGCATGTTCGCTATCCGTAGGCATAGGACTATGCCTCGATGGCGAACACCGGTACCGTGGCCTCGCTGAGCTGTGCACCTTGGTCGGCGGCTTCCCATGCGGCGCATACGGCGGCGCGCAGACCGTCCATACTGGTGGGATCGCTGACGTGTACCTGGCCGTTTTCAAACCAAGCGCTAGCCTTGCGGCATTCCCAAGTACCGCTCTCGTCGCGGACCGGCTCCGGTTGGGCTTCGCCGAGTTCTCGCAGATCAAGGGCGATGAATGTGGGCCTCAGGCGTGCCGGAGCCAGCATCAGTTCGGTCGGGTTGGTGACACCGGTCAGCACCGCCAGCGAATCGTAGTCACCGCGGTTACCGGCCTCGATATCGGTGTCGAGGCGGTCGCCAATGGCGATGGACGCCTCCTTGGGCACCAGATCGTGGCCTTCGGCGGCGTTCAGTTCGCGGGCCTCATCGTACATGTACGCTTCCGGCTTGCCAGCGGAGGCGACCGGTTCGACGCCGGTGGCCGTGATCACGGCGCGAATCATCGATCCGCAACCGGGGGCGATGCCCAGTTCACGAGGAATCGTCAGGTCGCGGTTGGTCACGAAATACGTGGCTCCGGCCTCGACCGCGAACGCGGCATCGGCCATCATCTGCCAAGTCATATCCGGATACCAGCCCTGAATGACGGCCTGCGGGCGGTCCTGAGGACCGTCCACGATGGTCAGGCCGTTGCGGGTGACCTCATCGCGCAAATGCTCGGCGCCCAATACCTGTACGCGCGCGCCGGCGGGCAACGCCTTGGCCACCATACGGGCGGCCACCACCGAAGAGGTGATGACCTGCCACGGCTCCACGTCCAAGCCGAAGCCCTTGAGCTGGTCGGCCACCACGTGCTGGAAGCGCGAGGAGTTGTTCGTGGTGTATTCGATGGTCATGCCGGCGGCTTCGGCCGCACGAATGGAATCGGCTGCGTATTCGACCGGATTCTTGCCGCGATACACCACGCCGTCGAGGTCCAGCAGCGCAAGCTGATAGGCCTCGGCGAGCGGGCGATCGGTGCCTTTGAGGAAACGGGTCATTACGCCGCTCACTCCTCGGTTTCGGGTTCGGGTTCGGTGGAGTCGGAGTCGGCGGATTCGCCGGAATCGTCAGCCTCGGCGTCATTGGCGGAATCGGTCTCGGTCTCGTCGGCCTCATCAGACTCGGCATCGCCGTCTTCAGCCTCGTCATCCTCATCGCCGTATTCCTGCTCCAGATCCAGGGCGTACTGCGTCTCGTCCGGATCGATGCCGAGCTTTTCGAGCACGTCGGAGTCGTCGGTGATGTCTTCGAGATCGTGGTCGATCACCACGTCGTCGCTGTTTTCGTCAATCTCCTCGTCGGCATACTGGTCCTCAAGACGATCCAGCAGGTCGTTGAGCTGCTCGGCTTCCTTGCTGCGGCCGGCCTCTTCAAGGAAGTACTGCTCGGCCTGCACGGCACGCATGCGGTACTCACCCGGCAGACCCTGGGAACGGCTGACGGTGTGGACCACTTCAATGGCCTTGTCCCACATCTCCAAATCGCCAAGGGCACCGGCGTACACCAGGAACATCTCGACCTTGGGAGCGCCATGCAGCTGCTTGCCCTCATCGGACAGCGCCAGTTCCACGGCCTTCTTCGGCTCTCCGACGCCACGCTCGCAGTCAGCGATGAACGGCAGGTAGTCGAGGAAGCCGTTCATACGGTAGGCGGTGCGGAACTCACGCAGGGCCAGCTTGTAGTCGCCCTGACGGTAAGCCACGAACGCGAGCGTCTCGCGGGCAAAGTCGATGCGGGAGGCCTGACGGGCCACCCACTTGGCGTGCTCCAAGGCAAGTTCGGGATCGCTCTCCTCCAGCGCGAAAGCGGCGAGGATGTGCAGACCAATGTTCTCCGCGTGCTCCTTGGACAGGCCGCGCAGACGTTCGCGCTCATCCTTGGATAGCATCGACCATTCCATGCCCTTGGGCATCTTGGGCTCGTCGGGACGACGGTCGGTGTACGGGTTCTGCGAGGGGAAGCTTATCGTGCCGTCGGAGTTACGGCGCGGACGCCTCATGTATTCAGAGCGCTTCTCCTCACGGTACTGGCGCTTCTCTTCCTGCGAAAACTCGCGGAATTCGCCGTCACGACGGTTGTTGTCGCGGCGATCGTCACGGCGGAAGTCACGACGATCATCGCGGCGGTCGTCCCTGCGGAAGTTGCGGCGGTCGCCATCACGGCGGTCGTCGTCGCGACGGAAGTTGCGACGCTCACCATCGCGGTGGAAATCACGGCGATCGTTATCCCTGCGGTCATCGCGACGGAAGTCGCGACGGTCATTGTCACGACGGAAATCACGACGGTCCCCATCGCGACGGTCGTCCCTACGGAAATCTCGGCGGTCGTCGTCGCGGCGGAAGTTGCGACGCTCACCATCGCGACGGAAGTTGCGGCGCTCACCATCGCGGTGGAAGTCACGGCGGTCATCGCGGCGGAAATCACGACGATCGTTATCACGGTGCTGGTAGCGCGGATTCTCGCCGTTCTCGCCTTCGTGGGAACGGTAGCCGCCTTCGCGGCGCGGCTTGAAGCCTTCGCCGTCACGGCGCGGACCATTGCCGCGGTAACCACCCTTGCCGCCGAAGCCGGAGCGGCCGCCCTTGTGGAAGCCGCCGGACTTGCCGTACGACTTGCGGTAGCCGCCGTGGCCCTCGCCATCACCGTCACGGCGCGGCGCGTAGCCCTCGCCATCCTCACGGCGACGCGGCTTGAAGCCCTCACCGCCATGACGCGGCTTGAAACCGCCCTTGCCACGCGGCTTGAAACCCTTGCCGCCGCGGTTGCCCGGTCGGCGATCGCCATACCCCTTATGGCCGCCGCCGTAGGACTTGCCGGAACGCTCGTTACCTTCTGCCATTACTTGTTTTCCTTAATTCGTTGTTGGTTAACGGTTTTCCACGGCGCCGAGCGCCTTCTTGCCACGACGGATGAGCGCGAAGCGGCCTGCCAGGAAGTCGGCTTCGGCCAGCACCTGCTCCTCATCCTCGATACGGTTGTTGTTGAGATACACGCCACCGGACTTGATGGCGCGGCGTGCCTCGGAAGCGGACTTGAACAGTCCGGCAGCCTGGGCGGCGTCGATTACGCGATCGCCGGGCTTGGAGACGGGGAAGACGTGCTCGCCGTTCTCGTCGACCACCTTGAAGCCGTCGAGCACGGATTCCAGCGTTTCCTCGTCGATGTCTTCGAGGTTGCCACCGCGGCCGAACAGCGCACCGGAAGCATCGATGGCGGCCTGGGTAGCGGCCTCGCCATGCACGAAGCTGGTGACCTCCCAGGCGAGGGTCTTCTGGGCCTCGCGCTTGCCGGGGTTGGTCTTGGATTCCTCGACCAGTCGTTCGATTTCGGCCTTGGGCAGGAAGGTGAACGCCTTCAGCAGGCTTTCCATCTCCACGTCCGGGCGGTTGATCCAGAACTGGTAGAACTTGTACGGGCTGAGCATCGTGGCGTCGAGCCAGACGGCGTTGCCCTCGGACTTGCCGAACTTCTTGCCGGAAGCATCGGTGATAATCGGGCTGGTGAACACGCTGACGTCCACACCGCGCACCTTGTGGATCAGGTCCAGGCCGGAGGTGAGGTTGCCCCACTGGTCGGAGCCGCCGAGTTCCAGCGTGCAGTGGTATTCGTCAAACAGGTGGAGGAAGTCGTTGCCCTGCAGCACCTGGTAGCTGAACTCGGTGAAGGAGATGCCTTCCTCAGAGTTCAGGCGGCGGGCGACCGTGTCCTTGGCGAGCATGGTGCCCAAACGGAAGTTCTTGCCGACGTCACGCAGGAAGTCGATGACGGTCATCGAGGCGGTCCAATCGTAATTGGACACGAAACGTACGGCGTTCGCGCCTTCGGTGTCCAGAATGCCACCGATCTGATTCTTCAGGCGATCGGCCCAGCCGGCCACCACGTCCTTCGGGTTAAGCGTACGTTCGCCGGACTGGCGCGGGTCGCCGATGAGTCCGGTGGCGCCACCGACCAAAGCGATCGGATGATGGCCCGCAAGCTGCAGGTGACGCATGTTGATGAGCTGCACGAGGTTGCCGATATGCAAGGATGCAGCGGTGGGATCGAAGCCACAATAATAGGTGATGGGCTCGCCGTTCAGTGCTTCTGCGAGTCGATCCCGGTCCGTGGACTGGGAAATCAACCCGCGCCATTCCAGTTCCTCAAGCAGGGTGTTGAAACCCGCTTCCTTGAAGTCGGTGACGTGAGCCATAGCTTGTCGCTTCTCCCTATCGAATTGTGAATGAGACTGCCCAGTTGGGCACAGTCAAGTTTCGCAGAACATGGCGACAGTGCCGAACACCAGCCGAGCCGCGCGATTCAGTAAAACGCCTTATTCTAGCGGCGCGGGCCCATAAGTTCGCGCAAAGAGTCGATGATGCCCTGACGATCCGGCACCTGGAACTTCGGGAAGGACTTGAGCATACGCTTCTGCTGTGCGTTGATGACGCCATTGACGGCCCAGCGCAGACGCTCAACCGTATCCTGCGAAAGCTCACGCATCCTGTCGGATACCGCATTGGAGCCCCACTGCCACGTGCCACCGGCGCGTGCCGCCACATCCTGCACCACCTGAGAGACGGAATCGAGCACCTGCTCGAATTCGAGCATGCCCGCAACCGTGACCGCCAAGTCGATGATGGTGATCAGGGCCAGTACCGTGACCAGCGTATGCAGCATCGGCAGCGGAATCATATCCGTGACCCGCTCGACATATGGCTGCGAACCAAGTACCACGCCCACGCCGCCGAGGCCGAAAATCAACGCGCCCAGCAGGCAGACGCGCCCTTGGAGGTTGAAGCGGAAGTTCGAGTAATCCCACCAGCGGGCGTGGAACAGCTGCTCCATGACCCACGAGGTTGTGTATTCGAGTATCGTGGCGCCCACCATCGAAATCAGGAAGATGATAATCGGGTTATGTACGTTGCCGAGAATGGCGACGCCGAGTATCGCGCCGGTGCCGTAGATCGGGCACAACGGGCCGTCGAGGAACCCTCGGTTGACCAAGCGGTGCTGTTGGCAGGAGACGAGAATGGACTCGTACATCCAGCCGACGAAACTGTAGAACAGAAACCAGAGGAAATAATGTTCGAGTGTGATGATCATCGACGGGCTTCGATCTCGGCGTAAGGCTTCGCAGCGGGCAACGCGCGCTTGTTGAACCGGTCGAACGAGAAGGTCTCGGCGGTGGCGGAGCATTTGTCCGCCAAGGTGACCAGATAGCCTTCGATATAGCGCGGCGGCACCGGGGTCATCGGGAACATGTGGTTCTCGATGCTGTTGCGTTCGATATCGTTGAGCTTGAAGTCCTTCAGGGCATTGACCAGGGCGGCGCGGCCATGGGTGAAGCCATGCCACTGGTGTTCGCCGTTATCCCAATCGTGCCAGTCGTACAGGAAGTAATCGTGCAGGAGAGCCGCGCGAATCAGGGATTTGAGGTCGACGCGGTACCACAGGTGTGCGCGGTCGGCCATCCACACAGCCAGGCAGGCGACACGCACGGAATGTTCGAACGTGGTGACATTGCCGTGCTGGTAGCAGCAGCGTTCGATCTGCATGTGGCGATGCTCGATGACCTCACGGCCGTGCTTGGCGACCAGGCGTTGAATCTGCGTTCGGGTGAGCAGATGTCCCACGGTTTCGACCCTCCGTTCGGGTTGGTTCAATGCAATCCCTTGTTGTGAACTACGATTACCCGACGATATTCAAGAATCCATCGAGTAATACCGTGACCGATTGTAGGGCACACGTATGTCCGTGCACACTCATCCAAAAGAACGACAACGGGAACCGTTAATCGTGGTGGGTTTCAAGATAGTCGAGATAACCCTGAAAACCGCCATCGAGGCTTGCTACATCGTAACCGCGATCGGCAAGGATTTCAGCTACTTCCTCGCTCCACCATCCTTGAGCACAATAGACTACGACAGTTCGATTTGTGGGCACGGTTTTGAGCACATGGGCCAGAGGGTCGAGTGGTGCATTGGTGGCGTCTTCGACCGGGTGGGCGGCGAAGTCGGCTGGTTCCCTCAAGTCGAGCAGCGTGACCGTATTCGGGTCGAGCTTGGCAAATTCCGCCGGCGTGATGCGGCGGTACGATGCTTCACTGCTCTCATCGTCATCGACCGCATTATGCAAAGCAATAGGCATGTTCTTCCCCTCTCGTTCTGATCTTGGCTCCCCTCAAGGAGGGACGCCACATAGCTCTAAATCGCGCAGGCCGGCTGAATATAGTTGGCCGGATCAATAGCAGTAATGGTCGGCTGCTCACCGCACACCGGGCAATCCGGCACATGCTTTGGCAGTGGGACCCGTCGAATATTCATGGTCAGGGCATCCACAGTGAGCATGCGAGCCACGAGCGGCTCCCCCACGCCGGCAATCAGCTTGACGGCCTCAGTCGCCTCCAGACTGCCGATCACGCCGACCACCGCGCCCAGTACGCCGGCTTCCTTGCAGGTCGGAATCTCACCGGCGGCGGGCATGTCGCGGAAGATGCAGCGGTAGCAGGGGCCTCCGCCGGGAATGACGGTCATCACCTGACCGGCGAATCCGACCACACCGGCATGGATATACGGCTTGCCGGCCAGCACGCAGGCGTCATTGATGAGGAATTTTGCGGCGAAGTTGTCGGTGGCATCGATCACCAGATCGTACGGTTCGATGAGGCCGGCGATGTTGCTCGCGTCGACGAGCTCGTAGTAGGTATCAACCGTCACATCCGGGTTGAGCGCGCGGATGGCTGTGGCCGCGGATTCCACTTTGGGCGCTCCGACACGTGCAGTGGTATGGATGATTTGGCGTTGCAGATTGCTCATATCCACCACATCGCCGTCCACCAGTCCGATATGGCCGACGCCAGCCGCCGCCAGATACAGGGCGGCCGGAGAACCAAGCCCTCCCGCTCCGATGATGAGCACGCTGGAGACCAGCAACCGCTTTTGCCCTTTGACCCCCACGCCCTTCAAAATCAAGTGCCGAGCATACCGTTCAAGTTGTTCATCCGTTAATGCCATATTCCATGTTCCTCATGTATCACAACCCAGCTCCCCTTGCCAGGGGAGCTGTCGCCGGAGGCGACTGAGGGGGTAGTCCCGTTCTTGAAATGTCCTCAGTGCAAATACCCCGTAGTCGGGCTGGACGGCACAGCCTGCCCCTCGGTCACCTTGCCAAGGCCAGACAAATACGCCGCACGACCAGCATCGATGGCGTGCTTGAACGCCTCAGCCATCAGCGGGATATTGCCAGCAGAGGCAACGGCCGTGTACGCCATCACCGCATCCGCACCCATCTCCATCGCATCGCAGGCCTGGCTCGGGCGTCCGATACCAGCGTCGATGATGACCGGCACATGCGCATTGGCGATGATGATTTCGATGAAGTCACGCATGCGCAGGCCCATATTGGAGCCGATCAACGAACCGAGCGGCATAACGGCAGCGGCACCGGCCTCCTCCAGCTGACGGGCCGCAATCGGGTCCGGGAACATGTAGGGCATGACCACGAAGCCTTCCTTGGCCAACATTTCGGTGGCTCGGATGGTTTCGGCGTTGTCCGGCAAGAGGTACTTGGTCTCGTGTTCGATTTCGACCTTGACGAAGTCGGTGTGGCACACTTCGCGTGCCAGTCGGGCGATACGCACGGCTTCCTCGGCGTTGCGCGCACCGGAGGTGTTGGGCAGCAGCGTAATGCCTTCGGGAATGTAGTCGAGCACGCTGTTCTCGGTGGTCTGCGCGCGGCGCAGTGCCATGGTGACGATTTGCGTGCCTGCATGTTCGACCGTGGCCTTGATGAGGTTCAGGTCGTAGCGGCCGGAGCCCAAAATGAATCGCGACTGGAACTCGTGACCGCCCAGGTTCAGCGGCTTGTCTTCCACCGGGAGAATCGGCGCGGCGGTGCCGACCGGATTGGTGACGGCGGGCTGCGGCGGCAGCGGAGTCGCCTCAACAGATGCTTCAGTAACCGGATTAATATTGCTCATAGCTTTTCCTTTCATCCACCCTGTACAAACTGCACAATTTCCATGACGCACTGGTCGTCGAGCATGGCGTCGGCACGCTTATCGCGCGGGATAATCTCACCATTGAGTTCGATGGCCACACGCTCGGCGCGGAATCCGTGCGCTTCGAGATAATCGGCGACGCTGACCGGCGTCTCGAGCGTGACCTGCTCTCCGTTGACCTGCATAATATCCTTTCAGATAGTAAAAAAGGGCGCACGAAACGAACCGTACCTTAAGTGGTGCGCCCATTCATGAACCCAATCATGCGACCGTTCGACCGCTGTGATGTATTGGCTCCATCACGACCGTCTCACGGCTGAATTATGCAAACGGAATGAAAGCTGTATCGGAGAACCCGGCAAATCTGCGACAACGATTCCTTACGGCGGCATGACCCGCGTCAAGTTCCCCGGTCGAAGTCTGGCGACTTCCTCTCAGCCTCACGGCTCCCGTTCGTTACGATTTCTCAGTGTATGCCGTTGCAGTGACAACAGCAAAATGAAGCTCCCTCTGACGAGGGAGCTTCATTGGGACTAGAACGTGCCGGGGGCTTTGTAGGCGGAGCCATCCGACGTGGATGCGGGGAAGAGCTTGAGTTCTTCGGCCTCGGCCTTGGCGTCGGCGATCTGCTCGCGCACGCGACCGTAAGCGGTGCCGCCCTTGCCGTTGCGGGAGTCGACCGAACCGTGGCTGGAGAGCACTTCGCGTACTCCCGGAGCCTTGTCGGCCGGCAGGAACGCGGCGAAGGTCTCGATGAAGTCATTGTCGGTCAGATCCCACAGTTCCTGGCCGCGGCCTTCGGCGAGCTTGACGCAGGCACCAGAGAGCTCGTGCGCGTGGCGGAACGGCACACCGTTCTTGACGAGCCATTCGGCGATGTCGGTGGCCAGCGCGAAGCCGGTCGGAGCTTCCTCTTCCAGGCGGTCGCCGTCGAAGTGCATGGTCCTGACCATGCCGGTGAAGGCGGGCAGCAGCACTTCGAGCGTATCGACCTGGTCGAACACGGCCTCCTTGTCTTCCTGCAGATCGCGAGCGTAGGCGGTGGGCAGGCCCTTCAGGGTGGCCAGCAGACCGGTCAGATCGCCGATGAGTCGGCCGGACTTGCCGCGGGCGAGCTCGGCGATATCCGGGTTCTTCTTCTGCGGCATGATGGAGGAGCCGGTGGAATAGCCGTCGTCGAGCTTGACGAAGGCGAACTCCTGGGTGTTCCAGATGATGATCTCCTCGGACAGGCGGGAGATGTCCACGCCGGTCATGGCGGCCACGAACGCGAATTCGGCCACGAGATCACGTGCGGCGGTGCCATCGATGGAGTTGTCGGTCACGCGGGAGAAGCCGAGCTCACGCGCCACGGCCTCCGGGTCGAGGCCGAGCGTGTTGCCGGCCAGCGCGCCGGAGCCGTACGGAGAGGCGTTGATGCGCTTGTCCCAGTCGATCAGTCGCTGCACGTCGCGAATCAGCGGCCAAGCGTGGGCCATGAGCTGGTGCGCGAGCAGCACGGGCTGGGCGTGCTGCATGTGGGTGCGGCCCGGCATCACGGTGCGGCCGGCCTTTTCGCTCTGCTCGATCAGGGCGTTGACGAGGTCAAGCAGGAGTCCGGCGATCACACGGGAGTGGCGGCGCAACCACATGCGAATCAGGCAGGCGATCTGGTCGTTGCGGGAACGGCCGGCCCTGAGCTTGCCGCCGAGTTCATCGCCGGCAATGTCAATCAGACCGCGTTCGAGGGCGGTGGCCTCGTCCTCATCGTCTTCGATGGGGGCGAAGGAGCCATCGTCAACGTGGCGCTGGAGCGTGTCGAGCGCATCCTCCATGCGCTGCAGCTCGTCGGCGGTCAGAAGTCCCGCACGGCCGAGAGCACGGGCGTGGGCGCGGGAACCGGCGATGTCGTCGTCGACCAAGCGCCAGTCGAACTGCGTGGACCTGGACAGTCGGGCCAATTCCGGCGACGGACCAGACGTAAAGCGACCACCCCACAGGGCCAGATGTTCGTTGTTCTCAGTCATGAAGGCTCCTTGAAACCATGGATTGCAAACAAATCAGACTGCTTGTCAGACTATCAGCGTTGGGCTACATACCGGTGGATTCAAGTTGTTCGTATTCCATGGCGGCAATGTCAGGGATACTGGTCACGTCGTATTGATGAAAAGAACCGCATCGTATACCGCATTACGGGTAACGACGTTCAAAACCTGGAAATAGCCGTCTGTCGAACTCATTACGGAGAGCACTGAGCTTCTTCCGTCATCGGCAAAAAAACGAGGGGAGCACGAGCATAATCTTTGCTCGCACTCCCCTCAGTCATCTACGACGACAGCGTCCTGTAATTACGGACAGCCTGACGGCTGCTGATTGTTGGCTCACTGTCGTTCGCACCTCACCTGCAAACAGCCCACTGGGCTGTTTGCTTTACGGCGCGGCCCCTCAACGAGGGGAGCCAAAGTAAATGATTACTCGACGGTGTTCTCCGGGACCTCGATGCCGTTGCCGAACTTGACGTCGCGCGCTGCGGCCACGCGGGACGGCAGGCCGTAGATGTCGATGAAGCCGTTGGAGGACTTCTGGTCGAAGGTATCGCCGGAATCATAGGTGGCGAGCTTGTAGTCGTACAGCGAGGAGTCGGAACGACGGCCGGTCACGACGGCGCGACCGCCGTGCAGGACCATGCGAATCTCACCGGACACGTACTTCTGGGTGTCCTCGATGAACGCGTTGAGCGACTGAGTCGCCGGGGAGAACCACTGCGCATCGTAGACCAACTCGCCCCAGCGCTTGTCGATGTCGCGCTTGATGCGGTGCTGTTCGCGTTCGAGGCAGCAGTTCTCAAGCTCCTGATGAGCGGTAATCAGGGCCATGGCACCCGGGGCCTCGTACAGCTCGCGGGACTTGATGCCGACCAGGCGGTCCTCGATGAGGTCGATGCGGCCGACGCCCTGGGCTCCGGCGCGGCGGTTCATCTCTTCGATGGCCTGCAGCGGAGTGACGTCACGTCCGTCGATCTTGACCGGCACGCCTTCCTTGAACTCGATGACGACTTCATCTTCGACCGGCGGGAAGGCCGGGTCGTCGGTGTAGGAGTAGCAGTCCTTGGTCGGGCCGTTCCACGGATCCTCAAGGAAGCCGGTCTCAATGGCGCGGCCCCACACGTTCTGGTCGATGGAGTACGGGGACTTCTCGGTCTGGGTGATCGGCAGCTTGTGCTCCTTGGCGAACGCGATCTCGACGTCGCGGGTCAGGGACAGGTCGCGAATCGGGCTGATGGCCTTCAGCGTCGGGTCGATGGAGGCAATGGAGACCTCGAAACGAACCTGGTCGTTACCCTTGCCGGTGCAACCGTGGGAGATGGTGTCGGCACCGAACTGGTGGGCGGCGCGCACGAGGTGCTTGGAGATCAGCGGACGGGAGATGGCGGAGACCAGCGGGTAGACGCCTTCGTACATGGCGTTGGCCTTGAGGGCCTTCATGCAATATTCGTTGGCGAACTCGTCACGGGCGTCGACCACGTAGGATTCGACGGCTCCGCAGGCGAGGGCGCGCTGCTTGATGGTCTCAAGGCTTTCGCCGCCCTGGCCGACGTCGAGGGACACGGCCACGACGTCCTTGCCGGTGCGCTCCTTCAGGTACGAGATGGCGACGGAGGTGTCAAGACCGCCGGAGTAGGCCAGAACAATGCGCTTGTTATCTGCCATTGGTTCCCTTTCGTTCAAGGTCTGAAAAACGAACTGATGCAAGTATATACAGAAGACTGTATATTTATGCACGGTGTGTTGGTTATTTGGAGGCGAGGCTTAGTAACCAGTCGGAGCGGAAGACGGCGGTGTCGTCATTGGTGCAGATCACCATGACGGTGTCGTCTCCGGCGATGGTGCCTAGCACGCCTTCAATCGACTGCTTGTCAATCACCGAGGCCACGTATTGCGCGGCACCGGAAGGCGTGTGCACCACAACCAGATTTCTGGCGGCGGCCACCGAGGTGACCAGTCCGTTCAGCACGCGAGACATCTGTGCCTCACCGCGCTCCCCTACATCCTCACCTTCTGAAGCAACGACGCTGCGACCCACCGTGTAGGCCACCGTGCCGTCCTTCAGCCTGGTCTTCACCGCATGCATCTCATCAAGATCGCGGCTCAGGGTCGCCTGAGTCACCGCAATACCCTCGTCGATAAGGATTTTGGACAGCTGTGATTGCGAGGTGATGATATGCGTGGCGAGTGCCTGTTC
Source organism: Bifidobacterium sp. 2450 (assembly GCF_041900695.1). NCBI lineage: Bacteria > Bacillati > Actinomycetota > Actinomycetes > Bifidobacteriales > Bifidobacteriaceae > Bifidobacterium > Bifidobacterium sp. 2450. The sequence goes on from NZ_JBHEEA010000003.1 coordinate 205,737, forward strand.
TATGGCACTCAGCCGCGCCGCCCTGGTGGCAGGGCGCTGCAGGGACGGACCGGTTTCACTCATGCGAGCAGGCTTTCGTCTCCACGGGCCTTGCCGGTCAACCAAGTCAGCAACGCTTTCTGTGCGTGCAGACGGTTCTCGGCCTCATCCCACACCACGGACTGTGGGCCGTCGATCACTTCAGCGGTGACTTCCTTACCGCGGTAGGCGGGCAGGCAGTGCTGGAAGAGCGCATCCGGCTTGGCCAATGCCATAAGTTCAGCGTTGACCTGGTAATCCCCGAATGGCTTGGAACGGATGGCGTATTCGGCTTCCTCGCCCATGGAGACCCAGGTGTCGGTGAACACGCAGTCGGCGTCCTTCACCGCTTCCTTGGCATCGGTGGTGACCAGGATGGAGCCGCCGGTCTCGGCCGCGATGCGCTTGGCGTCGGCCACGATGTCCGGGCGGGGCAGGTAGCCGTAGGGGCCGGCCACGCGCACGTCCATGCCGGCCACGGCACCGCCGAGCAGGTAGGAGTTGGCCATGTTGTTGGCCGCGTCACCGAGGTAGACGATGGTCTGGTTCTTCAGGTTGTCGACGCCGCCTCGGTGCTCGGCGATGGTCTGGAAGTCAGCGAGAATCTGGCAGGGATGGAAGTCATCGGTCAGGGCGTTGACCACCGGATGGGTGGAGTACTTGGCCATTTCTTCGACGCGGTCCTGGCCGAAGGTGCGCCACACCACGCCGTAAGCCATGCGGTCGAGCACACGAGCGGTATCGGCCACGGGCTCGCCACGGCCCAGCTGGGAGCCGGACTTGTCGATGACCAGCGGGTAGCCGCCAAGCTCGGCAACGCCGATGGAGAAGCTGGAGCGGGTGCGGGTGGAGGGCTTGTCGAACAGTACGGCGACGGCCTGCGGACCGGCGAATGGCTGCTTGTAGAAGCGGTCGTGGTGGAACTTGATGGCAAGTTCGAGCACCTGCTTCTGCTCCTCATGGTTGAGGTCGTCGTCACGCAACATGTGGCGAAGTTCTGGGGTCATGATGATCTCCTTGGATCGGTGGGTCGGCAGTGACGGAGAGAAATCAGTCGTCGGGCAGGTCCGTAGGCACATCCTTGAGGATGGCAAGTGCCTGATCCACGTCTTGTTCGGTTACAATCAGCGGCGGTGCGAAACGCAGCGCATTTGGAGCCACCGCGTTGACGATGAGCCCGTGTTCGAGGCAGTAGTTCATCACCGCGTGGGAGCAGGGATGCTTGAGCTCGACGGCATCCAGCAAACCACGACCGCGTACGGAAACGAACAGCGGATTACCGGTGGCCATAATGCCATCGCGCAGCTGTTCGCCGCGAGCTTCGGCGTTGGCCACCAGATTCTCGTCTTCAATCACGTCAAGAGTGGCGAGTCCCGCAGCCGCACCCAGCGGATTGCCGGCAAAGGTGGAGCCGTGGGAACCGGGAGTGAACAGAGCCGCAAGTTTCTCGCCGAAAGCGATCATGCCGCCCATCGGGAATCCGCCTGCCACACCCTTGGCGAAAGTCACCATATCCGGCGTCACGCCGCCGGACAGATCGTCACGCTGGAATGCGAACCACTTGCCGGTACGTCCGATACCGGTCTGTACTTCATCGATGATAAGCAGCGCGTGGTTGATATCGCACAGTTCGCGCACGAACTTGACGTAATCGGCGCCCAACGGCTGCACGCCGGCTTCGCCTTGGATAAGTTCCAGAATCACAGCAGCCACCGGACCCTTGCCATAGCGACCGAGACCGGTCTGCGCAAAAGCGTCGTGCAGGGCGACCTTGTCGCCGGCGCGCACGAATTCGATGTTCGGCACCAGCGGATCATACGGCTTACGGATACCGGGTTTCCATGTGGCGGACAGCGCACCCATCGTACGGCCATGGAAGCCGTGAGTCATTGCGAGAATGCGTGCGGGCTTGCCGCCGATGGAAGGCAGGGCACCAGGCAAGGTGCGGCCATACAGCTTGGCGAGCTTGAGGGCAGCTTCATTGCCTTCAGCACCGGAGTTGCCGAAGTAGACTTTGGAGCCTTCAGGTGCACCAGCCAGCTCGACCAGTTTTGATGCCAATTCAATTTGCGGCTCGGACGCAAAATAGTTGCTGATATGAGCCACCTTGGCAGCCTGATCGGCAACCGCCTTGACCCACTTGGGGTGGGCGTATCCGAGGGAATTGACGGCGATGCCTGCCAGGAAATCGAGATATTCGTTACCGTCAACATCCCAGATGTGGGCACCTTGGCCGTGATCCATGACGCGCAGCGGCGTACCGAACACATTCATGTGGACCTGAGAGTACTCTCCCAGCCACTTGCTGTCTTCCGTACCTAGTTTTTCCTCATGCTCAGTAGCCATAAGAGCTCCTCATTTCCAGTCCTTCATCGGGCATAACCATGGTACCGATGCCTGCGGAGGTGAATATCTCGTTCAAAATCGAATGCGGCTTGCGCCCATCGATGATATGGGCTTGGGGCACGCCACCGTCGATGGCCCTGACACAGGCCTCCATCTTGGGTCGCATACCGGATTCCAGGTCCGGTAGCATATCGCGCAGGGTTTCCACACCGATCCGGCCAATCAGAGAATTCTTGTCCGGCCAATCGGCGTACAGACCATCCACATCGGTCAAGATAACGAGCTTGTGTGCGCCCACAGCGGCAGCCAAAGCGGCGGCAGCGGAATCGGCGTTCACGTTGAGCACTTCAGTGGCATCTTCTTCGTTCGGAGCCACGGAAGAGACGACCGGGATACGACCGGCGGCCACCAGATCCTCGACTGCCGAAGCATCGACGGAAACCACGTCGCCGACCAGGCCGATATCGGTGGGCTTGCCATCGATGATGGGCCTGCGCTGCATGGCTGAGAACAGGCCGCCGTCTTCACCGGACAGGCCTACGGCCAGCGGGCCGTGCGCGTTGATCAGGCCTACCAGTTCGCGTGAAACCTTGCCGGTCAGAACCATGCGCACCACATCCATGGCCTCGGGGGTGGTGACCCTCAGGCCGCCTTTGAATTCGGATTTGATGCCGAGGGCCTTGAGCATGTGGGAAATCTGCGGACCGCCGCCGTGCACGACGATCGGGTGCAAACCCACCTGACGCAGAAAGACCATGTCTTCGGCGAAGCACTGCTTCAGATGGTCATCGACCATGGCATTGCCGCCGTATTTGACGACGATACGCTGGCCGGCGAACTCCTCCAGCCATGGCAGCGCTTCAATAAGCACTTCTGCCTTCTGATCGGCGCGCAAATCGGTGTGCACGTCGAAATGGAACCCAGGTCCCTTCAATTCTGTAGACAATTTTTCTCTTTTCTGCGACGCCGGAGACGCTATCGCTGCCGGCTGCTACAAACAGCCCACTGGGCTGTTTGTCAGCTTTCGTAGTCGGCGTTGATGTGGACGTATTCGTGGGTGAGGTCGTCGGTCCAGACGGTGGCCTCGGCGTCCGAGCCGGTGTTCAGGTCGATGTCAATGTGGACTTCGCGCGGGGTCATGTCGACCTCGCTACGGTCGCGGCCGGCACCGCCGTTCTCGCAGATGCGCACGCCGTTGACGTCCACGGTCACCTTGTTCGAATCGTAAGGCGCGACTTCAGGCGGCACAGTGCCCAGGGAGCTGACGATGCGACCCCAGTTCGGATCGTTGCCGGAGATGGCGCACTTGAGCAGGTTCGAGGCGGCGACGGCACGACCACAGGCAAGTGCCGCGTCTTCGCTGGTGGCACCGGTGACGGTGATACGGATGTCGTGGGAGGCACCTTCGCCGTCGCCGATGATCTGGCGGGACAGGGATGCACAGGCCTCACGCACCAGCTTGTTGAATTCGTCCTTGTCCGGTTCGACGCCGGAGGCACCGGAGGCGAGCAGCAGGACCGTGTCGTTGGTGGACATGCAGCCGTCCACGTCGATGCGGTTGAACGAATGTTCGGCAGCCACAGCGAGTGCGGCCTGCATCTGACCGGCGGAGACAACCGCATCGGTGGTGATGACGCACAGCATGGTGGCCAGCTGCGGGGCAATCATGCCCGAGCCCTTGACCATGCCGCCGATCTTCCAACCGTTGGAGCCGGTCAGTTCGACCGTCTTCGGCTTGGTGTCGGTGGTCATGATGGCGTGGGAGGCGTCGGTGCCGGCTTCGGTGGTGGCGGCAAGAGCCTCATGGGCGCTCTTGGCACCAGCCAGCACGTTGTCCAACGGCAGCAGTTCACCGATGAGACCGGTGGAGCAGACAGCCACATCATTCGGTTCGGCGCCGATGAGACCGGCGACCGTTTCCGCGGTGGCGACGGACTGGGCGTAACCGGCCTCGCCGGTGCAGGCGTTGGCACCGCCGGAGTTCAGAATCACGGCCTTGACGTGACCGTCGGCGACGACCTTACGGCTCCACTGCACCGGGGCGGCACAGAAACGGTTCGAGGTGAACACGCCTGCAGCCGCGTCGAGCGGGCCGTTGTTGACCACGAGGGCCAAGTCCTTCTTGCCTTCGACGGATGAAATACCAGCCGCCACGCCGGCGGCGGAGAAACCTTGTGCAAATGTAACGCTCACGGTGCTACTCCGATCTTGGTCAGGCCCGCGTCTTCCGGCAGGCCGAGTGCGATGTTCAGTGATTGGACCGCTTGTCCGGCGGTACCACGATTGAGGTTGTCGATGGCGGCAAAAGCGTAGATGCGGCCGGCCTTGCGGTCGGTGACGACCTGCAGGTGGGCTGCATTGGAGCCGATGATGTTGCCAGTGGCGGGCAGTGTGCCCTCGGGCAGCAGCACCATGAAGTCCTGACCTTCATAGACCTTGGACCATACGGCGCGAATCTCCTCATCACTCAGCGCCTTGGCCTTGTCCGTCATGCGGGCGGACACGGTGGCGAGGATACCTCGGGACATGGGGGCGAGAATCGGTGTGAAGCCGAGCGTGAATTCGCTGGCTTCGGCCGCGCTCTTGCCGGCCGCGTGGGCGAAGTCCTGCAGGATTTCGGGAATGTGGCGGTGCTTGCCGCCCACCGAATACGGCAGGGCGGATTGCAGGGCCTCGGCGGCAAGCAGGTTGGTGCGCTTGAGATTCTTGCCGGCACCCGAGTATCCGACGACCAGATCGGCCACGATATCCTGCGATTCAACCAGTCCTTCGGCGATGCCGGGCTGGAGGGCCAGCGTGGTGGCGGTGACGTTGCAGCCGGGACCTGCGATGCGCTTGGTACCAGAAAGCGCCGCACGCTGGCGGGTGTAGGAGCCGTCCGCGGCTTTGCCGGTGATGAGCTCGGGCATGCCGTAGGTCCAATGCTCATAGAAATCGCCGCCGTAGAACTCATCCCAAACGGCCTGTTCTTCGAGGCGATGGTCGGCGCCCAAATCCACAACCACGGCATTCGGATCGAGCTGCGAGGCGAGCTTGCCCGAAGCACCGTGCGGCAGTGCGAGGATGATAACGTCATGCCCGTTCAGCACTTCGGGCGTGGTATCTTCAACGACCAGATTGGCCAGTTGGGGAATATGCGGCATGTGCTTGGCCATCGACTCCTCCACTGAGGAATGGCCTGCCACGCAGGTGATTTCGAAGTCGGGGTGCGCGGCCAGAATGCGCAGCGCTTCACCGCCGGCATAGCCCGTGGCACCGGCCACGGCCACTGTATATTTCGCCATACTCATCTCTTTTCACTGATGTGTCTTCGGATGAGTATACGCGATTATGCAGACTATTGCATATTTATGCAGTGAGTGTGTTGGTATGTGAACGCTACTTATGCGGAGATGGAGTCGGAGGAGGAGCCGGTGCCGCCGGTGAGTTGCTGGAGGGCTTCCTGGTAGAGGCTCATGGCGTCATAGCCATTGAAGGCCATCCAGATGACGGCGATGGTGTACAGCACGTTGATTACCACGGCGGCCACGGCCAAACCGAAGCCCTTCATATGGAAAGTGCGCGTGCGCCACATTGCCACCGCGCCCATCAGTGCCGAGAGCACTGGCACCGGGAAGAACAGGGCGAGGATAAAGGAGATGATCGCATACGAATCCCAATGCCCGTAGAGTGGGTTCTGGTTCGGATCGTTCAGGTCGATGCCGTGGTAATAATGCGGCTGGTGAGGCTGACCGTTCGGCTGTTGACCATACGGCTGGCCCTGCATGCCCGGGTACCCGCCAGGATATGCGCCCGGACCGGACTGTTGGCCGCCTTGAGCATACGGCCAGCCGCCCGCCTGCTGATTGCCGGGCCACGCCGGCTGCTGACCATACGGCTGGCCAGCCTGCTGAAATTGTGCCGCGCCACCGTTGTTGCCAGCGGCTGCGTCGGAATCCTTCTTAGTATCCGGCTCGGGAGCGCCATAAATATACGGGTTGTAATTCGGCCCGTATTGGCCAGACATAGCACCATATTCAGGCTGCTGGTACTGCCCGTATTTCAGCTTGTCCTGCTCCGGTTGGCTCATGGCGCTCCTCGATTCGGATGATTGGTTGGGTCAGGCGCGCAGCTGGGCGCCGATTTCGGCGGCCTCAGCCACGATGGCCTTGCGGATGGCGTCGCTGTCTTCGGCGGACAGCGTCTTGCTCGGCGAACGGAACACCACCGCATAGGCCAGGGACTTCTTGCCCTCGCCCACCTGTTCGCCGGTGAACACGTCGAACAGTTCGATGGATTCGAGGTTCGCGCCGGCGGCCTTGCGAATCACGTTCTCAAGCTGGCCTGCGGTCACGGTCTCGTCCACGGTGAAGGCCAAATCCTGCTTGACCGGCGGGAACGTGGAGATCGGCTTGGCCTGGACGGGCTTGCCGGTCAGCGTGGCGAACAGCGCGGTGAGGTTCAGCTCGAAGGCCGCGGAATGGGCCGGGAAGCCGAGCGCCTCGTTGACGCGCGGGTGCAGTTCACCAACCCAGCCGGTGAAGACGTCGCCCACCATGACGCGGGCGGCGCGGCCGGGGTGCCATTGGACGGGCACATCGTCGGCGGCGGGCTGGTCGAGTTCGATTGCGGCACCGATACGGCCGGCGATGCGGCGCACGGCCTCGACGACGTCGGACCAGTCGACCGGACGCTTGCCGCCCATCCAGCCGTCGTCCTCGGCCAGACCGGTCAGGATGCCGGCCACATGGTCGGGCTGTTCGGGCAGACCGGCGTCAAGCGCGGCGAGCTGTTCGTCGGTGGGGCGCACGCCGCCGGGCAGTGCCGGGATGGCGGGCGCGTTCGGATCCCACAGGTAGACGTGGCCGAGCTCGTACAGGGACACGTTTTCGATGCCGCGGCGGATGTTGCGCTGCACGGTGGTGGCCAGGGTCGGCAGAATCTCACGACGTAGGTACGGACGGTCGCCGTAGAGCGGGTTGGCGATCTCGACGCTGACCTTCTTGGTGGCTTCCGGGTCGAAGCCGAAGGCCTTGTAATCGTCGTCACCCACGAACGGGTAGCTCAGCGATTCGACCATGCCGAACTCGGCGAGCTCGTCCGCCACGCGACGGCGACGCTGCTGGTCCGGAGTCAGGCCCACCAGACCCTCGACCGGTGCCGGCGGCACGGTGATCGGAATCTGGTCGTAGCCGACCAGTCGGGCGATCTCCTCGACCAGGTCGCACGGCTCGTTCAAGTCCGGACGCCAGCTCGGCGCGGTTACGGAGAACTCACCGTTGCCGCCACCGGCCACCGTGCAGCCGATGTCGGTCAGGATGTCGGAGATGCGGTTGATGTCCACGTCGAGGCCGGCTACGCGGGCCACTTCGGAGGCCTTGAAGTGGATGGCCTTGGCGCGCGGCGTGTTGTTCACGTCGTTCGGATGTTCGCTGGGTTCGCCGTTGCCGTACTTGGCCATGAGCTCGGCGGCCATCTGGGTGGCGGCAGGCTGCAGCGCGGTGTCGACGCCACGTTCGAAGCGGCGGGAGGCCTCGGATGGAATCTTGTGGCGACGGGCCGAACGGGCGATGGTCACCTGATCGAAGTGCGCGGCCTCCAGAAGAATGTTCTTGGTGTCGGCGGTCACTTCGCCATACAGGCCGCCCATCACACCGGCAAGGCCGAGGATGCGCGAGCCGTGTTCGCCGTTCGGCGAATCGGTGATAAGCAGATCTTCGACGCTCAGGTCATGTTCCTTGCCGTCCAGGGTGGTGAGTTTCTCACCCTCGTTGGCGCGGCGCACGACAATCGGGCCTTCGAGCTTGTCGAGGTCGTAGGCGTGCATCGGCTGGCCGAGGTCAAGCATCACGTAGTTGGTCACGTCCACGGCCAAGGAGATGGAGCGCATACCGGCGCGGATCAGGCGACGGCGCATCCAGTTGGGCGTGTGGGCGTTGGGGTTGAAGTCCTTGACGATGCGCGCGTAGTAGCGGTCACAGCCGGGCACGCCGTGAATCGGATTGTTATCGTCGATTTCAACATCGATGTCCACCGGGGTGCCGGGCTGGTAGTCAGCAGGTTCCGGGGCCTTCTCGTTGAGTGCCACGGCCGGATCGGTGTAGGCGGCACCGGTGGAGTGGTGGTATTCGCGGGCCACGCCACGGTAGGACAGCGTGTAGCCACGGTCCGGGGTGATGTTGATCTCAAGCAGAGGCTGGTCGAGGTGCAGCAGGTGCATGGCGTCCTGACCAGGCTTCAGAGCCTCGTATTCAGCCTCGGAGAAGCCGTACTGACGCAGCAGGATGATGCCATTGTGGTTGTCGCCCAGACCCAGCTCACGTTCGGAGGCACACATGCCGTTGGAGATGTGGCCGTAGGTCTTGCGCGGTTCGATCTTGAAGTCGCCGGGCAGCACGGCACCGGGCAGGGTGACGACGACCTTTTCGCCGGCCTTCATGTTGGGCGCGCCGCAGATGATGCCGCGCGGCACCTTGTTGCCGTCTTCGTCAGTCTCGTTCCATTCGTCGCCGCAGTCCACGTGGCACCAGTTGATGGTCTTGCCGTTCTTCTGAGGTTCGGGGGTGGCGTCGACCACGTAGCCGACCACAATCGGGCCGGTCACCTGAGAGGAGTGAATCTCCTCTTCCTCAAGACCCACCTTGACAAGGTCCTTGGCGAGCTGTTCGTAGGTCAGGCCTCCGGGAACCTCGACATGGTCCTTGAGCCAATCGATATCGATCATAGGCATGGCTGAATCACTCCCCCATCACAAACTGTTCGGAGAAACGCACGTCACCTTCGACCAGGTCGTGCATGTCGTTGATGTCGCTGCGCAGCAGAAGCGTGCGCTCCATGCCGACGCCGAAGGCGAAACCGGTGTAGACGTCCGGGTCGATGCCGGCGGACTTCAGCACGTTCGGGTTCACCATGCCGCAGCCGCCCCACTCGAGCCAGCCGGGGCCGCCCTTCTTGTCGGGGAACCACAGGTCGAGTTCGGCGCTCGGCTCAGTGAACGGGAAGTAGCTCGGGCGCAGGCGCGTCTTGGCTTCAGGGCCGAACATGGCGACGGCGAGCTTGTCCAGCACGCCCTTCAGGTCGGCCATGGTCAGGTGCTTGTCGACGGCGAGGGCTTCGCACTGGTGGAACACCGGAGTATGGGTGGCGTCCAGCTCATCGGTGCGGAACACGCGGCCCGGGGACGCGATGTACAGCGGCACGCCACGGGTCAGGAGGGCACGGACCTGATCGGAGGAGGTCTGCGTACGCACCACCATGTTGGAGCCGACGAAACCGGCGGCGTCCTTGGCTTGATTGCCCTTGACGTAGAAGGTGTCCTGCATCTGGCGGGCCGGATGGTCCGGGCCGAAATTCAGGGAGTCGAAGTTGTACCATTCGGCTTCGATTTCCGGGCCGGAGGAGATCTGCCAGCCCATGGAGATGAAGAAGTCCTCGACGTCCTCCATCAGCTTAGGCAGCGGGTGACGGGCACCCAGAGGCTTACGGTTCACCGGCAGCGTCATATCCACGGTTTCGGCGGCAAGCGCGGCCTTCTCGGCGGCTTCCTTGAGCTCGACCTCCTTGGGACCATAGGCGCGGCCGAAGTCGGCGCGCAGCTTGCCCATGAGCTTGCCGGCTTCCTTCTTCTGGTCGGCGGGCAGGGAGCCAATGGCCTTGCTGGCCTTGGTCATCGCCGAATCGGCACCTGCATACGTTGTCTTGATGGCCTTGAGCTCCTCCAGGTTGGAGGCGTTCTGGATTTTCTCGATGCCCTCGGCAACCTCAGCGGTCACCTGGTCGGCGTCGAACACCATTTGTTCTGCCACGAGAACCCTTTCGTCTGATGTTTTCTCAGCGTTTCACAGCGTTTTTACCGGTTTCACATTCTTTCAACATGACCCGACATAGACAGCGACATCAGCATCACCGCGGCCGAGGTGCCGAGGTTCAGCGATTCGGCCTTGCCATAAAGCGGGATGGAGACGATGCGACCGCAGCGCGTGAGGCTGTCCGGTTCCAAGCCACGCGCCTCATTGCCGAACAGCACGGCTTTCGGAGCCTCGACCGCCGCCTTGTCCGCCAGTACTGCGGGCAGGCTTTCCGGCTTGCGTTCTTCGGTGCCGTATACGTCGGCGGCCCAGACGTCCATATTATGGTCGCCCGTCCAGATGAAGAATTCGTCGGTGCTCATGGCGAGTACCGGCAGATGGAACAGGGAGCCTGCGGTGGAGCGGATGACCTTGGGGTTCAGCACGTCCACGCAGTCGTCCACGAAGATTACGGCATCGCAGCCGGCCGCGTCGGCCGCACGGATCACGGTGCCGGCGTTGCCTGGGTCGCGCACCTGCCAGAAGGCGGCAATCTGCGGGGCCCGACCGTTCTTGCCAAGTTCGACGTCATCGGCACCGGCGTGCATGGACTCGGCATTGCCGACGGCCGCGATGCCTTGGGCGTCCGGACTGATGCGGTGCATCACGTCGCCGGTGCAGTAGTGCACATAAATCGTGGCATCCTGCGAGGTCTCGACGATCTTCTCCAACGTGGAGGAGATGATACGCGGATGTTCCAGCGCCTGCGAAACCTCTACATACAGGTCCTGCACCACGTCCGGCCGCCAAGTGATGGCCTCGCGCACGGATTGCGGGCCTTCGATAAGAAAACGGCCCGAACGTTCGCGGCCTTTGGCTCGGGTCAGATCGGCGATGCGGCGCACGCGGTCGGATTTCGGATTATCAAGAATCTGGGCGTTGATGGGCATAGCCACTACCCTACTGCCGGGTCATTACGTCAGTTCGTGGCTCACTCCCGCTGGCGGAGGCATCGTAAGCCTTTCAGACACCCTGAAAGGCACTGTGCCAGTCTGCCGTCTTTCAGACACCCTGAAAGGCGAAGTGCCAATTCCCGGTGCCGACGGCTACGCCTATGGAGGCCAGCGGGACGGCCAAACAGATGACGTAGAAGATCCAGTCGATAGGCTTCAGACGCGAGATGCGGGCTTGGGAGCGTGGGGCGCTGGAGCCGAAGCCGCGCGCTTCCATGGCGGTGGCGAGTTTGGTGGCGCGCCGGATGGAGAGCACCAGCAGTCCGAACGCTTGGGAGAGGGCACGGGCGATGGCGTTACCGTCACCAAGGCCGCGCGAACGCTGGGACAAGCCGAGTGCGCGCCAATCTTCCTGCAGCAGCGTAAACATGCGCAATCCGGCCAATCCGCCGTATACGAATCGCGGTGAGAAGTGCAGAATCTCAACCAGACCGTCCGCCAAATCAGTGGGATCGAGGCCCAAGGCCAGAATCACGCCGGGTACGGCAATGGCCGCCACCCTGATAGCCGTGGCGATGGCCAGATTGATGGATCCCTCGCTGATCACAATCCAGCCACCCTGCCACAGGATCTCGCCCGAGGTGCGGCCGTAGAGGAACACGGAGATAAAACTGCCGGCGGCGGCGATCCATACCGGCCAGGTCTTACGGCATACGGTCCACGGAGCCACGCCACCAATCCACAGCAGCACGAATTCGATGCCGAGCGCCGTGGATGCGGATACCACATCCAGACTGATGAACATCGGAATGCACAGCAGCAACGCACCGATGATGCGACTGACCGCGTTGATGCGCGCGATGAACCATGAGGGCGATGAGGCTTTGACCGGCTCCACGCGCGTTTCCTGTGGGCTGACGGTTACCACGTCACTCATGCCTTCGCCTCCTCGAACATCACGCGTCGCGCGTCCAGCGCATCCACCAGCGCCTCATCGTGCGTCACCATGATCACGCACGAGCCTTGATCACGGATGGCGGCGATCAGCTTGACCATTTCATTCCACGTACTGAAATCCTGTCCGAATGTCGGTTCGTCCATCACCAACACTTTGGGTGCGGCGGCCAGCATGGAAGCCACGGATAGTCGCCGCTTCTCCCCGCCAGACAAGGTGTACGGGTTGGCTTTGGCGAAGCGCGTGAGATTCATCTGCTCAAGCATGCGGTCGGCGGTCTGATAAGCCTCGTCTTGGCTCTGCCCCATCGACTTGGGGCCGATGGCGACTTCGTCACGCACGAAATTGGCAGCGAACTGGTGTTCGGGCTCCTGGAACACCATGCCGATACGGCCCAGCAGTTCCTTGCTTTTCCAGTCGATCGGCTCACGCCCGGCATGCGCGGGCTTGAGGTTGTCGGCGATGAGCACCTTGCCGGCGATAGGCTTGAGTAGCCCGGCCAAAGTCAGGGCCAAGGTCGATTTGCCCGCGCCGTTCGGACCCATCAGAGCCGTTACTTCGCCGGGATAAAAATCCAGATTGATACCAACGCCAAGAGCGATCCCACGGCCAAAGCTTAAGTTCTCGGTGCTGAGCACCGGCGCATCGTGCGCAGGCTCCTGCTCCGGTGAGTAATCGGGAATCACACGGCCCGGCACCCACGCGCCACCGGCGGCCAACACGTCGCCCATCTCGGCGAACACCTCGTCCGGCTTGCCGTCGGCGATGACCGCACCCGTGGGCGAACTTGCATCGGGTCGGCCGAGCACAATCACGCGATCGACCAGATCGAGCCATACATCGATATGGTGTTCGACCACAACCATGGTCTGTCCGGTGGCCTCGATGACCTTTTTGACCGCGTCATGCACTTCGACCACGCCTTCGGGGTCGAGGTTGGCGGTCGGTTCGTCCAACAACAGCAGACCGGGCTTCATAGCCAGCACGCCGGCCAACGCGAGACGTTGGCGCTGACCGCCGGACAGATGGCGGGTGGACCGATCCAGTTCGAGTCCGCCGAGTCCCACCATATCCAATGATTCGCGCACTCGCTGCCAAATCTCCTCGCGCGGCACGTTGAGGTTTTCGCAGCCGAAGGACGCGTCATCGCCTAGTCGTTCAAGAATGATCTGCGAGTCCGGGTCCTGAAGCACCAGTCCCACGCGGCCTCGCGCCTCGCGCGCATCGACGCCAGCGATGGTGAGCGAGCCCTCCTGCTCGCCTTCCTCATCGCCGCCAAGTACGCCTGCGAGACCGGCCATCATCGTGCTTTTGCCCGCGCCCGAAGCACCGAGCAGCAACACACGTTCACCTGGCCGGATGGTGAAATCGACGGCACGCAACGCGAAGTCCTTACGCGTGGCGTGCCGCCATCCCCAGCCGCTGGCCTCTACCGCAGCCGGATTAATCTGCATCAGACGCGCGCCTTGCCGCGGCCGGATTCAAAGCGCTCCAGAGCACCGGTGGCGGCGAGCGCACGAGACAAGTACCAGACCACCACGCCGGCGATCACGACGCCGGAGATGATGGAGCCCACCAGATACCAAGTGACGCGCAGGCCGTTCCAGCCCGGGTTGGTGGCCCAGTAGTAGGCCCAGCAGCCCACGCCGGCGAGCGCACCGGACAGGATGGTGGTGCCGATGTTCCACTTCTTCCAAGCGAAGACGGCGAAGGCAATTTCGGCACCCAGACCCTGGATGATGCCGACGGTCAGCGAGCCGCCGACGCCCCACTGGTTGCCCAGCGTAAGCTCGAGGAAGGCGGCGAGGGTTTCGGCAAACAGTGCGGCACCGGGCTTGCGCACAATGATTGCGGCGAGCGGGCCGGCGAACAGCCAGAATCCGTTGAGCAGACCCTCGAAACCGGGGGTCACGCCCTCGAACAGGGCCAGCGGGGCGGAGCAGACAATGTCCCAGCCCCAGAAAATGACGCCGGATGCGACGGCGATGATTGCGGCGACGACGATATCGACGACGCGCCACTTGCAATTGGCTTTGGCCACAGCTTCAGTCATGAATGTGCCTTTCTTCTGCTCGCACGCAGGCCGAACATACACGGATATATGTACGCACATAATGCACATGTTCGTGTCCACGCGCGGGTTGGTTCAGGCACGGGTGGGTAAGAGCGACATTTCCGTGCGCCGGCATTATCCGGTCACGTTCCATCGGTCGAGACTATGAGTCTCCTCTCAGCCGCCCAACGGCAGCTCCCGTGTCAACTCCCGACTATAAAGCAAGCCGCCGTCAAAGGCAATAGCCACATCTGTGACCTACCTGACGGCGGCTCGCTACCATTACCGATACGGTTCGGCTACTTGCCGAGCTTGTCCAGCAGCAAAGCCTCGGTGATCACGTTGTTCTTGAGGCCGGGCAGGGAGATGGACTCATTGGGGCTGTGGGCGTTGGCCTTCGGGTCTTCAGGACCGGTGACCAGCACCTGAGCGTTGGGGAAAATGCGCTGCAGTTCGGGGATGAACGGAATGGAGCCGCCTTCGCCCTTGTTGATGGGCTCAACGCCGAAGGCCTCGGTCATGGCTTCCAGCGCGTCTTTGGTGGCCACGGCGGTCGGGTCCATGGCCCAGCCCATGCCGTTTTCGCCGCGCTCGACAGTGACCTTGGCACCGAACGGCGCGTGGGATTCGAGGAATGCAGCCAGTGCTTCCTGCGCTTCTTCAGGGCGCTGGGTGGGCGCGGTGCGCAGCGACAGACGGAAGCGGGTCTCCGGGGCGATCACGTTGAAGGATCCCTCGACCGGGTGGGCGTCGAAACCGATCACGGTCACGGACGGCTTGGTCCACAGGCGTGAGGCCAGCGAACCGGTGCCGGCGAACTCGTAACCGGCCACCACGCCAGAATCCTCGCGCACGGTGGTTTCGTCAAGGTCGTGCTGCAAACCGCCGATCGGCTCTTCCGCGGCCACGCCGGGTACGGCCAGATCGCCGTTCTCGTCATACATGGAAGCGATGAGCATGGCGGCCAACGTATTGGAGTCGAGAATCGGGCCGCCGTACTGGCCGGAGTGCACCGGATGCTCAAGGCCCTGCACGGTCACGTCCGCACAGGTGTTGCCGCGCAGCGAGGTGGTCAAAGAAGGAATGTCCGCCGACCAGTTGCCGGAATCGGCCACGATAATCACGTCAGCGGCGAATTCGTCGCGGTGAGCCTCGATGAAGGGAATGAAGCTTGGCGAGCCCATCTCCTCTTCGCCTTCGATGAACACTTTGATATTGACGTTGAGGTCGTCGCCCAATGCCTTCAGTGCACCGGAGTGGATGGCGATGCCGCCGCCGTCATCGGCGGAGCCACGGCCGTAAAGGCGGCCGTCGATTTCGGTGGCCACGAACGGGTCGGTGTTCCACTCGGTCGGGTCCGGAACAGGCTGCACGTCGTGATGGGCGTAGAGCAGCACGGTGGGGGCGTCCGGAGAAACGATATGCGAACCGATGACCTCCCATGCGCCCGGAGTGCCGTCGGCATTGGAAGCCTGGACCACCTTGGTATCCACACCCACGAGGCGCAGTTCGTCTGCCACGAATTCAGCGGAGCGCCTCATATGTTCGGCGGTGATGCCCTTGGCGGAGATCGACTGCAGCGCGACCTTTTCGGCCAGCACCTTGACGATGCGATTCCAATCGGTTTCGACGCGCGAACGAATCTCGTCAGCGGCGAGCGTTGTCATGATGGTCCTCCTTTATATGTGTGTGAGCGGCGTCATTGCAATGGCTGCGCCAGTGTACAAGTGTCTGAACGTCACCGTAACCTCAAAGCATGACATGGAATCCGTTTAAGAAAAAAGAAGAGGCCCAAGCTCCTGTTGAGCAGGCCCCGAAGAAGGCATCCGATCCTTCTGAGAAAAAAGGCCGTCCTACCCCGAAGATGAAGCAGGCTCAGGCCGCCGGTATCCGTCCGCTGGTTCCGGTGGACCGCAGGGCCAGCGCCAAGGCCGCCAAAGCCCGTCTGCGTGAGAAGGAGAACGCCGAGTACGAGGCGATGCAGAAGGGCGATATCAACCACATGCCCAAGGCGGAACGCTTGCCTTGGCGTATCTACATCCGTGATTATGTGGATGCCCGTTTCAACCTTGGCGAATGGTTCATCCCGGTGGCCTTCGCGATTCTAATCGTCTCCATGTTCGTCACTTCTTTGATGCAGAACCAGTGGGCTTCCATCATCATGATGGCGCTTATGTACGGTTACCTGATTGCCGTGATCATCGACGTATGGCTGATGTGGCGCAAGCTCAAGGCCAAGCTCATCGCCAAGTACGGCGAACAGTCCGTGTCCAAGGGCTCCCGCTCCTTCTCCTACGCTTGGAGCCGTTCGATTCAGATGCGTCGTTGGAGGCTTCCCAAGCCGCGTTACCCGAAGCGCGGTCACTGGCCGGCGGACTGATTGTCCATATATACTCTGGCTCCCCTCGTTGAGGGGCTGAGCCGTAAAGAAAACAGTCCAGTGGACTGTTTTTAGGCGAAGTGGCGGCGATAGCCGCATATGGCTCCCTAGCATGGGAGCCATACTTATATGTATCAAGGAGGCAATCATGAGCGAACAGTTTGATCTGGTCATCATCGGGGCTGGCCCCGGCGGCTATTCCACAGCTCTGCGCGCGGCCGAACTCGGCATGAAAGTGGCACTCGTCGAGCGTGACACCACCGTGGGCGGCACATGTCTCAACCGTGGCTGCATCCCCTCCAAGGCGCTCATCACCGCCACCCACACCATCGACACCGTGCACCGTGCAGCCGAACTCGGCGTCAACGCCTCGGTGAATGGCATCGACTTCGGCACGCTGCGCGACTATCGCCTGCGTGTGGTCAAGACGATGGTGGGAGGACTGGCCGGGCTGCTTGCCCATCGCGGCATCACCGTGTTCCGAGCCAATGCCGCGTTCCATGCGGATGAGACCGCTCCAGCAACTTCCGACCATATCGTCCACCTCGTCCCCTCCCCCGACCAAAGCGACATCCTCACCTATCACAAGGCCGATGTCCCCGAGCCCAGCGGCCCTACGATGGACCTCACGGCCACGAACATCGTCATCGCCACCGGTGCCAAGCCACGCCCATTGCCCGGCAACCCGTTCGCCGGCGCCCTCATCGACTCCACACAGGCGCTGGAAGTCAACGAATTTCCCTCTTCGGCGGTGATTATCGGCGCCGGGGCCATCGCCCTTGAATTCGCCTCGATGTGGAACGCCGCCGGTTCGAAGGTGACCCTGCTGATTCGCAAGGACCGCGTGCTCTCAGCCTGGGACCGGAGAGCCGGCACCACGCTGACCCGTGAGCTCAAACGTCATGGCGTGAACATCATCACCCGCGCCAGCGTCACCCATGTGGACACTGGCGCGAACCTTGGTGCCACCGTGCACTACACGCGCGAAGGCCAGGACGGCGAACAAAGCGTCTGGGGCGAAATCGCCCTTGTCGCCATCGGGCGTGACCCGATCACCGACCCTGCATGGGGCGTGACGATTGACGACCACGGACATGTCGCCACGGATGCGTACGGCCGCACCGACAAACCGGGCGTATGGGCGGTGGGCGATGTGACGGCCGGTCACGCGCTGGCGCATCGTGCTTTTGAGCAAGGCATCGTCATCGCGGAGACCATCGCCGGACTCAATCCCAAGCCGGTGGACGAAGCCACCGTGCCGCAAATCGTGTTCTCCTTCCCCGAAGCGGCGTCGGTCGGGCTCACCGTCGAACAGGCGCAGGCGAGAGAGGATCTCATTGAAATCAAGGAGACCAACTATCCGATGCTGGCGAACGCGCGCATGCTGATGAGCGGCACGGCCGGTTCACTGACCCTCGTCTCCGGCTGCGACGCGACCAACCCGGACACCCCGCGCGTGCTCGGCGTGCACATGGTCTCCCAGATGGCCTCCGACATCATCGCCGAAGCCGAACAGCTGGTCGGCAACCGTGTGCCGCTCGCCGACGCAGCCCGCCTCGTTCACCCGCATCCCACGTTCAGTGAAACGCTCGGCGAGGCGCTGCTCAAGGCCGACGGACGGCCGTTGCACACACGCTGAGACCAACCAGCACAAGCAAGTTCGGACCAGCGCACCTGATAAGATGTTGTCCAGTGTGTTTCGTCCCAACAAAGGAAGAAGTGATGGCGGAAAAGGACGCGAAGCCGAAGAAGCAGAGCACAATCAAGCAGATCATCCGGATCTACAAGTACACGGCTAAGGAAGACAAGGCCCTGCCGTGGCTTGAGGCCGGTGCTTTCCTGCTGCCTGTAGTCGTGATGATCATCATCGGTCTGATTGCCAAGTGGACCTGGCTGACCTGGATCTTCACCATGGTCACCGCCATCATGCTCGGCATTCTGCTGGCCACCATGATGCTCACCCGCCGCGCGGATGCAGTCGGCTACAAGCAGATTGATGGCAAGCCTGGTGCCGCCATCGGCGTGCTGAGCAACATGCAGAAAGCCGGCTTTGACTTCCCGCAGGAACCGGTGTGGATCGACCCGAAGACCAAGGATGCCATCTGGCGCGGCACTTCGATGAACGGCATCTACCTGATCGGCGAAGGCGAATACGGTCGCGTCATGAAGGCGATGGATCGTCAGGAACACGATATCAAGGGCGTCACCGCCGGCTCCTCCATTCCGGTGTACCGCATCTCCGTGGGCCACGGCCCCAAGCAGGTGCCGCTGACCAAGCTGCGTAGCACGGTGACCAAGTCCAAGAGCTATGAGCCCACGAACCACAAGAACGCACTGATCGCCAAGATTCATCCGCGTCGTCGCTTCCTGTTGACCAAGGCCGAGATGGAAACGCTGAACGATCGTCTGCGCACGCTGCAGGCCAAGAAAGGCTATGCCATCCCCAAGGGCATGGACCCGAACCACCCGCAGAAGATCTCCCGCCGCGCGATGCGCGGTCGCTGATCGGCAGCACACCACCAAATCGCACAGAAGCCCCGGAATCCGTTAATCGGTTCCGGGGCTTCGTCATATGTCTCATAATCGCGTCCATATACATCCATCTACGTCACCTGTCAATATCCACTGTCCACGTTGCGGACATCTCTACCCACTCCCCCGATAGCCTCCGTTTCCATTCTGTAATGATGTTTCGTTGAAATAACGCGCCTGCGCGATTGTCGGCCACAGTCACGAAACATTCTCGTAACCCAAGTTTCGAGCCGGCGAAACGCGCGATTTTACGATGGATACCGTTATATTTCATACGAAAGGAGCGGTCCCGTGACCGAACTCAAGTCCAAGGAAGACGTCGAGGCCCTTATCAACAAGGAAGGCATCGAGTATGTCTCCGTCCGTTTCACCGATCTTATCGGCGTTCAGCAGCACTTCACCGTGCCGGCTAGCGAATTCCTGAAGGACGCTTTCACCGACGGCATGCCGTTCGATGGTTCCTCCGTTCAGGGCTTCCAGGCCATCAACGAGTCCGACATGAAGCTGGTCCCGGACGTTGAGACCGCTTTCGTTGACCCGTTCCGCAAGCACAAGACCCTTGACGTGGCCTTCTCCATCGTCGACCCGCTGACCGACGAGCCGTACTCCCGCGACCCGCGTCAGGTTGCCGGCAAGGCCGAGGCTTACCTGAAGTCCACCGGTATCGCCGACACCGCCTCCTTCGCTCCTGAGGCCGAGTTCTTCATCTTCGACAAGGTCCGCTTCGAGAACGGCATGAACCGCTCCTTCTACGAGGTCGACTCCATCGAGGCTCCGTGGAACTCCGGTGTTGACGTTGAGGAAGACGGCACCCCGAACATCGGTTTCAAGAACCGCGTCAAGAAGGGCTACTTCCCGGTTCCGCCGATTGACCACACTCAGGATCTGCGCGACGATATGGTCGCCAACCTGCAGAAGGTCGGCCTGATTCTCGAGCGTTCCCACCACGAGGTGGCCGGCGCTGGTCAGCAGGAGATCAACTACCGCTTCAACACCCTGCAGCACGCAGGCGATGACCTGATGAAGTACAAGTACGTCGTCCACGAGACCGCCGCTCTGGCCGGCAAGGCTGCGACCTTCATGCCGAAGCCGATCGCCGGCGACAACGGCACTGGTATGCACTGCCACCAGTCCCTGTGGAAGGACAGCAAGCCGCTGTTCTACGACGAGAAGGGCTACGCTGGCCTGTCCGATCTGGCCCGCTGGTACATCGGCGGTCTGATCAAGCACTCCTCCTCCGTGCTGGCCTTCACCAACCCGTCCCTGAACTCCTACCACCGTCTGGTTCCGGGCTTCGAGGCTCCGGTCAACCTGGTGTATTCCGCTCGTAACCGTTCTGCCGCCATCCGTATTCCGCTGGCCGGCACCTCCCCGGCTGCCAAGCGCATCGAGTTCCGCGCTCCGGATCCGTCCTGCAACCCGTTCCTGGCCTTCTCCGCTCAGCTGATGGCTGGCCTGGACGGCATCCTGAACCACATCGAGCCTCCGGAGCCGGTCGACAAGGACCTCTACGAGCTGCCGCCGGAAGAGCACGCTGGCATCAAGCAGGTGCCGAGCTCCCTGGCTGAGGCTATGGACGCCCTGGAAGAGGACCACGACTTCCTCACCGCCGGCGACGTGTTCACCGACGACCTGATCGAGACCTGGATTGGCCTCAAGCGCGACGAGATCGACCAGGCTCGCCTATCTCCGACCCCGCTCGAGTACGAGCTCTACTTCCACATCTGAGTTTGAGATCTCAGCAACGTTGGAATTCCGTCATTGCTCTTCTCTTGTGGGAGTCTAATGGGAGTCATTCAGCGTAACTAGAAAGAACCTCGTGAAATTCGTTTCGCGAGGTTCTTTTTTTGTGTGTTGTGTTGTGTGTTATGCGATGTGTGTTGCTCCTGGAATATTCCAGCTGCGGGCCGCTACTTAGTCTCCCAACGCTCCCTACGTGGTCGTGTTAAAAGCCGTCGTTTCTAACGTCCCCTGCCTGTTCGAGGGCCAAGACGACCCGGACCTGGCCGAAATCATCGAGAATTTCGCGTTCGATGAGGTCCCGAACGAGCCGGGCGTCAACGAATTGGATGACAAGACCCGCTATCTGGCGATTCTGGCCACCTTGCTCGGCAGCCAGAGTCTCACCGAGTTCCGCGGCATCGTGCCGGCCGCGATGATCGCTGGACTCACACCGGTGGAAATCAAGGAAGCGACGTATCAGGCTGTGGCATACCTAGGCATCGCCCGCGTCTATCCGTTTATCGCGGCACTGAACGAAGTGCTGCGCGCGCAGGGAGTAAAGCTGCCGCTGCCCTCGCAGTCCACCTCGACTACCGGAACAAGGCGGGAGGCCGGCACCCAAGCCCAAGTGGATATCTTCGGCGAGGGCATGAAGGATTTCTACAAGTCCGGCCCCGATGAGAAGCGCCATATCAATCGCTGGCTGGCGGCCAACTGCTTCGGCGACTACTACACCCGCACCGGGCTCGACCTGAAGCAGCGCGAGATGATCACGTTCTGCTTCCTTGCCGCCCAGGGTGGGTGCGAGCCGCAATTGACCAGTCATGCCCACGCCAATATGCGCATCGGCAACAATCGACACTTCCTCATCACTGTGGCATCGCAGTGCATGCCGTACATCGGCTACCCACGCACGCTCAACGCGCTGCGCTGCGTCGATGAGGCCGCGAAAAGTATGTGATAAGGGCCATTTGCGCTTAATTATCTTTCGGTCAGAACAACAGAAAATGGTTCCTGGTTCGTGGTAAAAAGAATAGCCAGCATTCATTTATGAATGAGGTTCCAAGCGCCGGAGGCCCCGGCATTCTTTTCGTCGAAGGGGACAATTCAGAACACGACCGCCGACACAATTGTCAGGGAAGCCAGCGAGAACAGCGTGCTTACGAGCACGAAGCCGACCGCATACTCGGGCATGTTGTTCTTGCGACCGGTGAACATGGCAATGGTGGTCATGGTCGGCAGTCCGGCGATGACCGTAATCATCAGCACCATGTCATGGGTGATCGGCAGTTGCGGCAATGCGCCGGTCAGCGCGGTCAGTAGCGCGTAGAAGGCGAGCGGGAATGCGATCATCTTGGCGACTAGGCCAACATAGAGTTCGTAGCGTTTGAGGACGCCCCACCACTTGGTCAGTGCGAACAGGCCACCCAAGTAGATTAGCGACATCGGCGTGGCCATATTGCCGATGGTGTGCAGCGGCTTCAGGATGATGTCCGGCACCTTGACGCCGAGCAGAATCAGAATCAGGGCGAGCATCACGCCGATGAAGGCGGGATCGACGAATCGTTTAAGCAGGCCGAGGACGCGGGTGCCTAGCGAGGGGCGGACGGCCACCGGAGAACCGCTGTTCGCAGCCTCCCCCACCGAACCGGCGCCGTTCACCGAACCGTTCGCGACCGCACCTCGCGCGCCAATCGCGTTGCCGCCAGTCGTTTCGGCGACCGGCTCGCACAGCCATACGCCGTACGTCCAGAGCAGCGTCTGGTCGATGATCGATATCAGCGCCACGTAAATCGCACCGTTCTGTGGCCAAAGTGCCATAATCAACGGAATGCCGATGAATCCGGCGTTGCCGAAAATCAGCGCCGCCTGGAACACGTGGCTGCGTGAGCCCTTGAGCCGCAACAGTTTGGCGACCAGCCAGAACACCAAGATGAGCAGCGCGTACATCACGGCGGTCAGCAGCATCACGCCCCAGTTGGCGGCGAGCTGCGCGCGGTCCGCACCATCGACGGCGTTCGAAAACACAAGCACGGGGATGAGCACGTTGAGCAACAACGAGCACATGCCATCCAACGCCGTCTGACCGTAGAATCGAAGCCTTACACATCCATACCCGACCATCAGCATGATCAGAAATCCGACCAACTGGCCAACCATGACGCCGAACTGCCCCATGCACACTCCTCTCGCTCGCGTTCCCCTGATTTCCTGTCACTGGTTCATATAGGCAACCATCTGGACAACAACTCACCACGCAGGATGCAACCGAACCGACATCTATCCTCTGCCTCTGTGTTCCCTATCCCTTTTCCTCTCCAATCGGCGACCTGCTGGCCAGTCAAATCGACATCAGTGACATGCCGTCGGCGCGGGCGATGTCTTCGATGGTGAGGCGTTCGCCGTAGTGGTAGTAGATGAATCGCGCCATGCTCCAGAACGCCATCCAATCCGGGTCGTTGCGCGGGTGCGCGACTTCCAAACCGACGTACCTGAGCATTATCGAGGCGATGCGCGACGCAGATGCGATGAGGTCCAAAGGCGTGGCGGGGCCAGTAGGTAGCGCGCCTGCTTCAATCGGCATGGCAGCCGCCGATTCGCCCGCCGCGCCATCCATCGGTTCGCCCGTCGATTCGGCTATCGATTCGCCGAATAAGGCGCCGCCGGCCACCACCCGGTCGGGCCGAGTACGTCAGCCATGGTGCGGTACAGCGATTCGATGCGCGCCGGCACGGGCCACTTGTGTGCCTGGTTGGCTTTCATACGTTTCATATTCTGCATTCAGGCTCCGTATTAGCCATCCGCCATTCATTTATTAGGTCGATTATGCGTTCATTAGGTCACTTGTGATGAACACTGCCTTCAAGAATGGCTTCATTCCAATGCTCATTATCTCGTGCTAAGCAGGGCACCGACCTAATGAACGCATAATCGACCTAATGAACGCAACGGTAAGGGAAAACTACAGAGATTCAGACGAAATATGCTCGGCCCACCTGGTCTGGAAGTCGAAAATCTTGATGACATCTACCGCAATTCATGCAGGATTCGCCGCATGAACGGGATGGTGACCACGAACGTCAGCACGTCGGACACCGATTGGGCCATTTCCACGCCGAGCACGCCGAACATCATCGGCAAAATCAGCACGATTGGCGCCAGGAACAGGCCTTGCCTGCACAAGGCCAGGAACGAGGCGATGCCGGTGCGGCCCATGGTCTGGGTCATCATATTGCCCATCATGTTGAAGCCGTTGAGAATCACCGTGCAGCATTGAATATGTAGCGCAGCCACGCCCACCGCCACCACGGCCGGGTCGGAACGGAAGATCTCGACCAGTTGCGGCGCGAAAATCCACAGCAGCGCTGCCAACGCCACGAGCACGCAGGTGGCGAGCCGCACGCAGAACCAATATCCCTCTTTGACTCGCGCGAACAGGCCGGCCCCGTAGTTGTATCCGCACACCGGCTGGAAACCTTGGCCGAGGCCCACGATCACCGAATTGGCGCCCAACATGATGCGCATCACGATGGCCATGCCGGCGATGGCCGCGTCGCCGAATGGATTGGCGGCAATGTTCGCGCAAGTCACGGAAATCGAGCCGGCGCCTTGGCGGATCAGCGAAGGCAGACCGCCGCCAGCCACTTCGCGCATGAGCAGCATATCCGGTTTGCAATTGCGCAGGGACAGTTTCATCACGCCGAATTTGCGGCTCATCGTGGTCAGAATCGTGAAGCTCACCGTCTGGCAGATGGCGGTGGCGAGGCCGGCACCGAAAATTCCGAGGTGCAGCACGAAGATGAGCAACGGCGCGAGCAGGAAATTCAGCAATGCGCCTGAAACCAGACCAATCATGCCGAACGCCGATTGACCTTGGTATCTCAACAATCCGTTGAGTGCGAACGAACCGCACACGCAGGGTGCGGCGACCAGCAACGGCGTCAGATATTGCACGGCGTATGGGGCGATCGTCGAGGTCGAGCCCAGCATGACGACAAGTGGACGCAGGGTCAGCAGTCCGATTGTGGCAATCACCAAACCGGAGATCACCGCGCCCGCAAAGCCCACGGCCAGTAGTCGGGAGGCACGATCATTGTTCTGCTTGCCGAGTTCGCGGCTCATCGAGTTGCCTGCACCGTTGCCGAAGAAGAAGCCGAGCGCCTGCATCACGGTCATGATGGAGAACGCGATACCGATAGCACCGGACTGCGCGGTGCCGAGCTGACCGATGAAAAAGGTGTCAGTCAGGTTGTATGCAGTAGTCACCAGATTGGAAATGACGGCCGGCAGGCACAGTTTGAGAATCAGCGGTTTAACCGGCTGCCCGGTCATCTGCCGATATTTCGCGTCCGCGCTTGCGCGTCTAATACCATGAACCTGCACCACGGACGGTTATCCTACTCGCGCACCTGTTCATCTGACTCCACGTGACCGCCATACGGGTTGAGCACGCTCATCCCACGAGTTGAGGCAGGCTCAGGGAAACGTTGCCGCCACCCTGATCCGTCGCCTCACTCAATTTTTCCTTGGCCGCTTTGCGCTTATCCGAGACCTTCATCTTCGCCGCTTTGCCCTTAGCCGCTTTAATCGCACGCCGAATCGCGTCGGCTTCGGACGCATAGCGGGAGCCTCCACAATCCGGGCATTTTCGACCGGCGTCCCTTCGCCCGCGTGCGATGCCGTTTGCCCCGCGGCAGGTACCGCCTGGGGTCCAATGCCTTCTGCGGTTTCGCGTGGATCCACTGGTAGAGGCATTCGTGGCTGACGCGCATATGCGGGTCGGACGGCCATTCGGCCTTCAGCCTGCCCTCGATCGTCTCGGGCGTCCAGCCCTTCCCAAGCGTGTCCATGACCCACGCGAGCAGCGGCGAATACGCCATGCGCATCGGCTTGCGCGATTGACGCGCGCGTTGCTCGGCCTTGCGCTGCGCGGTCATGGCCGAGTAGAACGGCCTCGACGTCCACGCGCCCGCCTTCAACCGTTTCGGCCTGTAGGGGCGATAGGACTCGTTTCTCGTCGGACGCGGACCACAGGCCGCGCCGCAGCTCGCGGCTGACGGTGGACTTGTCGCGGTCGATCCTCAGGGCGATCTGACGGACCCGAGCCCGTCACGGTTCCTCAACTCGTCGATACAGCAGTTCAGCCGCACAGTCATCCAGCCCTCCCTTTACAAGCACGTCCAATTCACCATTTACACGGCATTTTGCACCAAAACCCTACTTTAAAATGCGGCATTTTGCACCAAAACCCCATTTTGAAATGCGACATTTTGCACATACAAGGCAGAAAATGCTACTCTCATAAGGGATTCGGAAAGGAACTGCCATGCTTGAGCGCAAAATCTCGGACGATCTGCTGGAATGGAAGCGGAGCGGTACCGGCAAAGCACTGCTGCTGACCGGCGCTCGCCAGATCGGCAAGAGCTACGCGGTACGCGAGTTCGCCAAGCACGAATACGCCCATTACCTTGAAATCAACCTGTACGAGAACAAGCAGGCGGCCCGCGCGCTCGCATCGGCGAACGACGTGCAGGAGTTCATCAGCCGCCTTACCTTGTTCTCACCTTCAACGCTCATTCCCGGTGATACGTTGATTTTCATCGACGAGGTGCAAGAGGCACCGGATGTAATGACCATGGTCAAGTTTCTGGTGGCCGATGGCCGTTTCGATTATGTGTTCTCCGGTTCCATGCTCGGCACTGAGTTCAAGGGCGTACGCTCCTACCCCGTTGGCTCGGTCATCGAAAAAACCATGCGCCCCATGGATTTTGAAGAATTCTGTTGGGCCATCGGCGTACAGAAGGCGACACTTGAAAACATCCGAGAATCCTGCCGGTCGGTCACGCCGATCGACCAGTATATTCACGATGCGATGATGACGAACTTCCGCACCTATCTGGTAGTCGGCGGTATGCCGGAAATCGTGCAACGTTTTCTGGACACCAAGGGTGATTTGGCGGCTGTGCGCGCGGTGCAGAACGAGTTGAACCGGCAATATCGCCACGATATTTCGCAGTACGCAGGCAATCGCGCATTGCAGGTGCAGGAGATCTTCGACCAGCTCCCCACTCAGCTGATTGACGGTAACAGCAGATTCGCCGTCTCCTCCATCAGCCCCGGTGCTCGGTACGACCGCAATCAGAAGGATTTTCTTTGGCTTGTCGATGCGGGTGTGGCATTGAAAACCAACTGCGTCACCGAGCCGAAATCGCCATTGAAACGCACGGCGCAATCACCGAAGTTCAAACTGTACCAGTCTGATACCGGTATGCTCATGGCACGATACCCGCAACCGACCGCGCAAGCCGCATACCTTGATGATTCCTCACCGAATCTGGGTGCCATCTACGAGAACGTGATTGCTCAGGAGCTGACGGCGCAAGGCATTCCGCTGTATTACTACATGGCAAAGAAACATGGTGAAGTCGATTTCATCGCTGACACGAACGCCGATTCTGTGATGCCGTTCGAGGTCAAGTCGGGGCGCAGCTACCGCACGCACGCCGCCATCGACGCCGTATTGGCCAATGCCGAATATCGCATCTCGCAGGGCGTGGTGCTGTCCCGCTCCAATATTGCGCAGGACGGCGGAACAACCTATCTTCCGCTGTATGCCACGTACTGCTTGCGAGATGTCTGCAATCTGGCCTCGCCCTCGACCGTCAGCACCATCGGCGACTTTTCGCTGACGGTGCACCCCGTGTAGGCTTCGCATCGGTGCGCGCTTTACCACTGCGCGCGCAGGGCGTTGAAGGCGTCATCGAGGCTCGCGCCAAGCCGGCGGGCCTCGTCGGCATAGGTCTTGGCCGCGCGCACCAGCGGTTCGGGAATCGGCTTGACCCGTTTTACACGCGCCGCGCGTCCGGCACCGGTGTCGATGATGCCGCAGTCGGCGAGTTCGGTGTACGCCTTGGCCACGGTTCCCGGCGCGATGCGCAGATCGCCGGCAAGTTGGCGGACCGACGGCAGACGGTCTCCGTCATGCAACGCGCCGACCCGAACCATGCCTTCGATCTGAGCGCGAATCTGCTCATACACCGGCGTCGGCGACGATTCGCGAATCACCAGCCGCAGCTCGTCGCCACCGTTCACGACCGACCCCGAACGTTTCGAGCCGCTTCGGCGCCATCCACAGGCGAACCTTCGCCGGAATCGGCCTACCAGATCGGCACCCCCGGCCGCTACCCCATCGAGCAGCTGCTTATTCCGATCGAGGGCACGGCTTATTACATCGGCGCGACCTGGCTCAAGCCGTTCGCCACGTACGGCGCTTTCGGCATCACCGACGAGGCCCTCGCCCAGTCCGCTGCACAGTACAAGGCACTGCTCGCCGAGTAACAGGTGACCGGTTTGCGTCACCACAATCGTTCAGCGTAAACCGCGTCAGACACATAACAACGTCCGTATGTATGCGAGGGTCTCGTTACGACGCATACATACGGACGTTAAATACCACTGTGGTAAACCCCGTCACACCACGCGATTAGAACCGGATCAACGCCTTAATAACTTTGCGCTGGTCCATGGCCTCATAAGCGTCCTGAATATGGTCGAGGTCATATTCGGCGGTGAACACGCGACCGGGGTTGATTTCGCCTTTAAGCACCGCATCCAGCAGACCACCGTCAATATCGTAGTGGCGCACGGGAGCTGGGCCGCCCTTGATGCCGACGTTGCCGTAGAACGTGCCTTCGGCGCTGATCTCCACGTCGTGCGGCAGACCCACGCGCCCAATCACGCCGCCACGGCGAACCAGACCAATCGCCGTGTCGAACGACTGCTTGGAGCCCACGCATTCGAGCACCGCGTCCGCACCATAGCCGCCGGTCATTCCTAGCACCTTGTCAATAGCTTCTTGGCCGCGCTCGGGCACGATATCAGTCGCACCAAATTCGCGGGCGAGCGCCGCGCGATCCTCGTGACGGCTCATGGAGATAATGCGCGTGGCACCACGCATCTTGGCGGCAATCACACCGCACAGGCCGACTGCACCATCGCCCATGACCACGGCGGTATCGCCGGGCTTGACCTCGGCAGAAACCGCCGCGTGATAACCGGTGGACATCACATCGGAAACGGTCAGCAGCGAAGCGAGCGTCGCGTCATCGTAGTCTTCCGGTGAACCGGGCACCTTGACCACGGTGCCGTCCGCCTCGGGCACACGCAGGTATTCGGCCTGACAAGCGGAGAAGTAGCCGCCGTGCGGGCACACGGATTCGAAGCCGGCCTTGCATACCGGGCACTTGCCGCAGCTGTACGGGAATGGTACGACCACGAAATCACCTGGCTTAACGGATTCGACCGCCGCGCCAGTCTCCTCGACCACGCCAATGGCTTCGTGGCCCACCTGACTGTGCGCGGTCTGGCCGCTCAGCCCACGGAAGAACCACAAATCGGAGCCGCATACACAGGTGCGCACCATGCGAATCACAATGTCATCATCCTGCTGAAGTGCCGCCTTTGGCACCTCTTCCACGGTCATCTTGCCAGGCTCAACGAAAATCGCGGCCTTCATGGTTTCAGACATATTCACAACTCCTTGTTTCCGGCACCGAGCGATTAGGGCCCGTTATCCTCATGTTCCATTAAACGACAATCGATCTGTATTAGCCAATAGCCATAAACCATGTTGAGCCATACCCACGAGGTATGGAAGTAACCAAGCAATTCATCTACGTGCTTTATCGCCTCACGGCAACCAAGTTCATCGGCATTGCAGAAGTCTCTTGCCGAAATCCACCGCGATAGGCCAATATCCGAGATACTGCTGCCGTTTGTTGTCGCCGCCACGAGTAGGCTAAGGAACCGGCGATGGAACCCGCCTGAACTCGTTTCGAACCGCACACTGCTGATAGTTCCTACACACGATTTGATATTGCATGGAGTCGTTGTGTCTTCAGCAGGATCCAGCGGTTTCCGGAAAGGCTATTATGGGTTCGCAATCCCCATCCACAGACGCTAGACCGAGCGTACGTACGGTCACCTCCCCGACTCGCAAACTTCCCGACATTCATCTTGATATTGCGTTAGTCGTCTTCTGCGGCGGCGCCATCGGCACCGCAATTCGCTATGCGTTTGCTCAAATTCCCGCAGCCGGCAGCTTCCATACCGGCACGTTCGTGGCCAACATGCTGGCCTGCTTCTGCTATGCAGGGTTGACCGCTTACTTGGCCGGCTCCTCTCGATTCGGCGCACGCTCCAAGGAATTCGCCAGCCGCGGACTCGGCATGGGCGTATGCGGCGGCCTGTCCACGATGTCGACACTTGCGTTAGAAGGCTTCACCGCGATTTGCGACGGTCAGGCGGCGGCCGGCATCGCCTATCTGCTGGTGACGTTTGTGCTTGGATTGGCTTGCGCAACTGCCGGCGTATGGACCGGGACACATCTGGCCGGCTCTCCATCAGGTGATGCCCAAACTGCCGTATCGACTCGTTCGGCTCATTCGGCCAGCGCCGCGAAGATGGAATCGACTGCGGATCCCGCATCTGCCTCTCACTCTTCTGCCACGATCATGGGAGGCGCACGCTGATGGCATCTGCAATCTTGCCAATTCTGGTATGTCTATGCGGCGGCGTGGGCGCTTCCTGCCGCTATCTGCTGGATGTGACCATCAAAACGTATTGGCAGCGCGCATTTCCGCTCTCCACATTCACTATCAATCTCATTGCCGGTTTTCTAGCTGGATTGGTTGCTGCGCTGGCACTTGGCGGAACATTGGACGAACCGTGGCGTCTGGTACTGGCCACTGGTTTCCTCGGCGGCTTCTCCACGTTCTCGACCGCCATCAACGAAATGGTGACGCTCTTCCGCAAACGCCACTACCCCACCGCAACGGCTTATCTGGCGTTATCTTTAGTAGTGCCGATTGCTGCGGCGGCCTGTGGTTTTCTCGCATAGAAGCGATATCATGCTGCGAGATTGAGGGGAAGACGAATGGCCGGAGATGCATGGCATGGCGGACACAGAAGAGAAGAACAAGCAGAACGGGCTCGCCGTGCTGGGCAAGTATGTGGGCGTTTCGGCCACGCAGACCATTGTGGAGTATGCGACGTTCGCGATTTTGCACTTGATTGGCGTACCCTCACAGGTCTCCAACGGCATCGCAGTAGCGTGCTCCGCGACCTACAACTTCGTGATGAACCGCAATGTGACGTTCAAATCGTCCAGCAACTTCACCCGATCGGTGGTGCTGTTCGTACTGCTGTGGATCTGGAACTTCACGTTCAGCACGCTGCTGATCGGCTGGATGCCGGACGCGACGAGCCTGAGCCCGTATGTGGTGAAATTCATCGCGATGGCCTGCCAGTTCGGCTGGGGTTATCCGTTGTGCAAGTACGTGATTTTTAGGTGGCACATTCCAATTGCTCACTGTCGTTCGCCTTCGGCTATTTGTATTTGGAGCGCTTATCAGAAGAACAGCACAGCAACACCTGCGGCGAAGCACATGAGCAGAATCGATGTCAGGAAGCTGGCGAGCATCGGCTTCTTGCCCTTGGACGCGATGGCCTTGAAGTTCACATTGATGCCGAGCGCGGCCATGGCCATGCCGAGCACGATGTACGCAAAGTCCACAAGCTGCGGGGTGATGGAGGCGATGAGCGGCACGAAGGTGCCGATGATCGAAGCGCCGATGAAGCCGAGCATGAACCACGGGAAGGCCACGGTCTTCTTGCCGGTGTTCTCCACCTCGGAGTGCTTCTTCTCCCACCAGATAGCGATGATGATGGCCGCGAACACGAGCATGAGCACGCGGGAAAGCTTCATGATGGTGGCGATGTCCACCGCGCCGAAAGCGTCGCCGGCGGCGACCGCGTGGGCGATTTCGTGCAGGGAAGCACCGGCGGTGATGCCCAGCTGGTCCTTGGTCATGCCGGTCAGCGGGCCGAGCGCGATCTCCAGCAACGCGAACACAGTACCCATAATGGCTACGATGGCCACGGCCATGGTCACGTCGTTGTCCTTCTCGTCCTGCTTGTCCTCAGGCACCTTGATGGAACCGGCCAGGCCCATGACGGCGGCCGCACCGCAGATGCCGGTGCCACCGGCGGTCAGGATGGCGAGCATCGGGTCGACACCGAGCTTGCGGGCGATGGCATAGCACACGATGATGGTCAGCGTGACGACCACAGCGGCGATCGGCAGACACTTGATGCCCTGTGTGAACAGCACGGCGAGGTTGAGCTTGAAACCGAGCAGGATGATGCCGAGGCGCAGCAGCTTGTTGGAAATCAGGCCAGCGGCGTCCTTGACGCCTGCCTTGCGGCCATCATTGGAACCGACGTAGGCACTGCGGATCGGGAACTGGATGATCATACCGATGAGCAGCGCGATGATAAGCGCGCCGAACAGGCTGAATCCGGGGAACTGCTTGAGCCAGGAGGCGAACAGCGAGGCCAGCAGAGTCAGAACGCCAATGAACAACATGTCAACGGTGGCAATGCGCTTCCACCATTTTGTACAGAACTCTTTCACGGTGTCTATTGAATCTCAAGTGTTTACATCGGTCAAATCATTGCCACTGCGAGAACGAGACCGCCAATGGCTCACGATCCTCCTGCACGCGTGCAATCTGCTCGCGCGTATCACGCCATAATCCATCAGCTGGCACTCCCCTGTCGGCTGCCAGTCGCCTGCATACACGTGATAAATAAGCGTGTGTCCGGCACGTCCCGGCTGTGCACGGCGTTCCGCGAACGCGCATTCCTCTTATCTATTGGAAAGCAACACTAGCGCATCCAGGCCGGAAGTCGTGGTACATATCCATATCCTGCTGCGGTTATAGAAAATCCCCTTCGAGGAAACTCGGAGGGGATTTTCTATAACGCTAGTTCAAGCGAAGATCCTTGTCTGATGAAAATCAGGCGAGGATCTTGGTCACACGACCGGAGCCGACGGTGTGGCCACCTTCACGCACAGCGAAGGTCAGGCCTTCCTCCATAGCGATGGGCTGAATCAGCTCAACGGTGAAGGTAGCGTGGTCGCCCGGCTGAACCATCTCGACGCCTTCCGGCAGCTCGATGACGCCGGTGACGTCGGTGGTGCGGAAGTAGAACTGCGGACGGTAGTTGGAGAAGAACGGCGAGTGACGGCCGCCTTCGTCCTTGGTCAGCACGTAGACTTCGCCCTCGAACTTGGTGTGCGGGGTGACGGAGCCCGGCTTGGCCACAACCTGGCCACGCTCGACATCGTCACGGCCGAGACCACGCAGCAGCAGACCGGTGTTGTCGCCAGCCTCGCAGGAGTCCATGGTCTTGTGGAAGGTCTCGATGGAGGTGACGGTGGTCTGCTGGGTCTGACGGATACCAACGATCTCGACCGGGGTGTTGACGGCCAGCTGGCCACGCTCGACACGACCGGTGACAACGGTACCACGGCCGGAGATGGTGAAGACGTCCTCGATCGGCATCAGGAACGGCTTGTCCAGGTCGTGAACCGGGGTCGGGATGTATTCGTCGACAGCGTCCATGAGGTCCTTAACGGACTGGACCCACTTCTCGTGATCCGGGGCATCGTCGTGCAGAGCACCGTAAGCGGAGGTGTGGATGACCGGGCAGTCACGGTCGAAGCCGTTCTCGTCGAGGAGGTCGCGGACCTCTTCTTCGACGAGCTCGATGAGCTCTTCATCGTCGACCATGTCGCACTTGTTCAGGGCGACGAGGATCTTCGGAACGCCAACCTGACGGGCGAGCAGCACGTGCTCGCGAGTCTGGGCCATCGGGCCGTCGGTGGCGGCCACAACGAGGATAGCGCCATCCATCTGGGCAGCACCGGTAATCATGTTCTTCACGAAGTCGGCGTGGCCCGGGCAGTCGACGTGAGCGTAGTGACGCTCAGCGGTCTGGTACTCGATGTGGGCGATGTTGATGGTGATACCGCGGGCGGCCTCTTCCGGAGCGGAATCGATCTGGTTGAAGTCGTACTCCGGGTTGACATCCGGGAACTCCTCGTGCAGCACCTTGGAGATGGCGGCAGTCAGGGTAGTCTTACCGTGGTCGACGTGGCCGATGGTACCGATGTTAACGTGCGGCTTAGTACGCTCGTACTTTTCCTTTGCCATTACTTTTGTCCTCCTGGACGTCTCGTGAGTTTCCTGCACCCTTTCGCACAGGGACTCGCTTATTCTACTGGGTTTCTGGGTTATGTGCCACTTTGAAGAGCCAGAACCCAGTCAGCGGTACACGATACTACCGCTGACTGGAGACACTGGCTACTTCATGCAGTGGCGCGTGTCACTCGCCGCGCTGGGCCTTGATGATCTCCTCGGAGACGCTCTTCGGCACCTCGTCGTAGGAGTCCATCTCCATGGTGAACATGGCGCGGCCCTGGGTCTTGGAACGCAGGTCGCCGATGTAGCCGAACATCTCGGACAGCGGGACCTTGGCGTCGATGACCTTGACGCCGACACCGTCGGTCATGGACTGGATGTTGCCACGGCGCTGGTTCAGATCGCCGATGACTTCGCCCATGTACTCTTCCGGCGTACGGACTTCGACCTTCATAATCGGTTCGAGAATGACCGGCTTGGCCTTCGGGGCAGCTTCCTTGAAGCACATGGAACCTGCGAGCTTGAAGGCCATTTCGGAGGAATCGACCGGGTGCATCTGGCCGTCGGTGACGGTGGCCTTGACGCCCACGACCGGGAAGCCGGCGAGAACACCGGACTCCATAGCCTCCTTGACACCGGCCTCGATGGGGCCGATGAATTCGGCGGAGATGTGGCCGCCGGTGACCTTGTTCTCGAACTCGAAGGTCTTGCCCTCGGTGGTGTCGAGCGGCTCGAAGTTCATCAGGACCTTTGCGAACTGGCCGGAACCACCGGTCTGCTTCTTGTGGGTGTAGCCCTGGTCCATGACGGCCTTGCGGATGGTCTCGCGGTAGGCAACCTGCGGCTTGCCCTGGTTGCACTCAACCTTGAACTCGCGGCGCATACGGTCGACGATGATGTCGAGCTGGAGCTCGCCCATGCCGGAGATCAGGGTCTGGCCGGACTCTTCGTCGGTCGTGACCTGGAAGGTCGGATCCTCTTCGGCCAGCTTGGACAGGGCGATACCCATCTTCTCCTGGTCGGCCTTGGTCTTCGGCTCGACGGCCACCTGGATCACAGGATCCGGGAAGGTCATGGAGTCGAGGGTGATCGGATCGTCGATGGCGCACAGGGTGTCACCGGTGGTCACGTTCTTCAGGCCCACGAAGGTGTAGATGTTACCGGCGTCAGCGCGGTCCATCGGGTTTTCCTTATCGGCGTGCATCTGGAAGATCTTGCCGATACGTTCCTTCTTCTCGCGGGTGGAGTCGAGCACGGAGTCGCCCGGCACAACGGAGCCGGAGTAGACGCGCACGAACACGAGCTTGCCGTAGAACGGGTGAGTGGAGATCTTGAAGACCAGAGCCGCGAACGGATCGGACTTGACCGGGTGACGGTCGATCTCGACGGACTCATCGCCAGGCTTGTAGCCCTTGATGGCCGGCACGTCTTCAGGAGACGGCAGGTAATCGACAACGCCGTCCAGCATCGGCTGAACGCCCTTGTCCTTGAAGGCGGAACCGCAGAAGATCGGGAAGGCTTCCTTGGCGATGGTGAGCTTACGCACGCCAGCGCGGATGTCTTCCTTGGACAGGTCGCCGTCCTCGAAGAACTTGTTCATGAGGTCGTCGTCGGCTTCGGCAGCGGCTTCCACGAGCTTCTCGTGGTACTCCTGAGCCTTGTCCTTGAGGTCGTCCGGGATCTCAGTGGTGTCGTACTTGGCGCCGAGCTCCTCGGTACCGTTCCACACGTAAGCCTGCATCTCAACCAGGTCGACAACGCCAGTGAAGTCGTTCTCGGAACCGATCGGCAGCTGCATCACGATCGGAGTAGCGCCCAGCTTCTCCTTGATGGTGTCGACGGAGTAGTAGAAGTTCGCGCCCAGCTTGTCCATCTTGTTGATGAAGCAGATACGCGGAACGCCGTACTTGTCAGCCTGACGCCACACGGTCTCGGACTGCGGCTCCACGCCTTCCTTGCCGTCGAACACGGCAACGGCACCATCGAGCACACGCAGGGAGCGCTCCACCTCGGCCGTGAAGTCCACGTGGCCAGGGGTATCGATGATGTTGATCTGGAACTTGTCCTTGGTGTCGTGGGACTGACGGCTCCAGAAGCAGGTGGTAGCAGCGGACTGGATGGTGATACCACGTTCCTGCTCCTGCGCCATGAAGTCCATGGTGGAGGCGCCGTCGTGGGTCTCGCCGATCTTGTAGTTCTTACCGGTGTAGAACAGAATACGCTCGGTAGTGGTGGTCTTGCCGGCATCAATGTGGGCCATGATGCCGATATTGCGGACGTCGTGGAGGTCCGAAATCTCTTCAGCCATCTTTTTCCTTAGTTTTACTCAGGGCGAGTGATTACCAGCGGTAATGAGCGAAGGCCTTGTTAGCCTCTGCCATCTTATGAGTATCCTCGCGGCGCTTGACAGAAGCACCGAGGCCGTTGGAGGCATCCAGGATCTCATTGGCGAGACGCTCAGCCATGGTCTTCTCACGACGGGCGCGGGAGAAATCGGTCAGCCAGCGCAGCGACAGGGTGTTGGCGCGGTTCGGCTTGACCTCGACCGGCACCTGGTAGGTAGCGCCACCGACACGGCGGGAGCGAACCTCGAGGGACGGACGGATGTTGTCCAGGGCGCGCTTGAGCACAGCCACCGGCTCCTGGTCGGACTTCTCCTTGACCATATCGAGCGCGGAGTAGACGATGTCTTCGGCGATCGACTTCTTGCCGTCAAGCAGAATCTTGTTGATGAGCTGCGCCACCACGGTGGAACCGTAGATCGGATCGGGCAGCACGACGTGCTTCTTGGAAGGTCCCTTACGTGACATATCTCTTACTTCGCCTTCTTTGCTCCATACAGGGAACGACCCTGCTTACGGTCCTTGACACCCTGGGTATCGAGCGCGCCACGCACGATGTGGTAACGCACACCCGGGAGATCCTTCACACGGCCGCCGCGCACGAGCACGATGGAGTGCTCCTGCAGATTGTGGCCTTCGCCCGGAATGTAGGCGGTGACTTCGATGCCCGAGGACAGGCGCACACGAGCGACCTTACGCAGAGCCGAGTTCGGCTTCTTCGGGGTGGTGGTGTAGACACGGGTGCACACGCCGCGACGCAGCGGGCTGCCCTTCAGGGCCAAAGTCTTGGACTTCTTCGGCTTTGCCTGACGTCCCTTACGGACGAGCTGTTCAATAGTAGGCAACTTGAATCCTCCGATTCAGTGGTTTCTCTTGCTTTTGTGTGACCGCCGCACTGCACCCACACTTTTCAGCACACTCGCTTGGTATCCGCCTGTTGGCGGCACCCGACGAATCGGAAAAGATAGCCCAGTCCACCGGCCCGATGGCCTTCGCCCCTCCCGTCGGCGCATTACTGCGTGCGATCAGCGGTTTGAAGGATATCCCAGCATGCTCGCCTGTTACATAAGGCGTGCTGTTGGCACACACGAATATCTATATTACGATTCCTCCGGACAACGACGCGCCGGGCCACAACTCACTGGTTTGGAGACCTCTTGCGCCCTGTACTTTTCCTCTCCTCCCAACGCAATATTCCCGGGAATGCGTCGCAAAAAGGGAACGCCACACAGCAGGTGCCCCCGCGGAGACTATGTCACACGGGGGCACCGCCAAGGAGGTTACATTATGTTTCTTTTCACCACATCCGCTTCTGTGTTATCTGTTTCCAGCACATCCTCGTGCTCTTCCATATCCGATGGGAACCTCTAGCGACCCGGCCTCTTTGCCGTATTACCTTGCCGCTTTCTGCATTACCAATTATAGCAAAACCGCGCTCGCGAAACGCCCGATACCTCAATCGGAAGTAAGCGGGAGCGGCTATGTTATGCGAGGTAGGAAAGGTGGATGACCGACTGACTGGAGTCGTGCCTTACCCGACCTTTCTCACCATTTCAGGATTTCAGGCAGCGACCTTGGCGGCCTTATCGGCGTCGAACGGGTGGGCCGCTGAAACGGTGCTCTTGGCAGAGCCCTTCTCGCCATTGTCGGAATCCCAGTGGATCTCGTGCTTGTCATCGTGGTTGCGCCACCAGCTGGACAGGATAGAACCGGAGATGTTGTGCCACACGGAGAAGAAGGTGGACGGCACGGCAGCGAGTGGGTTGGTCGCGAAGGAGGTCAGGGCCAGGGTTGCGCCCAGAGCGGAGTCCTGCATGCCGACTTCGAAGGTGATGGCCTTCTGCTGTGCGTAGCGGAAGCCCTTCGGGTAGATCTTGTACATCAGCTTGGAGAAGCCGAAGCCCAGCGAGTAGCCGCACAGGTTATGCAGGATGACCACCGGGATGGCCATCAGGGAGCTGGCCACGAACAGCTTCGGACCGTTGGCGGCAACGACCACGCCGATGATAAGCAGAATAGCCACCTGAGAAACGATAGGCAGGGCGACCGTAACCTTCTCGATCTTCTTGCCGAAGATCATGTGGCAGATCACACCGAGGGCGATCGGGAAGAGCACCACCTTGACGGCGTTGAGGAACAGGGACTGAGTCGGCACGGACACGTACTGAGAAGCGAGCAGCTGCATCAGCAGCGGAATCATGAACGGGGCGCACAGGGTGGAGAGGATGCCGATGGAGACATCGAGGGCCACGTCACCACGGGACAGGTAGCTCATCACGTTGGAGGAGGTGCCAGACGGGCAGCAGCCGACGAGAATCACGCCCACGGCCAGCGGGCCGGACAGGTGGAAGATCGCGCACAGGGCCACGGCGATGAGCGGCATGATGATGAAGTGAGCTACGGTGCCGACGATGACCATCAGCGGCTGGGTCAGGATGCGCTTGAAGTCGTCCAGCGTCAGGGTCAGGCCCATGCCGAACAGCACGATGCCCAGCATGTAGCCGGTGTACGCCTTGCCCCACAGGCTGGCGGCCGGCACGAAGTAGTTGAAGACGGCCCAGACGATGACGATGACCGTAAACCACTTGGTCAGCCAATCTGCAAAGGCTTTAACCTTTTCCATGGTGTTTCTCTTCCCTTGTTCGGTGTAGGTAACACCGCGTGAAACTAGGAGGGTCGCGGTTGACATGAAACATAATGCTCACATTGTGAACACTCACGTAATCATTTCTGCAATCCCCAGTCGTACCATCACGCCGTCGTGTGCCCTGACTTTTCATCAATCGCCGCACAAGACCCACTCGTCTACATCCCGCCATCTGAGACAGCCCGCAGCCTGGCCCCCAAGAATGAAACCAACCACTTGATTCCACCGCGACACACCGATGAGCACACATCCGCAAAGTTGTGTATAGTATTCACCTGTTGCGCGAATTCAGCTTGCTGAATACGGCACTATGGTGGCCATAGCTCAGTTGGTAGAGCATCTGATTGTGGTTCAGAAGGTCGCGCGTTCGAGCCGCGTTGGCCACCCCAGTAAAACCCTTCCGTTCGCGGAAGGGTTTTGTTTTTCTCCATGAATTCCCCGCTCCTGCCTGGAACCACCGCGTTGTACGCTCGGGCATATCCAATTCATCTAACACAAGGACAAAAGGTCCGTCATGCTGTCTTTTGAGAACGATTACTCCCGCGCCGCCCATCCCGCAGTGCTTGAAGCCGTGGCTGAAGCCAACAACCATCTGTATTCGGGCTACGGGTTCGACGAACTGAGCGATCAGGCCAAGGCCAAGATCCGCGAGGCCTGCGGCCAGCCGGACGCGGATGTGTGGTTCCTCGTCGGCGGCACACAGACCAACCAGGTCGTCATCGACACCATCACCCCGGCGTATGCAGGCGTGGTCGCGGTCGCCTCCGGCCATCCGAACGTGCACGAGGCCGGCGCCATCGAGTTCTCCGGGCACAAGGTGCTCACGATCCCCCAGCACAACGGCAAAATGGACCCGACCGAACTGGACGAGTTCTGCAAGACCTTCTATGCGGACGGCAACTACGAGCACATGGTGTTCCCGGGCTCCGTGTACGTCTCGCAAAGCACCGAATACGGCACGAACTACTCCAAAGCCGAACTGCAGGCTATCGCCGATGTGGCGCATAAGTACGATATGCCGCTGTTCGTGGATGGCGCGCGACTCGGCTACGCGCTGACCGCCACCGGTTCCGACATGACGCTCGCGGATCTGGCAACCATCGCCGACGTGTTCTACATCGGCGGTACCAAGGTGGGTGCCCTGTTCGGCGAGGCCGTGGTGTTTACCAAGCACAACACGCCGAAGCACTTCCTGACCCGCATCAAGCAGCACGGTGCCTTGCTGGCCAAGGGCTTCGTGCTGGGCGCGCAGTTTGACGCCTTGTTCACCGACAATCTGTACTTCAAGATCGCCCGCAACGCCAATGAGGCGGCCGATCATATTCGCGAGGCCCTGCGCGTCAAGGGCTACACGCTCACTTTCGAGGCGCCCACCAACCAGATTTTCGTGACGATGGATCAGCCGACCATCGACCGTCTGGAGCGCGAGGTCAAGCTCGGCTTTACCGAAAAGGCCGACGACACGCACACCGTGATGCGCATCTGCACC
Organism: Bifidobacterium sp. 2450; assembly: GCF_041900695.1. Taxonomy (NCBI): domain Bacteria; kingdom Bacillati; phylum Actinomycetota; class Actinomycetes; order Bifidobacteriales; family Bifidobacteriaceae; genus Bifidobacterium; species Bifidobacterium sp. 2450. The sequence continues at coordinate 245,986 of NZ_JBHEEA010000003.1, forward strand.
AGCTGGGCCACCACGCCTGAAGAGGTCGATCAACTTATTGAGTTGTTGTAAAATCCTTCGCTAATCTCTCCCTCCGTCATCGCTTCGCGATGCCACCTCCCTCATCAGAGGGAGGTTTTTTTCGTAGCTCCCTCTGATGAGGGAGATGGCCGCCGCAGGCGGACTGAGGGAAAGACCTCTCCGCAAACGAGAAGGCTCCTACTCCCCTATCGCCTTGCGTTCCATATCCACGAACTTGTGGACCGAGGCTTCCACGGAATAATGCGCCTTGGTGTATTCGGCGTATTTCTCGCCCCATTCGGCACGCTCGGCCTGATGTGCGATCCACCAATCGATGCGTCGGGCCAGCAGGGCCGCGTCCCGCACGGGGAACAACGACTCGTCGATCAGCGCGAACTGGCTGGCCGCCGACAGTTCGGACGCGGCGATCACCGGCACCAATCCGCACGCCATCGCCTCGATCACGCTCATCGATTCGATGTCGGCAATCGAACAATGCACGAACAAATCGCCCGAACGCAACAAATCGGGCATATCGGCGTGCTTGTGGAATCCGATATCGGCCTTGCGCGCCAGCAAACGCCCGGCGCGGAACTTGAGATACTGCTTGAGCGGCCCAGTACCGGCGATCACCAGCTGAATATCGCCGGCGTGCCGGGACATCGACACCGCCTTGATCAGCGTAATCTGATCTTTCTCGCTAGCCAGTCGGCCGGAAGCGATGACGCGGAACGGCACGGGAGCCGAGGCATCCGGATCGGCCGGCTTCTTCGGCGAATACACCGGTGAATAACCATTGGAAATCACGTGCAACTTGGCTTTATACCCGTGCGCGCGCAACAGGCTCGCGGTCATTTCGGTGGGCACATGGATGTGGTCAATGTGCTTGTACAGCCAGTGCTTGAACAGCCAGTACAGGAAGCTGGAAATACCGGGAATGCGACGTAGCGGGCCGGCCGAATACAACACGTTCTCCGGCTGCAGGTGGAATCCGGCAGTCACGGGAATGCCCATTTGGTGGGCGACTTTAGTGGCACGACGGCCGAATTTGAACGGCATATAGATATGCACCACATCCACGCCTTGGAAGGCGGTGCGGAACAACGTGTCGCTGGGTTCGGCGAATTGCATGAGCTGCTTGGCGGCCACCCACGAGACGAGCGGCACCTTATTCACGCGCGCCGGATATTCGGGCGCCCCTATACCGACAAGCCTCACATGATGGCCTTGCCGCTCCAATTCTGCAGCCCACTGCAAGGCCGAATTGGAGGTGCCGTTGCCCTGATTGCCCACCGTATCGACCACAAGAGCGATAGTCAGCGGACGATCAATGCTCTCTTCAATCCCGTTTTCGCGCATTGCCTCATCCTAAACCACCGCGCTGCAATGGCGTCGGCCGCGCTGCCTGAACGCGTGTGAAATGGTATGGACTGCCGCATTTTGCCCAATATTGAATCACGCGCTTCGCAGCGCACGATCGACGCGGGCCACGGCCTGGAACAACTCGGCGGTGTGCTTGAGCAGACTGATACGCACCCAGCCTTCGCCCGCCTGACCGAAGCAGACCCCCGGCATCAGCGCCACGCCGGCTGCGTTGAGCAGCCAATCCACGAATGTGGCGGAATCGCCATGCCACCGCTCTGGCACGCGCGCCCACGCGAACAGTCCGCCTTGGGCCTCGGCCACCGGCAGACCGGCTTGGGTAAACCCGCCACGCACCACTTCAAAACGATGCTGATATTGCACGGCCAGCAGCTTCACCGTGCTCTGATCGGATTCCAGCGCCACCGCACCGGCCTGCTGAATAACGCTGGAAGCCAACACCGCAGTCTGCCGGTGTACGGCTTTGACTGCGGGCAAGACTTCGGCGTTGCCCGTCACGAATCCGCCACGCCAGCCGGCCACCATATACATTTTGGACAGCGAGCCAAGTTCCAGCGCCACGTCCAGCGCGCCCGGAGTCTCCAGCAGGCTCAGCGAGCGCACGTCGCCGAACTCGAGCCCCGCATAGGCGAAATCGTTAAGTACGATGAATCCGTATTGCTTGGCCAGGCGCACGGACGTCTCATACAGTTCGGGTGTTGCGGCCGCGCCGGTCGGATTGTTGGGATAGTTCAGAATCAGCAGTTTGGCGCGAGTCCATAGCGCTGGATTCACCGCGTCCAAGTCGGGCAGGAATCCGCGGCTCGGGTCAGCGGGAATCGTCTCGAACTGGCCACCGGCCACTGCTGTTGAGCCCTCGTACTGCGGGTAATACGGGTCGACCGCCACCACCGTATCTCCCAGATCGACCAGCGTCTGGATGACGGTGGTGATGCCGACGGACGAGCCGGAAGTCGCCAGCAGCTGGGTGACGGGGTCCACGGTGACGTTGTGCTGGCGCGAATACCAGCCGGCAATCGCATTCAGATATTCCGGAAGCCCGTCAAATGGCGGGTACCGGAACAGGGAAGGATTGTGTGAAGCGTGAGAAAGCGCGTCCTGCACAAAGGATGGCGGCCGCCCATCGGGATTCCCTTTGCTTAGGTCGATGATATCCTTGCCGGCGGCGACGGCTGCTGCAGCGCGTGCGTCCGCCTCAGCAAAAGGATTGCCGGGCAGACTAGCCGCCCGTCAAGAAATCAGAGCCGCGTTCGACGTCGGCATGTCGCCCTCCCCCTTCGACTATTGCCAGCGTGCCGGCTTGTAGCCTGAAATGCCGGAACCGGCACGCCGCTATTCGCTATATGTTGCATCCCAAAATGTTGGCCCGACCGCCCCATATTTCATCGGCCGGTAATTGCTAAGGTACGACGGCTCTGTTACGCACGCAACGGCGTGTCTATACCCAGTATTTATGGCGGGTTACGGGCATCTGAATCTTCATGGGGCGGCAACCTGCCCATGGGGCGGTGAAATTCCCATGGGAGGTAAGACAAAACGGCTTAATTCCGCGGTTTCACAAAACCAACAAACCGCCCCATGGACTCATTACCGCCCCATGGGGAATTTACCGCCCCATGAAGCCGGATATTCCGCCCGTAATTTTGGCCACGCGAGGCACTCCGCTCACGCGGCATACCGAAATCATCGCGGCATGGCAGAATGTGGGTATGACTGAGAACGCCGTGAATACTGCCGTGACTTCCGCCTCCTCTCCCGCAATTCCCGCCGAGACTTCCGCCGTCTCCCCCGCAACTCGCGCAGCCAACCGCCCGCTGGGCACACCGCTGGGCAAGCACCCCACCCGCGTGCTGTTTTTGGGCGCTGGTGAGCTGGGCAAGGAAGTGGCCATCGAGCTCATGCGACTGGGCGCGTGGGTGTGCGCCGCTGACTCGTATGCCGGCGCTCCGGCCCAGCAGGTGGCGCATGAATATCGCGCGTTGGATATGGCGAATGCCGCCGAATTGCAGGCATTGTTCGATGAAATCAAGCCGGACATCATCGTGCCCGAGGTAGAGGCCATCGCCACCGATGTGCTGGCCGGTGCTGCGGCTGCGGGCGCCCAGGTGATGCCGAGCGCCGAAATCGCCGCGAGTTGCATGGATCGCGAGCGCCTGCGCGTACTGGCCCACGAAGAATTGGGCTTGCCGACTACACCGTATCGTTTTGCCGGCTCGCTGGAAGAGCTGCGCGCCGGAGCTTCGGAAGTCGGTTATCCGTGCGTGGTCAAGCCGGTGATGAGCTCGTCTGGTCACGGCCAGTCGGTGGTGCGTTCCGCCGACGCCATCGATGCCGCTTGGACCGAAGCGCAGGAGGGACGCCGCGCCGCCGATGAGGGCGATGTGTCGCGCGTGATCGTTGAGGCGCTTGCCCCGCTGGAGCGTGAGCTGACGGTGCTGACTGTTTCTTCGTCCGCCGGCATTGTGACGTGCGCGCCGATCGGCCAACGTCAGGAGTCCGGCGATTATCGCGAGTCCTGGCAGCCGGCTACCGAGCCCGATGGTGAGGCCGAGCGGGCGCGCGACATCGCACGTACCGCCGTTGAAGGCTTGGTGGCCAAGGCTCAGGCGGCCGGCGAAACCGGTTGGGGCGTATTCGGCGTGGAGCTGTTCGTGCTCACCGACGGCTCGATTCTGTTCAACGAGGTCTCCCCCCGTCCGCACGATACCGGTATGGTGACGATGGCCTCCCAGCGTCTGAGCGAGTTCGCGCTGCACGCCCGCGCGATTCTCGGCCTGCCGATCACCCCCGAGCATGTGGCGCTCACGATTCCGGCCGGCTCGGTGGCGGCAAGCCATGCGATTGTGGTGGCCGGCGACGGTGAGGCCGAGTTCACCGATGTGGCCGCTGCTCTGGCCGAACCCGGCACGGACCTGCGCATTTTTGCCAAGCCCGAAGTGCATGGCCACCGCCGCATGGCCGTGGCACTGGCTGTCGGCGAGTCCGAAGCCGACGCCCGTGCCAAGGCCGGCCTCGTGGCCGATGCGTTGACGATTACCGTGGAGTAGTCCACGGCCTGATCAGCTCAGCATGGCCTCAATATTATTGCCGTCCGGGTCGTGGATGAACGCGGCGTAATACGTGGGGCCAAAGTTCGGGCGCGGGCCCGGAGCGCCGTTGTCGGTACCGCCAGAGGCGAGACCGGCCTCATGGAACGCCTTGACGGCGGCCTCATCCTTGGCGCGGAACGCCACATGAGACGGCACCACCGGGTTGCCGTCCTTCGGAGACTCCAGCCAAACGCTGTCGCCATCCTCGTCATTGGCAAAGCACACGGCGGTCGGGTACGCCACTTTCTTGACGTAGCCCAGCGGGGCCAGCAGCTTCTCGTAGAAATCCGCGTACTGTGCGGCGTCGGAAACAAACAAACCAATATGATCGATCATGACGAACCTCCTTGTACCATTTCGTCACTCCCATTATCGTGTGCATATGGCCGAAGAGTCATGTTTCGTCTATTGACGAACATCTGAGTATTCACACGCGCTTCTGTAGATACCTTCATGCCGGAAGGCTACACGACCGGAGACGAGCTGATCGTACTGGCCAATGACGGCCGCCTCCGCCATCCCAACAGCGTATGGCCGTTCGATGCAGCGACGTATGATGCGTTGGCCGCATCGTAGCGTCATGCTGAGTGTTGTTGTAGCCCTCGATTGGTACCCTTTTACCGTTAGTTCACCCAGAAATTCCACTCCTGAAAGGTGAGTCATGGAGAAGCTGGAAAAGCTCTACGAGGGCAAGGCCAAGCAACTGTACGCAACCGACGATCCCGAGGTTCTGTGGGTCGAATACAAGAACACCGCCACCGCTGGCGATGGTGAAAAGAAGGAAGACTTCACCGGCAAGGGCCGCCTGAACAACCTCATCACCACCATCATCTTCGACCTGCTCAAGAAGCGCGGCATCGACAGCCACCTTATCAAGCGAGTGGACGACACCGGCCAGCTGGTGCGCAAGGTGAACATGTTCCCGTTGGAGATCGTGCTGCGCAACGTGGCCGCCGGCCACTTCTGCTCCCGTCTGGGCGTGGAGGAAGGCCTGCCGCTCAAGGAGCCGGTGCTTGAGTACTTCCTGAAGAACGATGATCTGCACGATCCGTTCGTCAACGACGATGACCTGGTGGCCCTCGGCGTATGCACTCGCGAGGATCTCGCCGAGATCGCCCCGCTGGCCCGCAAGATTAACGAGGCCCTGATCGAGATCTTCGCCAAGATCGACGTCAAGCTGGTCGACTTCAAGATCGAAATGGGCCGCGCCACCGACGGCACGCTGCTGTTGGCCGACGAGATCACCCCGGATTCCTGCCGTCTGTGGGACCAGAAGGACCACTCCGGCAAGGTCGAGCACCTTGACAAGGACCTGTTCCGCCGTGGTCTCGGCAGCATCATCCCGGCCTACGAAGAGATCGAGGAGCGCCTCGCCGAACTCGCCAAGTCCGAAGGCATCGAAGTCGCCGAGTAAGTCGTTTAGGTGCAGGTAGCAGAAACATACAGCTGGCTCCCCTCCCCGAGGGGAGCTGTCGCCGATAGGCGACTGAGGGGAGGTCAAGACGTTCACCGCCATGGCAACTCCCCTCAGTCAGCTCCGCTGACAGCTCCCCTCGGAGAGGGGAGCCAAGTTCTTTTACCGCACTTCTTCAATTTTTCACTATTTTCAAGAAAGGATTTCCATGGTTTTTCGCGTGTACGTGGAAAAGAAGCCCGGCTTTGATGTCGAAGCCCAGCAGCTTGCGGGCGAACTGCGCACGATCCTCGGACTGACCGGCCTCAAGGCCCTGCGCATCGTGAACCGCTATGACGTCGAAGGCATCTCCCAGGAGCTGTTCGACCAGACCGTACCCACCGTGTTCAGCGAGCCTCAGGTGGACAATGTGGCCTACGACCTGCCCGACTTCGCCGGCGCCAAGGTCTTCGCCACCGAGTTCCTGCCCGGCCAGTTCGACCAGCGCGCCGACTCCGCCGCCGAATGCATCCAGCTCATCTCCCAGGGCGAGCGCCCGACCGTCCGCTCCGCCAAGCTGTACGCGCTGGAAGGCGACCTGACCGACGCCGACGTGGACACCATCAAGCATTACGTGATCAACCCGGTCGAGGCCCGCGAGGCCAGCCTGGAGACCAAGGAAACCCTGAAGACCCAGGTGCCGGTGCCCGGCAAGGTCGAGACCATCGCCGGTTTCAACGAGATGGACGCCGAAGCCGGCCAGAAGTTCATCGACGAGCGCGGTCTGGCCATGGATCTGGCCGACCTCGAATTCTGCCAGAAGTACTTCAGCGAGGAGGGCCGCGAGCCCACCATCACCGAAATCAAGGTGATCGACACCTACTGGTCCGACCACTGCCGTCACACCACGTTCGGCACTGAGCTGGACGAAGTGACCATCGATGACGCCACCGTCAAGGCCGCCTTCGAACGTTACCTGGCGATGCGCCACGAGCTCGGCCGTGACGCCAAGCCCGTCTGCCTCATGGACATGGGCACCATCGGCGCCAAGTGGCTCAAGAAGAACGGTGTCCTGACCGGCCTTGACGAGTCCGAGGAAATCAACGCCTGCACCGTCAAGGTCAAGGTTGACGTGAACGGCCACGACGAGGACTGGCTGTTCCTGTTCAAGAACGAGACCCACAACCACCCCACCGAAATCGAACCGTTCGGTGGCGCGGCCACCTGCATCGGCGGCTGCATCCGCGATCCTCTGTCCGGCCGCTCCTACGTGTATCAGGCGATGCGCGTCACCGGCGCCGCGGACCCGACCGTGCCGGTCTCCGAGACGCTGGAAGGCAAGCTCCCCCAGCGCAAGCTCGTGACCACCGCCGCCGCCGGCTACAGCTCCTACGGCAACCAGATCGGTCTGGCCACCGGTCAGGTCGACGAGATCTACCACCCCGGCTACGTGGCCAAGCGCATGGAGGTGGGTGCGGTCGTGGCCGCCACCCCGGCCGACCATGTGCGCCGCGAAACCCCGGCCCCCGGCGACAAGATCATCCTGCTGGGCGGCCGCACCGGCCGTGACGGCATCGGTGGCGCCACCGGTTCGTCCAAGGCGCATAACGTGGAATCGCTCGAACTCGACGGCGCCGAAGTGCAGAAGGGTAACGCTCCGGTGGAGCGCAAGCTGCAGCGTCTGTTCCGCCGCGGCGATGCCTGCCGTCTGATCAAGCGCTGCAACGACTTCGGCGCGGGTGGCGTGTCCGTGGCGGTCGGCGAGTTGGCCGACGGACTGTTCGTGGACCTCAACACCGTGCCCAAGAAATACGAGGGCCTGGACGGCACCGAGCTGGCCATCTCCGAATCCCAGGAGCGCATGGCCGTGGACGTGGCCGCCGAGGACGTGGACGAGTTCCTGGCCTACGCCCGCGAAGAGAACCTCGAAGCCACGGTGATCGCCACCGTGACCGAGGACCCGCGCATGGTGATGACCTGGAACGGCGACAAGATCGTGAATCTGTCCCGTAAGTTCCTGGCCTCCAACGGCGCTTCCAAGCACCAGACCGTGCATGTCGAGGCACAGCAGTCCTACGAGACCCCGTGGGGCGAGGGCACGCTGGCCGAACGCATGAACAAGCTGGTCACCGACATCAACGTGGCCTCCAACAAGGGCCTTTCGGAGCGCTTCGACTCCACCATCGGCGCGGGCACCGTGCTCATGCCGTTCGGCGGCAAGCGTCAGCTCACCCCGAACATGGCCATGGTCGCCAAGCTGCCGGTGTTCGGCGAGACCACCACCGCTTCGGCGATGGCGTGGGGCTTCAACCCGTACATCATGTCCAAGAACCAGTTCACCGGCGCCTACCTGTCCGTGGTCGAGTCGCTGGCCAAGCTGGTCGCGGCCGGCTTCGAGCATGAGAAGGCCTACCTGAGCTTCCAGGAGTACTTCGAGAAGCTGCGCGACGAGCCGGAACGCTGGGGCAAGCCGGCGGCCGCCGTGCTCGGCGCGCTGATGGCCCAGGTGGACCTGGGCACCGGCGCCATCGGCGGCAAGGACTCCATGTCCGGTTCGTTCGAGGATCTCGACGTGCCGCCGACGCTGATCTCCTTCGCCGTGGCCGTGGGCAACATGAAGCGCGCCACCTCCCCTGAATTCAAGGACGCCGATCACCGTATCGCACGCATCGCGCCGCGCTACCTGGCCGACGGTCTGACCCCGGACAAGGATGCGCTGCTTGAAGTGTTCTCCGTGATCGAGGAGCTCACCGACCTCCACGATGCCCTGGCCGTCTCTACGCCGGGCTATGGCGCCACCGCCGAAGCCCTGTTCAAGATGACGCTCGGCAACCGCATCGGCGTGACCCTGAACAACAGCATCACCGTGGACGACCTGTTCACCCCGGCATACGGTTCGTTCATCGTCGAGCTGGCGGACGATGCCAAGCTTCCGGCCGTCTCCAATTTGGTCGAGATCGGCGAAATCGGCACCACCACCTCCGAATACGTGTTCAAGGCCGCCGGCGAGACGCTGGACCTGGACGCTGTGCAGGAAGCTTGGGAGTCCGGCATCGAATCCGTGTTCCCGTACCGTTCCAAGGGCGAGGACAAGGGCGCGACCGTCGAGACCATCGACTTCCACGCGCCGAAGAAGACCGTGTACGTCGGCTCTTCCGTGGCCAAGCCGCATGTGGTGATCCCGGTGTTCCCGGGCAACAACTGCGAGTACGATTCCGCCGCCGCCTTCGAGCGCGCCGGCGCCGATGTGACCACACTGATCGTCAACAACCTGACGCCGGCCGCCGTCGCCGAATCCACGCAGGCGTTGGTCGACGAGATCAACAAGAGCCAGATCGTGATGATCCCGGGCGGCTTCTCCGGCGGCGACGAGCCGGACGGTTCCGCCAAGTTCATCACCGCGTTCTTCCGTGCGCCGGCCGTCACCGAGGCCGTGCGTGACCTGCTGAAGAACCGCGATGGTCTGATGCTCGGCATCTGCAACGGCTTCCAGGCGCTCGTCAAACTGGGTCTGGTGCCATACGGCGACATCGTGCCGATGACCGACGCCTGCCCGACGCTGACCTTCAACACCATCGGTCGCCATCAGAGCCGACTGGTCCGCACGCGCGTGGCCTCCGACCTCTCCCCGTGGCTGTCCAAGACTTCGGTCGGCGACATTCACACCGTGGCCATCTCCCACGGCGAGGGCCGCTTCGTGGCCTCCGACGAGGTGCTCGCCCAGCTCAGGGCCAACGGCCAGATCGCCACGCAGTACGTGGACGAGACCGGCACCCCCGGCATGGACCTGGATGTGAACCCGAACGGCTCGCTGCTCGCCATCGAGGGCATCACCAGCCCGGACGGCCGCGTGTTTGGCAAGATGGGTCACTCGGAGCGTTCCGGCAACGGCCTGTACGTCAACGTGCCCGGCAACAAGTACCAGCCGATCTTCGAGGCCGGCGTGGAATACTTCGCCGCCTGATAATCGGCGCGTATCGCGTCTGATACGGCACACAGGGAAGGAACTCTCGGGTTCCTTCCCTTTTTTGTTCATGCCGGTCATAAGCTAAGGTTGGGGTGTTCGCACTACCGAATCCGCCGCTGAAAGGACCTGTCGTCATGCCGATCAACGAGGCATTGTTCGCCGCGATGAAGGCCGCCAGCTACATCAAGCCCAACGCGGGCAAGTCGTACAAATTGCAGCGCGTGGCGGAAGAGCTTATCGCCAAGCAGGCACCCGCCAATCCGAAATGCCGTGTCGAGGACGTCTTCGCGCCTATGGCGGATGGATATGCCGTACCATTGCGAGTGTTCACGCCGCTGGTCGCCTATGGAGCGCCCCTGCCCGAAGCCCTGGAGGAATCTTCCGCCAATGGCACGCCAGTGACCTCGGCAATATCCGCGATTCTGCCCGCCGTATTACCCAAAGTCCTACCCAAAATACCCATCAAGGAAAGCACGTCGAGCGGCAACGCCGACGGTATTTCCGGCAATACCAACACGGAACTTCCCTCAGTCACGCCGCGTGGCACGATCCTGTTTTTCCACGGTGGCGGTTGGACTACAGGCGGCATCAACCTGTACACGCAGGCTTGCGCGCATATGGCCGTACGTCTGCAACGCCGTGTGATCTCAGTCGAGTACCGGCTGGCTCCTGAATACCGCTTCCCTACTGCTGTTGAGGATTGCTATGAGGTAGCCCGGCAGCTGTTTGCTGGGGAATTGCCGATTTCCGGGGTGGGTGGCGGTACTGTTGCCGCCGTTGACCACCCCCAGTCGGCTGCGCCGACAGCCCCCGCCGGCGGGGGCGATACATCTGCGACAATCCCGGCACCGGATCCCGACAGCATCGTGCTGTTTGGCGACAGCGCGGGCGGCAATCTTGCGGCCGCCGTCTCGCTCATGGCCCGCGACCGCGGCGAGTTCATGCCGCGCACGCAGATGCTGCTTTACCCGGTAGTCGGCAACGACTACAATCCCGAAGCCAGCCCGTTCGAATCGGTGCGAACCAACGGCACCGACTACATCCTCACCGCACAGGACATGGCCGACTACATCGACATGTACCGTTCGTCCGTGGCCGATCTGACCAATCCGTATTTCGCGCCGCTGACCGCGCACGACCTGAGCAATCAGCCGCGCACGCTGGTGTTGTCCGCCGAATACTGCCCGCTCAGAGACGAGGACGAAGCGTACGCCCGTCGTCTGCAATTGGTGAACGACAACGTCTCCTGTTACCGAATTCACGATGGCATCCACGGCTACCTACTCAACACGTCGGCCGTGGGACTGGTGGCCACCACCTACCGAATCATCGAGCATTTCCTCGACGGCACACCGCTGGAACCAGCTCCCGGCACCGGCACCACCGCCAACGCACCGGAGGGAGGCGACGCGTGGCAAGACGTACTTGGTACCGACTAGACAACATCGGCAAGTTCTACTCCTCCCAGGCTGGCCGCTCCTCGCAGACCGTGTTCCGCTATTCGGCCGATCTGGCGGACGACATCGATCCGGACATCCTGCAGCGCGCGCTCGACCATGCCATCGCCCAGTTCCCGAGCTTCAACGTGCACCTGCTCAACGGCATGTTCTGGCATTATCTCGAACAGTCGGATGGACGCCCCCAAGTAGAGCCGGAACATCTGCCGATGTGCTCGCGCCTGCATTACGGGCCCAAAAGCATGCTGTTCCGCGTGAGTTATTTCCGCAATCGTGTCAATCTCGAGGTCTCGCACATCATTTCGGACGGTCGCGGCGCCATCAACCTGTTCAAGTCACTGTTGCACGCCTACATTGCCGAGCGATATGACGTGCCGGATGTGCCTTCGGATTACGACGGCTCGGACAGCGACAAAGCCGAAAACAGCTTCGACAAATACTACGAGAAAGACAAGGCCGGTGCCGCGCCCGGCACGAAGATCTACCGGCTCGCCGGCCCTATCGACCGGGACGCGCCCACGTTCATGGAATATCACGTCAGCGCCAGTAAGGTGCTTGGTGCAGCACATCAGTGCGGAGTGAGCCTCACCTCCTACCTCATCGCCGCGATACTGTGCGCGATTCGCGACGTCATGCCCTCGCGCGCCCGCAATCGCGCGATTCGCGTGGATATTCCGGTCGACTTGCGCGCCTTCTTCAGGTCGGAGACCGTGCGCAACTTCTACGGCATGACTTACGTGGCGTACACGCCGGCCGATATCGAAGCCGATGAGGACTCCGCGAAAACTTCCGCAACGAGCCCAGACGCGACCGGCGACGGCCAGCAGTCCGCCGCCTGCACCGCGCACGGCAACGGTATGGGTGGATTGCTGACCGATGAGCCGTTGGCCGACATCGCCCGCCATGTGCAGGAGCAGCTCGGCCATGCCACCAGTCGCGAGCGCGTCGAATCGCATATGAACCGCATGATTGCGTTGGAAAAGAATCCGGCGCTGCGTCTCGCGCCCTCCCCTGCCAAGGACTGGGTGCTGGAGCTGGCCCGGTTCATCGCCGACCGCGAGACCACGACCACCGTCTCGAACCTTGGCCGAGTCACCTTGGACGAACGACTCGCGCGCCATGTACGTTCGGTGAGCTTCCTCACCACACCGGCCAGCCTGAATTTCACGGTCTGCTCGTTCGGCGACGACCTGAGCATCGGCATCTCCACCATCTACCATGATCTGAACGTCATCAAGAACCTGTGCCGGATTCTCGCCACGCAGGGCATCAGCGGTCGTATGAACATCGCCGGCGTGCATGTGGAGAAAGGAGCGTCGGCATGAAGCATTGCGATGCCTGCAACGTCGATTTCACCGGCGATATGGCCCGTTGCCCGCTCTGCCAGAACGAATTGCACGGCGAGGCCTCTCCCGCCGCATTCCCCGCGCAGCAGATCTATCTGCGTCCGAGGCGTCTGACGGTGGAGATCATCACGTTTGCAACCGGCGCGATTCTGCTGCTGCATGGCTTCTTCAGCTATCTGTTTTCATGGCCGATACCGATTGCCAGTGCATCGGCGGCCGCTCTGATCATCAGCGTGCTGTTCATCAACAGTGCGATTCTGCACGCGTCACGGCCGCTTCGCCTCATGTTTCGATATTTCTATATCATGCTGGCGATTGCGCTGGTCTGGTTTGTGGCGACGATGAATTGTGTCGTCACCATGTTCGTCATACCGATCACGTGTCTGGTTTCGCTGGTCTTTGACGTGGTGCTGCTTATCGTGCTGCGGGCCAAGGCCATTGACCAGTACGCCAAGTATCTGGCGTTCGACATCGTCGCTGGTCTGATGCCTCTGACGTTCATTCCGCTCGGCTGGGCTCCGTGGGATGTGCTGGTGATGGTCAGCGGGCTGGTCTCCCTGCTGGTGCTGCTCGGCCTGCTCGTCTTCGCCCGCCGTCAGCTCTTCTCGGAATTCGGCAAACAGTTCTCGGCGTAAGTTGACTGATATTGACGTTTAATAGTGATGGCCCACAGGAAGATTCCCTGTGGGCCATCACTATCTGTTGTGTATGGATACGCTTAATCGTCTACTTCATAGTGGTCGACAGACGCCTTCACCTGCGCCGCATCGACATCGCTACCGGTTTCGAATTTTACCTTTTCTCCTGCAGGCCAAGCATTAGTACTGGCGTATACTTCGGCAGCCTTCACGCCATCGGCATCGTATAGAGCCAATATCAAGTTGACGGTACCGAAATCGATTCCGCTGGTGTTTTCGATGACGGCTGAGTATGTGTAGTAGCCATATCCGTCATCAGTTTTCTCGAAAGTCGCAGAGGCAATCAGATTATTCAGCGCGTCTTCCGTTTCCGTCTTTTTCTTGACGGACGAACCGTTGGCAACAATATCATTCAATGAATCTTGATATTTACCGTCTACCGTGAGCTTGTAATTATCGACAAAATCCTTGAGCAATGCCGAACGCTTATCGTATACCTTGGTCCATTCGGTGCGGTAATTCGAGCTGAGATAGGAATAATCCTCGTTCACTTTTTGAGAATCCTCAAGCAGGTTGAGATAAGCAATGACTTTCTCCTGCAACTTCGAATCCTTGAACTGCCGCTCTTTCAAAGGCTTATCGTTATCGATTTCAGCCTGAACAGCATCTTTGACATGTTTGACGGAATCGGTATCTTTCTTCTGCTCATATTGAGCGATGACATCCGAACGCTTCTGATACCCTTTCGCGATTATGGACATCGCCTCATCATCCGCATAGTCTGGGCCATCATCCTTTTGAGTGTTACCGCAGCCAGCAGCACCAACGATGAACACCAAACTAACGACCGCTGCAAGTACCGTCTTACCCACGTTTCGTACATAGGAAATCATAAGAGTCCTCTCAATTCCTTGTTTTTCCTATGACGCTACTGCATAACCGGTAGTGCCCGAACTCTTGCGCACTTTGGTCTTCGCCCGTCCCTGTGGCGGTGATCAGTTCGCTGCTGGTACGGTCTCACCGAGCCTTGACATGTCGAGGTAGCGGCGCGTCGACCACTCGTCGGATGTCACGTAGCGGACCCTCGCGCAGACGAGCATCAACGCGCTGCGTCCGTCGGGGAACGAGCCGACCACGCGGGTCCTGCGCCTGATCTCGCGGTTGAGCCGTTCGATCATGTTGTTGGTGCGGATCCGACGCCTATGCTCGCGCGGGTAGTCGTCGAGCAGGTAGGTCGTGGTCTCGCCGATGCCCTCGCGCAGGCATTTGGCGGCCTCCTTGAGTTTCCTGGATTCCATGTCCCGGGCGACGGATTCGGCCTTCTCCAACGCCTTGTCGCGTGATTCCATGGAGAACACGGCCTTCAGTGCGTCGGCCGCCCAGTCGCGGTTCCCGGGGTTGACCCTGGCGAGTATGTTGCGCTCGAAATGCACCATGCACCGCTGGTAGCGGGCATCGGGCAGCAGCTCGCCCGCGGCGGCGACCAGCCCCGCGCACCGATCTCCCGTCACCAGTCTCACGCCCTTGAGGCCTCGTGCGAGCATGCCTTTGATGAATTCGCGCCAGCTTTCCGCGTCCTCCTTCATGCCCTCGGCCACCGAAAGCACCTCGCGCCGCCCGTCCATGCCGACGCCGATGGCCACCAGGATGCTCACGTTCTCCACGGACCCGCCCCAGCACCTTTTGTGCCACACGCCGTCCATGAACAGGTACGGGTAATCCTGTTCGAGGGGCCTGCCCCGCCATGCGTCGATATCCGCATAGACGCGCTTGAGCTTGTCGCTCAGGGTCTGCGAGGGCATGCGGTCGCCCCACAGGAGCCGGCTGACATCATCGACCTGGCGGGTGGAGACGCCGGCCAGGTACATGTCGATCAAGGCCTCCTCGACGCTCTCCTCACGCCGACGGTATCGTTCGATCACGGCCGACTCGAACACCGCGCCCTTGAGTTTCGGCACTTTCAGGCTCATTTTGCCGGCCTTGACGGTCAGGTCGCGCTCGTAGTGGCCGGCCCGGTACGCCTTGCGGTCCCCGCTGCGCTCGTAGCGCGCGGCGCCGGTGATCTCGTCGGCCTCGGCGTCGAGCATCGCGTTCAGGGTCTCCTCGACGCTTTTGCGGACCATCCGGTCCAGGGTGGTTTCCAACATGGCCTGGTCGACCTGTAGAATCTGCTGTGACATGGCTTCGTGCCCTCGTTTCCAATCGCGGTTTTCTAATGTCTGGCGACTGAAAATCGTACACAGGACACGGGCCATGCCCCTATCTCAAGCCCAAACCAAAGTGCGCAAAATCTC